>CAZVHY010000048.1:5231-19984 GCA_964627115.1 uncultured Solibacteraceae bacterium | reverse complement strand
CGAGGGCAGGCCTCGCACGTGACGATGGAGGCGCGGACGGCGTCGAGGGGGGACAGAGGCGCGGGCATGGATCAAGCCAGAAGTTAGAAGCCAGAAGCCAGAAGGTCATGAAAGTTCAACGTTCGAACTTCGAAGTTCGAGGTTTTCGGCACTTCTGGCTTTTGTCTTCTGTCTTCTAACTTTTCGCCAGAGCGCCAGTGCTGGCGCTATAGCTGTCGGCCTGTTCGTGCGCGTGGTACGACGAGCGCACGAGCGGGCCTGATTCGACGTGGCCGAATCCGAGGTCGAGTGCAATGCGCTTGAGCGCGGCAAATTCGTCGGGTGTGTAGTAGCGCTCCATCGGCAGGTGTGCGAGTGTGGGCCGCAGGTACTGGCCGATCGTGAGGATCTGGCAGTCGACCTCGCGCAGGTCGCGCAGGACAGCCACCAGTTCGTCGGTCGTTTCGCCCAGGCCCACCATCAGGCCGGTCTTCGTCGGGATGTCCGGGGCCAGCGTGCGGGCGCGCTGCAGCAGTTCGAGTGCGCGCGGGTACTTGCCGCCGGGTCTTGCCATGCGGTAAAGCCGGGGAACCGTCTCGGTGTTGTGGTTCAGGACGTCCGGCCCGGCGTCGAGCACGATCCGCAGGGCGTCTTCCCGTCCCTGGAAGTCGGGGATGAGCACTTCGATGCGGCACTCGGGGCGTTCTGCGCGGATGGCGCGCACCGTGGCGGCGAAGACGCCGGCACCGAAGTCCGCGAGGTCGTCACGGTCGACCGACGTGATGACCACGTAGTCGAGCGCCATGGCCTGGACGGCGTGCGCCAGCTTGACCGGCTCGGTCTGGTCGAGCGGCGCGGGCGCGCCGTGGCGGACGTTGCAGTAGCCGCAGGCGCGCGTGCAGACGTCGCCCATGATCATGAACGTCGCCGTGCCGTGGTGCCAGCACTCACCGATGTTGGGGCAGTGGGCTTCTTCGCAGACGGTGTGCAGGCCGAGATCCCGCATCAGGCCGCGGAGCCGGAGGTAGTTGGGCGACCCCGGTGCCCTCACCTTGAGCCACGCGGGTTTGGCTTCCCGCGTCAGCATCGCGTCCTTGACGCGACGGCCGCGGATGAACTGCACGGGGGAGACCGACATCACCGACCATTATCGGCCAGATTCGCGCCGATGTCCTTGTTGCGACCGCGTGCAGAAGCGCGCCGGACTGCGCCCGTGCGGCCGGCCTTCTGTTGAAGCGCCGGTCACGGCATGTCACAATGCACCGACCGATCGACACGGTGGCCAGAGACACGGGCGACGGACAGTCCCGTGCGGCGCGTGCCGACTTCGGAGGAGAGAATGGCCTACGTCATCACCGAGCCCTGCATTGGTACCAAAGACACTGCCTGCGTCGACGTCTGCCCGGTCGACTGCATTCACCCGCGCAAGGACGAACCGGAGTTCGAAGCGGCGGCAATCCTGAACATTCATCCGGACGAGTGCATCGACTGCGGCGCCTGCGTGCCGGCGTGTCCGGTCGAGGCGATTTACGCGCTCGACGAAGTCCCGGACAAGTGGCAGGGCTTCATCGGTCAGAACGCGGAGTACTTCCAGAAGTAAGTCTTCTGCCGGGCCGGGATGCGGACGGTTTCTCCGGCTCGCTCCCGGCCCGCTTATGTCATCGCGCTACCTCGACTTCGCACGTGAGTCCTGGGCCCGCCTGCGGGCCGCCACGCCGCTCACACTGTCCGAATCCGATCTGCAGGAACTCCGCGGCATCAACGAGCAGGTGTCGCTGGCCGAAGTCGAAGCGATCTACCTGCCACTTTCGCGCCTGCTGAACCTGCACGTCGCCGCCACGCAGACCCTGCACAAAGCCACCGACACGTTCCTCGGCAGCCTGCCGGGCCCGGCGCCGTACGTCATCGGCATTGCCGGAAGCGTGGCGGTCGGCAAGAGCACGTTCGCGCGCATCCTTCAGGCCCTGTTGTCCCGCTGGCCGGCGCATCCGCGCGTGGACCTGGTCACGACCGACGGATTTCTGCTGGCCAACCGCGAGCTCGAGACACGGGGGCTGCTCGGGCGCAAGGGGTTTCCCGAGAGCTACGACGTCCGCCGGCTCGTCGAGTTCATGGCTGACGTGAAAGGCGCGGCCGGTGCGGTGCATGCGCCGGTCTACTCGCACCAGGCGTACGACATCGTGCCGGGCGAGTTCCAGGTGGTCGACCGGCCCGACATCGTGATCGTCGAGGGGCTCAACGTGCTGCAGACCGGCGACCTGCGTCCGGTCGTGAGTGAGCCCCGGCGTCGAGAGCCCGTGCGGCCGCGTATGTTCGTGTCGGATTTCTTCGACTTCTCGATCTACATCGATGCGAACGAAGCGCACATCGAGCGCTGGTACGTCGAACGGTTCCTGGCCCTGCGCGAGACCGTATTCCGAGACGAGCGGTCGTACTTCCACCGGTACTCGCGGCTCGACGAAGCGGCGGCCGTCGAGACGGCACGCGAGATCTGGCGGACCATCAACGGCGTGAACCTGCGCGAGAACATCTCGCCGACGCGCGAGCGCGCGCGGCTGGTGCTCGAGAAGGACGCCGACCACACCGTGCAGCGGATCCGGCTGCGACGGTTGTAGGGGGAAGGCGATCGTAGACGCGGGGCTTTATGCCCCGCGGACCCGGCGGGCATGAAGCCCGCCGGCTACGGCAGTCAGCGGTTCCTGCGCGCGTGGAGACGAGCCTGGCGGCGCTCTCCGGCGTCGGCGGCGCGGCGCCTGTCTTCGTCGGTGTCGAGCCGGAGCGGCGGCACTTCCGTGCGCACCCCGTCCTGCTCGACGGTGACGAACGTGAGATACGCGATGCTCGTCTGCCGCCGCTTGCCGGTCAGGACCTGTTCGGCGAACACTTCCACTTCGACTTCCACCGACGTGCGGAACGCGCCGGTCACCCGCGCGGTCACGATGATGAGATCGCCGACCTGGATCGGGTGCAGGAACTGCAACCCGTCGACGGCCGCGGTGACCATCAGGCTCCGCGTGTGCCGGTGCGCCGCAATGGCGCCGACGATGTCGATCTGGTGCATGACATAACCGCCGAGCGCGAACCCCATCGGGTTCGCGTCGTTGGGGAGAACCACCTGCACCATTTCGGTGAAGGAGTCGGCGGGCGAGCGCCCGCCGCTAGAAGTCATAACCAATCCAGAAGTCGAACTTCATCTTCCGGAACGAGTTGCCGTCGGGCACGCACTCGACGTTCGTCGCGCTCGTCTGGAAGCACGACCGGAAGAGCGCGTCTTCGTAGTCCTTGTTGAAGAGCGTCTTCCACGAGAAGTCGAAGTGCATCGGGAAGCCGAGCAGGAAGCTCTGGAGACTGAAGCCGTACGATGCGCGGCCGTTGAGCAGCCGTGGACCGCTGAGGTTGATGGGATCGCCGAAGCGCGGCGTGAGCGACTGGTCGGGGTTGACGTCGTAGCCGACGACCGGCTGATACTCGCTGGCGCGCGTGGTCATGAAGTTGAAGGGCTGCGAGTTGAAGCCCGCGCCGCCCAGGTTCGCGAAGAACGCGCCGCGCAGGCCGCCGAGGATCCCGATGGGCGTCAGCATGGCCTCGATCAGCGGGAACCGGAGCTCGGCATTCGCGAAGAATCCCTGGTTGCCGATGAACTCCAGGTACTCGTAGCCTCGCAGTTCCGAGTTGCCGCCGAAGTAGTTGAAGTCCGGGTTCCGTCCCCAGCTCTTGAAGCCCTTGAAGCGCGCGGCGAACACGCCGCTCGAAGCCAGCCGCAGGTACTGGCGGACGTCGACGTCGGCCGCCTGACGCGAAATCCAGTTGGACCCGAGCGCCGGAGACGCGTCGTACGAGAGTTTGAACGTGCGTCCGGCCACCGGGCCGAACTCGCGGAAGATGGTCGACTCGTTGACGAGCGACAGGCCGAACGGAATCATGTGGCCGTTGCGGAACAGCGATCGGCCGTAGGTATCGATCTGGTACTGCTCGGCCTGCTGCTGGAGGGCGTCGTTGACGTAGCCCTCGCTCATGTGGATGTAGCCGCTGTAGGCCTCGAGGCGCGAGTAGCGGTTGAGCGGGTAGATCACGAAGCCGGTGGCGCCGCGCTGACGGCGGACCGACTCGGCCATGTCGCGGCTGATGAACGGCGCGATGCGCGGATCGTACAGCGCGCCCGAGTTCACGATGTCCTGGCCGAAGTAGTAGGTGTCCTGCGTGAAGGCCTGCAGCGCGGTCTGCAGACGGCGCCCGATGTTGACGTAGGTGAGCGCCGTCGTGCGGTACTGCGCGATCGACATCGCGTAGAAGCTGATTTCCTTGTCGCCCAGCAGGTCGGTGAACGTGATCTGCGTGTTGCCGTAGAGCGTGTTGTTGCTCGTGATGCCCAGATTGAGCGGCGGCCGTCCGGCCAGCATCATCCGTTCCCACGTGCCCTTGCGGTGGATGTTGTCGCGGTTGAGCGCGTGGCTGATGGGGGCCGTGAACTCGAAGATCGGGCCCGGGCCGCCGAAGTCCTCCGACGCCACCGTGGCGACCGGCGTGTCGGCCGTGATGGCGTGGATGCTGTTGAGGCCCTTGTAATAGGACACGAACGCGATGCGCAGGGCGCCGCCCTGCCGGAGCACGACCGGCGAGACGTTGCCGGTCATCGTGTCGGTCCACTGCCGGAGCTCCTGTGTCTCGAGGTCGAGCGTCCAGACGTTCGGGATGTTCGCGTTGCGGACTTCTTCGAGCGGAATGTCGGCCACCGGGTCGATGGCCGTCGACGTGAAGACGAGCGTCCGGCTGTCGACGAACTTCGCCGCCGTGTCGTCGTGCGCGCCGAACGTCAGTTGTTCACGCGCGTTGGTCGCCAGGTTCACGCGGAAGAGCTTGTCGTTGCCGCCAATCCGCGCGGTGTAGACGATCGACTGGCCGTCGGGCGCGAACGCCGGCGAGTAATCGGCCGTGGCGTCCGCCGTGACGTTGCGCAGCGCGCCGGACGACAGGTCGACGGTATAGATGTCGGTCGCGCCGCCGGAAATGGCGGCAAACGCGACGTATCGGCCATCGGGGCTGAACGCGGGCGACTCGGGCGCGTCGACCTTGTCGAGCTTGACGCGATGTTCGATCTTGCCGGTCACGATGTTCTGGACGAGGAGATCCTTGCCCTTGCCGGCGCGTCCGAAGTACGCGATGCGGTCGCCGACCGGGGCCCACGCAATCCAGGGCACCAGGTTGCCGCGCAGGCCGCCGGCCGTGCCGATGTACTCGAACCCGCGGTTCTGATCGAAGCCACTGGTCAGATTGCGGATGATCTGGCCGTCGTAGGCCGAGATCAGCACGATGTCGAGCTCCATGTCCTTGCGGTTGAAGATCACCGCCGCCAGCATGTCGCCGCTCGGTGAGGGTTCGATCGACACGACGTACACGAACGGCGTCCGCTCGGCGTTGGGCGCGACGTTGCGCCCGTAGTCGACCGGGCGCTGCTTGTCGCGGAACGGCTTGAACCGCTCCTTCAGATAGCGGTCGAACTGATCGTCGAACTCCTCGGGCTCGATCTTCAGCGCTTCCTGGTACGCCGTCTCACCGCTGCCCAGCACGTTCTTGCGCAGCGAGAAGAGGAACTGGCGCACGCCGTCCTTGCCCCACCGCTCTTCGATGAACTCGAACGCGGCGTGTCCCATCGAGTAGGGCAGGCGGCCGGTCAGGGGTTGCGCGTCGAAGCGGCTCATCCGCGGCACGTTGTCGGTGAGCGCGGCGTCGCGCACCTGCATGAGGTCGACCGGGTTCCAGTAACCGGCCATGTAGTTGGCCAGGCCCTCGTCGACCCAGAGCGGGATGCCGCCGCCGATGATGCCGCGCGGAATGATGTCGAACTCGAAGATGTGCGTGAGCTCGTGGACGATGAGCCGGTAGAGCTGGTCGGGCGGCTCGTCGATGGGCATGACCATCCGCCGCCGCTCGGGCTCAGCGAAGGCCAGCACGCCCTCGGGCAGTTCGCCGGCGATGTTGTTGGTCTGGAACTCGCTCTGAGTTTTGAAGAGAACGAGGGGGACCCGCTGCGCCAGGTCGTGCTTCAGGTCGGCGCTGATGCGCTGATATGCGCTCTCGGCGTAGGACGCGGCACGTTCGAGGTGCGGCTCGAGCTCCGGGTAGTAGAGGATGTCGAAGTGGTCCGTGCGGTAGATGTGCCAGTCGAACCGTTCGTATCGCACCCGGTTCTTGCCGAAGTACGGGACGTACGGCGTCTGGGCGTCGACCGGCTCGGGCAGGCTCCCGATTCCGAGGGCGGCCATGAACCCGACGAGCGTCAACGTGCGGAAGCGGCGCAGCCGCATAGATCACCTCTGGCGGTCAGAAAAACGAGACGCGAACCCTGCCGGGCATCTTACACCCGGCGCATGAGCGGCCAGGCAACGCCATCCACGGCGGCGGACCAGATAACGTGTGCCGGAAGTCGAGGGCGGCAGCAAAGGATGTGCCTCGGTCGATGACGCCGCCGGGCGCCGGATTGCCCGCGGAGTCGCGTCGCCGGAAGACGGCAGTGTCGCCGCCAGAGGTCGTTCGTCCGCGCGACTGTAGTAATGTGGTGAACGTGCAGCAACGAACCGATCGGCGCTGGTGGCAGAATCGCTGGGTGAGAGCGCTGGCCGTGGCCGTGGCGCTCGGATCGTGGCCGGCCTGCAACCGCAACGCGACGCATCCCGGCGATCACGGCGAGGCGCCGCTCGACTTCGTCCTGAAGGACGTCGACGGCCAGGATGTCAGGTTGGCGGACCTGAAGGGGAAGCCGCTCGTCATCAACTTCTGGGCCACCTGGTGCGGGCCCTGCAAGACCGAAGTTCCCTGGTTCGTCGAGTTCACCGAGAAATACCGCGACCAGGGGTTGACCATTGTCGGCGTTTCGGTCGACGATCCCGTGGAGGACATCCGGACGTTCTCGGAGGCCTACAAGGTCAACTATCCGATGCTCGTCGGCCTCGGACGCGACGACGTCGCCAAGGCGTACGACGCGCTCATGGCCATTCCCGTCACCTGGCTCATCAGGCCCGACGGGACGGTGCACGCGAAGGTGACGGGCATCCACGGCAAGGACTATTTCGAACGGCAGATTCAGGAGTTGTTCTGAGCACCGAACGCAGCAAACGAGTTCCGTCCGTCCGCGAGCCGGGGCGTGCCCGCCTGGCCTGCGGATGTCAGGTCGTCTTCGGCAACGGCGTCGAGGGCAGTCCCGTCGTGGTCCTGGTCGACGTGAAGGCGCCGGCCTGCCTGCTGCCCATGCACGTGGCGGGCGTCCCGATCCACGACCATCGCGAGGCGCTGCGTCCGTCCACGCGCATCCTGCCCGCCGCGCACTCCGACTACGAAGAAGGCTGATCGGCCATGTCGCGACGCCGCGGCCTTCGGCGCCTGGCGCTCGCCGCGGGTGTGCTCTTCGTGGCGGCCCAGTTCGTCCCGGTCGATCGCACGAATCCGCCCGTTGAACAGGACGTCGCCGCTCCCGCGGACGTCGACGCCATCCTGCGCCGTGCCTGTTACGACTGTCACTCGAACGAAACCACGTGGCCGTGGTATTCCCGCGTGGCCCCCGCTTCGTGGCTCGTGGCGTACGACACCCACCAGGGACGCGAGGAACTCAACTTTTCCACCTGGAACCGGCTCTCGGCGTCCGAGCGTCGCGACGTGTTGAACGAGGCGTGGGAGGAAATCGAGCGGGGAAGCATGCCGCTGCCCATCTATCTCCCATTGCACCCTGATGCCCGTCTGAGCGACGCCGACAAAGCGGCCGTCGAGGCGTGGGTGAAGTCGGAGACAACAAGGACAACAGGCGCGACAGGCGACAGGAACCGGATGCTTGCCATCTTCAGTGCTGAATGAAATCGTCCGGCCCAAGAAGTGCCGGCCGCACCTGTCGCCTGTCGTCCCTGTCGCACCTGTTGCCCCCGAAGATCACGCCCGATTCTTCGTGTGAATCCTGACGTCGGCGACGAGTGGCAGGTGGTCCGAGGCCACCATCGACAGCCGCGTGCGCTCCAGCGTGATCTGCCGGATCTCGACATTCCCCGCGAAGTAGATGTGATCGAGGTGCAGCACCGGGAAGAAGCCAGGATAGGTGCGGCGCCGCTTGAGGTGTGGGTAGAGGTCGACGCTCTTGAGCCGTTCGGCCAGGATGTCGGCCACCAGCCCGCGACCCCATTCGTTGAAATCGCCGAGCACGATGCGCGGGCCGACCACGTGGCGATCGGCAATCCAGTCGGCCAGCTTCGGCGCCTGGTACCGCCGCTCGAGCAGCGCCGTGCCCAGGTGCGCGTTGTAGATGTGCAGCAGGCCGACGTCGCCGAGATCGATGGCCACACGCTGCGCGCCGCGCGCCTCGCACGTCTTCCATGACAGGTCCACGCGCGACTGCTCGCGGATGGGGAAGCGGCTGAGGATGACATTGCCGAACTGGTGCCGGCGCAATTCCCGCGTGGGCGCCATCACCCAGCCCATGCCGAGCGCGGCGCCGAGCTGCTCGGCCTGGCCTGGACCGGACAGGCTCGGGCCAATGACTTCCTGGAGCGCGACGACATCAGGGTTGATCGTCGCCAGCACGGCGGCGATCCGTTCGGGACGCACGCGGCGATCCAGGCCGCGGCACCGATGGATGTTGTACGTCGCGACGCGCAGATCCACCCACTCCTTGGGTGCTGTTCGTCCGCCGTCAGCCATGCACGAATCCGGTCATCTCAGTATCATAGACAGGTACGTTGGGTACGTGGGGTACGTCAGGTACGCGCGCGTCGAAATCCAACGTCCGCAGCGTACCTCACGTACCCGACGTACCCGACGTACCAGACGTACCCGAGAGGACTCCCGTGGCCAAGCTGCAGACCGAGTACGAAGTCACCTGCCCGTGCTGCGATGCGACGCTCGTGATCGACGCCGGGCTGAAGCGCGTGGTGCGTCACATCGAGGCCGAGCGTCCCGACAAACCGAAACTCGACGACGCGCACCGGATCCTGGCAGAGGAGAAGGCGCGGCGCGACTCGCTGTTCGAGCAATCAGTGCAGTCCGAACGGACGCGCGGCGACGCGCTGTCGCGCCGGTTCGAGGAAGCGCTCAAACAGGCGCGCGAAGAACCCATCTCGAAGCCGAGCCGCGACTTCGATCTCGACTGACCGCTATCGGCTGCGCCGATATTCGGCCGGCAGCGGCGACCACGTCGAGCGATCGTAGTAGAGCGGCTTCCGGCCGCCGTGCGATTCCAGGTACGCCACGTATCGCCGCCGCAACCGGTCCACGCGCGACTGCGAGTAGCGCATCGGCGCGTGCGGAATCTCGAACAGCCGGCGCTCGACCTTCCAGACATTGCCCGTCGACAGGCGCCAGTCGTACCCGCCCAGCACGCGCAGATCGACGGCACCGTACGCCTTGATGCACCCCGTGCGGTCGATGTACCCCTCGAAGTAGCTCCACGCCAGTTCGCGCAGCGAACGGAAGACCGGCTTGCGTCCGTGCAGGCCGGGATCGCGCGATCGACCGACCGATCCCCAGCGGCCCGCCCGCTGATAGACGAACACGACATGGTCGAGCTGATCGATCGACTCGAGGCTCATGACCATCGGCGCGATGCCGTGCTGTTCGAGGATGACGGCGGCCGTGAGCGCGGCCTCGAGACAGTGCGCCGTGCGGCGCGCCACGACGCCGCGGAACGTGCGCAGCGTCGGGCGATCGGGCGGAGGTTCGGTATTGTAGGGCAGGGCGTTGAGCCACGCCTGCACGGCCGACGGCGTACGCAGCCGCGCGATCAGCCGTCGCTCGGCCGGCGTGAACGGCAACGCGTCCGGCGTGGTCAGTGTCACTCGGCCGCGACCGCCGCACGCAGGTCGGCGAGGACCTCGTCGGTCGTCCACTCGTTGCCGGTGTAGATCTTCCGCACGCGTCCATCGGCGCCCACCAGCGTCGTGCGCAGGTTGTGCGAGATTTCGCCCGGCACGTCGGGACGACTGATGCCCACACCGTAACGTCCGGCCACGCGGTCGACGGTGGCCGAGTCGCCGGTCAGGAACGTCCAGACCGCCGGATCGGCGCCGATCTTTGCTGCGTGCGCGGTCAGGATCTCGGGGGTGTCGCGGGTGGGATCGATGGAGATCGACACGATCTTCACGCGGCCGGTGAGCCGTGCGTCAGCGGCGATGGCGTTCTGCAGCGTGACGAACTGGCGATCGATGAGCGGGCAGTAGTTGGGCAGCGGGCACGTCGTGTAGACGAACCCGAAGAGCGTGGCGGTGCCGTGCCACTCGGCGAGCGAGCGGCGACGGTCGGTTTGATCGACCAGCGCGGCGTCGGGCACCGTGTCGCCTTCTGCCAGCACGCCGGCGGCCAGGGCGACCTCGTTCGTGTTCGACGGCAGCGCCGCCGTCCCCGTCTTCACGACATCGACGAGCCGGCCCTGACCGGCCGTGACTTCGAGCGTCGCCGTGATGACGTCACCGGGAATGCGTTCGGTGAGGTCGCTCTCGACGGCCACGGGGAACGTCATGGTCATGGCCGGCATCAGGCCGGCGATATCGTCGTGTTTGACCGTGAGCTGGCGCGTCTCCGTGTTGATGGCCAGAATCTGGCCGGTCAACTCGTAGCGGTTGGTCACCGGCGGATCGGCGGGACGCGAGCAGGCGGTCGCCACCAGCGCGAGCAGCAGCAGGACGGGCATCATCGAGCGGGACATACCGTTCATTCTATCGTTCGCGCGCCATTCACCGGGACATGGCCGGCACTGACCGGATTGCCGGTGCGCGCGGTCGGGCGGCTGCGTATCGTCGACCCAGGAGTGATGGCGTATGACCGGCGCTGGCCGCATCTGGTTCACCACGTTCGCCGTTGTCGGCATGGCCTCGGGGCTGCTGGCTGGCGTCGTCCTGTGGCTCATCCTGACGCAACCGGTGCTGGTCGTGCAGGCCGTGGCGGGCCTGCCGTGACGTCGGGAGGGCGATGATGGACAGCAGGACCTGGCGTCAGGCCGTGACGGGCGCCCTCTTCATCGGTGCGGGTATGCTGCTGCTCGGATCGCAGGCCGGGTGGTGGAGCCTCGGCGCGCTGGGACGTTTGTGGCCCCTCGGGCTCATGGCCGTCGGGTTTCAGCGAGGACTCCGGCAACGCGAGGGCCTGCTGTGGATGGGGTGGGGTGTCCTGCTGCTGCTCTGGTCGACGCGGGTGCTCGCGTGGGTGCAGACATGGCCGCTCATCCTGGTGCTCTACGGCGTCGTCCTGCTGATCTGTCCGTCCGGTGATTGCCGGGCTCGAAGGGATGGTTCTCGTGTCGGTTGATTCGCGCCCGCCGCTCTCGTTCAATCCGCAGGCGCTCATCGGGCTGCTCGTCGTGGCGGTCGGTGCGTTGCTGCTGGCCGAGAACCTCGGGCTCGTCCAGGCGCGGCACCTGCTCAGCTACTGGCCGGTCGGCGTCCTGGCCATCGGCGTCTCGATGTTCACGCGCGCGGCTGACACCGGCGGACGTATCTGGGCCGGGTTCATCGCGCTCGTCGGTGGCTGGTGGACGTTGTCGGTCGTGATGGGCTGGCCGGTGCGCCTGTCGACGATCTTCCCGATGGCGCTCGTCATGGTGGGCGTGGTCATCATCCAGCGGGCGGTGGGGTTGCGTCCGATCGAACCCGGCATGACCGACCAGTCGATTTCCGATCTGGCGTTCTGGGCCGGCATCGAACGCAAGGTGACGTCGTCGCTGTTCCGTCGCGCGGATGTGACAGCCGTGATGGGCGGCGTCCAGCTCGACTTCCGCCAGGCGGCCATCAACGGCGAGGCCGTTGTCGATCTGTTCGTCGTGATGGGAGGTGTCGAGATCAAGGTCCCGCCCGACTGGATCGTCTCGAACCAGGCGATCGCCATCATGGGCGGTGCCTCGGACAAGAGCGCGGGGTCGTCCGACAGCCGGCATCGACTCGTCCTGCGCGGGTTCATCATGATGGGTGGCGTCGAGGTGAAGACGTAGGTGCACCCCGCCTTTGCGAACCGTCGCTGGTTCGGCCTGCACGTTGCCGCGTGGGTGGCGGCCGGGCTGGTCATCGCCTTCGTGGTGCGTGGCACCTTCGGCGTGCCGCTCACCGGCGCGCTGCTGCTCGGTGTGCCGCTGGGCCTTCTGGGCGGGCCGGTGGCGCTGTCGGCGTGGTACGTCGTGGGAGCCGCGGTGCCCGGCGCCGGACCCGTGCGTCCGGTGGTTACGGTGGTCGTGTCAGCGGTCGTGGCGTCGGCGTTCTGGGCGTCGGCCGGACAGTGGTGGTGGCGGGTGATCGAGACGCTGGGCGCCAGCCTGGGCGATCCGGCGCGTCCCGGCGTGTTCGCGGTGCTGCTGAGTCTGGGGCTCGCAGGATACGTGCTGGCGGCGGCCGCCTATCAGGCCGGGCAGACGGTCGAAGCGACGTCGATCGCGTCGCGTCGGGCGCTCGAGGCCGACGTCGCGCAGCGCGACGCGGAACTGCGGGCGCTGCGCGCGCAGCTCGATCCGCACTTCCTCTTCAACAGTCTCAACTCGATTGCCGGGCTGATACCGGTCGAACCCGCGCGCGCACGCGAGATGTGTCAACGGCTCGGTGACTTCCTGCGCCAGAGCGTCCAGCTTGGCGCGTCGGCGCGCATCCCGCTGTCGCGCGAGGTGGCGCTCATCGAGCAGTACCTGCGGATCGAGCAGGTGCGGTTCGGCGCGCGCCTGCAGGTGGATCTGCACGTGGCGCACGAGACGTCCGGCACGCTCGTGCCGCCGCTGCTGTTGCAGCCGCTCGTCGAGAACGCGGTGCGGCACGGCGTGGCGACGCGGCTCGAGGGTGGGCTGGTGACCGTCTCGACACGCCGCGCCGGCGATCGCGTGGTGATCGTCGTGGCCAATCCGCGCGATGCCGACAGTCGCCGCGGAGGCACGGGCCTCGGACTCGCGATTGTCCGTCGTCGTCTCGCGGCCACGTTCGGAGACGCGGCAGCGCTGGCCGTGGCGTCCGATCCCGAGTCGTTTCAGGTGTCGGTGACCCTTCCGTATGAGGAGCAGGCATGAGTGAACCGCGCGTCCTGCGTGTACTGATCGTCGACGACGAGGAACCGGCACGGATGGCCGTCCGCGCAGGTCTCGCCAGTGTCGAGGATGTCGAGGTCATCGGCGAGTGTGCCAACGGATTCGAGGCGGTGAAAGCCATCGGTGAGATCCAGCCCGACGTCGTGCTGCTCGATGTTCAGATGCCCAAGCTCGACGGGTTCGAATTGCTCGAGCTCGTCGGTCGTTCGGTGCCGGTGATCTTCGTCACGGCCTACGACGAGTTCGCGCTGCGGGCGTTCGAGGTCCACGCGGTCGACTACCTGCTGAAACCGTTCACCGACGCGCGACTGGCCGAGGCCATCGACCGCGTGCGCCAGCGGCAGGGCAGTCCCGCGCCCGATCCCATCGCACTGGCGCGGACCGCACGACCCTCGCAGATGCTCGAGCGCGTGGTGATCCGCGACGGCGCGCAGGTGCACGTCGTGCCCGTCGATCGCATCGACTACGTCGAGGCGCAGGACGACTACGTGGCGTTCCACACCGGGGGGCGCGCGCTCCTGAAGGAGCAGACGCTGTCCGATCTGGAAACGCGTCTCGATCCGCGGCGCTTCGTGCGCATCCACCGGTCCTACCTGCTGAACATCGAGCGTCTGTCGCGCGTGGAGCTGTACGCGAAGGACAGCCGTATGGCCATTCTCAACGACGGCAAGCGGCTGCCGGTGAGCCGGGCGGGACATCAGAGACTCCAGGAGCTGCTCTAGAGGGCTGCGCGGCGGCGGGCGGCACGGCCGCGCGGCCGCGCGGCCTTCCAGCCTCCTCCCAGGCTTCCCGGCTTCCAGCCTTCTGGGGTATGCTTGTTAACCAAATGGTTAGTCAAGACACGCGCGCCGCGCTCAGCCGGGACAAGTTGCTGGCTGCTGCCGCGGCCGAGTTCGCGGTCCGTGGCTTTGCCGGAGCCAAGGTGGACCGCATCGCCGCGAAAGCCCGCCTCAACAAGGCGATGATCTACTACCACTTCAAGAACAAGGCGGCGCTGTACCGGGAGATCCTGGCTGGCGTGTTCCGGACGATTGCCGACGCGGTGACCGCCGACGTGTCGGCTTCGGTCCCCGCGGAGACGCAGCTGCGCGCGTTCATCAACGCCATCGCGCGTGAGGTCGCCGGCCGGCCACACTTCGCGTCGATGTGGCTGCGCGAGCTCGCCGACGGTGGCACGCACATCGACGCGTCCATCCTGGCTGAAATACGCCGTGTGCTCGAAGTGCTTGCCGGCGTCATCGCCCGCGGCGTCGAGGCGGGAAGATTCCAGCCCGTCCACCCGTTGATCGCCCAACTCGGCATCGTCGGTCCGATCCTGATGTTCGCGGCGTCGGCGCCCGCGAGGGAGCGGCTGGGCCGGCACGGAGAACGGTTTCCGGCGCCAACGCCGGACGACCTGCTGCGCCACGTCGAACGTGCGGCGCTCGGCGCGCTGCAGTCGAAGGACGTTCCTGACACGGCGGCACGGCGGCACGGCAGCCCGGCGGCGGGACGGCACGGTGGCGTGGCCGCAGGGCCGCGGGACAGCGGCACGAAGCGGACGGTTTCCAGGAGCGCACGGGCATGAACAGCACAACTCGGTCGTTGGTCGTCGGCGCCATCCTGCTGTCGGTGTCGGCATGCGGGAGTCGTGGGGAACCGGTCGCGAATCGTGCCACAGGCTACGTGGAGGCGACCGAGGTGCGCGTCGCGGCGCGTGTGCCTGGCCGTGTGGCCGAGGTCGCGGTCACTGAAGGACAACGCGTCG
>CAZVHY010000048.1:3228-5131 GCA_964627115.1 uncultured Solibacteraceae bacterium | reverse complement strand
GCGCGTGTGCCTGGCCGTGTGGCCGAGGTCGCGGTCACTGAAGGACAACGCGTCGAGGCAGGAGCGCCCGTCGCGTCGTTGTCGACGGCTGAGCTCGATCTTGCTCTTCGGCGCGCTGCCGCCGAACGCGCGCAGGCTGACGCGCAGTTGCGGCTGCTGCAGCGCGGAGCGCGTGTCGAAGACATCGCGCAGGCCGAGGCGCAACTGGCTGCGGCCGGGGCGGAGCGACGTGCCGCCGAAGCCGAGCAGACGGCGGCGGTGGCCGACGAGGCGCGTTTCAACCAGTTACTCGCGCGTCGCGCCGGATCCGAGAAGCAGCGCGACGATGCGACCGCGCGGCGGACACTCGCCGACGCGCGCGTGAGGGCGGCGGCCGATCGAGCCGCGGCCGCCGGTGCCGGGCTGGCACGCCTGAAGGCCGGCTCGCGCGCCGAGGAGATCGATGCCGCGCGTGCGCGTCTCGCCGCGGTCGATGCGCAGATCGCGACGCTCGAGCACGATCGCAACGAAGCCGCGCTCGTCGCACCGGTCGCTGGCGTGGTCACCGCGCGTCTCGTCGAGCCCGGTGAGCTCGTGGCGCCGGGCGCTCCGGTGGCGGTCATTGTCGATCTCGACCGGGCGTGGGTGAACGCGTACGTCGAAGAACCGCTCGTGCCGTCGCTGCGCATCGGCCAGCCGGTGGTCGTCCGCACCGACGCGGGCGACTCGATCCAGGCGAGCGTGGCCTTCGTCGCCCCGCGCGCCGAGTTCACGCCGCGCAACGTGCAGACCGCGGCGGAACGCTCGCGGCTCGTCTATCGGGTCCGTATCAACGTCGACAACCGCGACGGTGTGCTCAAACCCGGCATGCCGGTGGAAGTGACGTGGTGAGTGAGGAGATGGTCGGTGCGAGGGGCGACGTGCCATGGTGCGACAGGTGACGGGAGGCTGAAGCGTGTCGACCGCCATTTCTCCTTCGGGTGAAGCCGTCGTTGCCGCGGCGTCCGATCCGGTGGTCGTCCGCGATCTGCGCGCGACGTTTGGTGGGCCGTTCGTGGTTGATGGTGTGTCGTTCTCGGTCACGCGTGGGGAGATGTTCGGTCTCATTGGTCCCGACGGTGCCGGCAAGACGACGACGCTGCGGCTGATTTGTGGTCTGTTGAAGCCGGCGGAAGGGCAGGTGCGCGTCCTCGGGGAAGACCCGTACGGCAACCGCGCCGCGGCGACGCGCTCGATTGGTTACCTGTCGCAGCGCTTCAGCCTGTACGGCGACCTGTCGATCGACGAGAACGTCGAGTTCTTCGCGCGGCTTCATGGCGTTGGCGACTTCCGCGCCCGGCGCTCGCGGCTGCTCGATCTGGTCGGGCTCGAGCCGTTCCGTCATCGGCTGGCCGATCGACTGTCGGGCGGCATGAAGCAGAAACTCGCGCTGGCGTGCACGTTGATTCACGAACCCCCGGTCATCGTGCTCGATGAGCCGACGACGGGTGTCGACCCTGTCTCGCGCCGCGAGTTCTGGAAGCTGCTCGGCGAGTTCCTGGCCGGTGGACTCACGATTGTCGTGGCCACGCCGTATCTCGACGAAGCCGAGCGGTGCAGCCACGTGCTGCTGATGAACGAGGGACGTGTGCTGGCGCTCGATACACCAGGGCGTCTCCGGACGTCGTTCGGTGGCGTGCTCTTCGAGGTGGTGCCCTCGTCGGTGCGGTACGCGCGCGAGGTGCTTGCCGGCGCGTTCGGCCCGGCGCACGTGGAAGGATTCGGCGACAGGTTGCACGTGCGTGCGGAGTCGCCTGACGACGCGCAGACGATTGCGCGAGTGCTCGCCGAGGCCGGGCAGGACGGCGCGACCGTGCGCGCCGTCCTGCCCGGCCTCGAAGACGTGTTCATCGACCGCCTGGCGGCCGTCCGGCTCGCGCCGGAC
>CAZVHY010000048.1:0-3128 GCA_964627115.1 uncultured Solibacteraceae bacterium | reverse complement strand
GATGACAACGACACGCCCCCTCGTGATGGCTGCCGCGCTGGCGCTCGCGTTCGCGACGCCAGCGCGGGCGCAGCAACCCCTCAGCGTCGACGACGCCGTGGCGCGTGCGGTGGCGCACGCGCCACGGCTCACCGACGCGCGCGCCCGGACGCGCGCGGCCGCGGCCACGGTCGACGTCCGTGGCGCGGCCGCGCGGCCCGCGGTCACCACCAGCGCGGGGGTCGTCCGCACCAATCACGTCGATGAATTCGGCATCGCGCAGCCCAGTGGCGACGTGCGCGTGATCTTTCCCGACATCCCGTCGAACTATCGCGTGCGTGCCGAGATCGGCATGCCGCTCTACACCGCGGGCCGCGTCGACGGACTCGTCGACGCGGCCCGCGCCGATGAACGTGCCGCCGCAGCCGACGAAGCCGCCGCCGCGGCCGACGTGGCGCTCGACACCATCGTCAGCTACTGGACACTGGCGACAACGCGAGAGAGGGTGACGGTGCTCGAGCGTGCGCAGGAACGCGCTGATGCGCTCGTGCAGGACGCCTCCGCGCGTGTCGACGCGGGGCTGGTGCCGCCGAGCGAACGCCTGGCCGCCGAGGCGCAGCGCGCGCGGCAGCGCATCGTGCTCATCCGCGCGCGCAGTGCGGCGACCATGGCCGAGGCGCAACTGGCTCGTCTCACCGGCATGCCGCCAGGCAGCACGATTGTGTTGACCAGTGCCATCGACACCAGCCAGCCAGCCGCACCGGCACGCGATGCGGGGGAACTCGTGGCGCGTGCGACGGCCGGCCGGTCCGAGCGCCTGGCGCTCCAGGAGCGCCAGGCGTCAGCCGAGGCGCTCGCGCGATCGGTGACCGCCGCGCTGCGGCCGCAGATCGCGGCGCTGGCATCCATCGAGCCGTCCCGGCCGAACGCGCGGTTCGTGCCGCGCACCGACCGCTGGCACACGTCCTGGGATCTGGGCGTCAACGTCACGTGGTCGCTGTTCGATGGCGGCCGCGCGCGCGCCGAGCGCGCGGCCGCCCTGGCGCAGGCCGACGCGATTGCGGCGCGCCTGGCGGAGTTCGACGCCGCGGTCGGCGTCGAACTCCGCCAGCGGCAGCTCGACGTAGAGACGACGCGCGCCGCGATCGAGGCGGCCGCCGAGGCCGTGGCCGCGGCGGCCGAAGCGCGGCGCGTGGTGGGGGAGCGCTTCGAGGCGGGCGTCGCGACGAGCACCGAGGTGCTCGACAGCGACGTCGTGCTGCTCGAAGCGGAGCTGGAGCGCGCGGAGCTGGGCGCCGCGCTTCGTGTGAACGACGCGCGGCTGGCACGGGCGCTCGGAGAGCGCCCGTGAGCGAGCGCGCCATCGTCGTCGACCGCCTGTCGCGCCATTTTGGCGCGTTCCGGGCGGTCGACGACGTGTCGTTCGACGTCGAGCGCGGGGAAGTGTTCGGCTTCCTCGGCAGCAACGGCGCCGGCAAGTCGACGACGATTCGCATGTTGTGCGGCCTGCTCGCGCCGACGTCGGGGCGCGCGATCGTCGACGGCATCGACGTCAACGTCGATGCGGCGGCGGTGCGCCGCCGCATCGGGTACATGTCGCAGAAGTTTTCGCTCTACGAACGGCTGACGGTCGACGAGAACATCCGCTTCTATGCCGGTCTCTACGGCCTGCGCGGCGAGCGTCTCGAGCGTCGTCGCCGGTTCGTGCTCGAGATGGCCGGCCTGGCGGGCAAGGAGCGCGCGTTCACGTCGGCGCTGTCCGGCGGGTGGCGGCAGCGTCTCGCGCTCGGGTGCGCGCTGATGCACGAACCGCCCATTGTCTTTCTCGACGAACCAACGGGTGGCGTCGATCCCGTCTCGCGCCGCGACTTCTGGCGCCTCATCGACGACCTCGCCGCGCACGGCACCACGGTGCTGGTCACCACGCACTATCTCGACGAGGCCGAACGGTGCGATCGCGTGGCCATCATTCACGGCGGCAAGCTTGCGGCGCTGGGCACCACGACGGAGCTCAAGCGCACGTTCGAGAATCGGCCGATCGTCGAAGTCGTCGGCGAGGAGCCGGTGCGCATCATGGCGCACCTCGACACGGAACGCGCCGTCGAGAAGACGAGCCTGTTCGGCACCAGCGTGCACGCGGTCCTGCGCGAGACGTCGACGACGCCCGACGACGTGCGCCGGTTGCTCGAGGCCGTGAGGCTGAAGGTGAGTTCGGTCGCGCCGGTGACGCCATCGCTCGAGGACGTATTCCTCGACGTCGTGGATCGGACCGAAAGGGCTGGCGCCGCATGATGACGCGCGTCTGGGCGGTTGCCATCAAAGAGCTCCGTCAGATCCGCCGGGATCGCCGGACCCTGGCCATTCTCGTCGTCATCCCGACGTTCTTCCTGTTTCTGTATGGATACGCGCTGAACTTCGACATCCGCAACGTGCGGCTCGCGGTCGACGATCGCGATCATTCGTCGGAGAGCCGCGAGGTCATTGCCGCGTTCGCGCGATCGGCGTACTTCGACGTCGTGGCCACGCCGTCGGGTGCCGCCGAAGGTGACGCGCTCATTGACCGCGGCGAGGTGCGCGTGCTGCTCGTCGTGCCGCCGGGGTTCGGCCGGACCGTACGCGAGGGCGACGCGGCGCAGATCCAGGTGATTCTCGACGGCGACAACGCCACCTCGGCCACGACCGTGCTCGGCTACACGACGGCCGTCCTGCGACAGGTGTCGGCGGTGTGGGCAGGTCAACCGCAGATCAGCATCGTAACCGTGGAACCGCGCGTCTGGTACAACCCGGAACTGCGCAGCACCGTGTTCCTCGTTCCCGGATTGATCGCCTTCATCTCGATGATCACGGCGGTGGTGTCCACGGCCTTGTCCATCGTGCGCGAGAAGGAACGGAACACGATGGAGCAGATCCGGATGGCGCCCGTGTCGACGCTGGCGTTCGTCGTGGGCAAGACGCTGCCGTATCTCGTCCTTTCCCAGGTCGGCGCGACGGCCATCATCCTGGCCGCCATGGTGTTCTTCGATCTGCCGATGAATGGCAACTGGATCGAGCTGATGCTCGTGCTCGCCATCTTTCTCGTCGGCGCACTGGGCATGGGGTTGTTCGTGTCGACCATCGCCGATTCGCAGGAGATGGCGTTCCAGGTGGCC
>CAZVHY010000047.1:0-19997 GCA_964627115.1 uncultured Solibacteraceae bacterium | reverse complement strand
CGCGCTTCCGCGAACTGGTCGACGAGCCGCCACTCACCTACCTGACGCGCTGGCGTATGGCGCGCGCCACGCGGCTGCTGCAGACAACCAGCCACAGCCTGAGTGAAGTGGCGGCGCGTGTCGGATACGACGCCGACGCCGCGTTCTCGAAAGCGTTCAAGCGATGGCAGGGCGTGGCGCCCGGCGCGTTCCGGCGCCGGACACCGGGCGGCGACGCGACGCCACTGGTGCCGGCGTCCTGATCTCTGGTGAGACCGCCGGCGACTCCTCACCTGCCGGCGCCATCCACCACCACACGCGCGCTGTTCTCTGCACTCTCCCGGTACCCGTAACGAATGGCCTTGGCGCGGATCGTCGCGGACTCGGTGACGAGAATCGGGCCCGTGTAGAGACGCCAGCGGGCATTCGGCCCCTCATCGAAGGTGTAGCCGATCGACGCGCCCTGTGTCGGCACATAGATCACCACCTCCATCGGCCGGTCGAACCGGAGCGTCGGCTGCCGGGACGGCGCGTCCGACGAACGCCGGTCCACGATGTACGGCTGGGCCGTTTCCGGCTGCACGCCGCCTGGCCACATGCGCTGCGCCATCTCGGCTTCGTTGATGAGCCCCTGGTCGCCAACCTGCTGCATCCAGTCGTCGAGCGCCCGGCGCAGGCGCACGAGCGTCGGCTGGCTGGCCGGATCGCCAGCGAGATCGTTGATCTGATGCGGATCGGCCAGCGTGTCGTACAGCTCCTCCGGCGGTTTCGTGCTCCGCATCCACAAGGCTGGAGGCCCTGACAGCGCACCCTCCGCGCGCAGGCGATACCACTCCTGCATGATGGCGCTCTGGTTGCCGTAGATGACGTGGCTGGCGTACGGCTGCTGCGTCAGGACGTTCCGGATGTAGAGAAACCGGCCGTCGCGCGCCGACCGCATCATGTCGTATTCGGCGTCCATCCGATCGCGCGCGGCGAACACGTATGCAGGCGCCGGCCTGGCGCGCGGCCCGACGATGGCCCGTCCCTGCAGGTGCGCGGGCGCGTCGACGCCGGCCATGACCAGGACGGTGGGCGCCAGGTCGACGAAGCTGACCAGTTCGTCGCTGACCGTGCCCGGCGCGAACGGCGGATCGAGTGCCGTCGGCCACCGGATCATCAACGGCACGCGCAGCCCCGAGTCGTAGAGCGATCGCTTGCCGCGCGGCATCCCGTCGCCGTGATCGCTCCAGAAGACCACGATCGTGTTGTCGCGAAGGCCGTCGTCGTCGAGCGCGGCCAGGATCTCGCCGACGCGATCGTCCATGTCGGCGACGTTGTCGTACATCCGCGCGATCTCCTCGCGCACGAGCGGCGTGTCGGGATAGTACGGCGGCACGGTGATCTTCGCCGGATCGGTAACGAGCGGTTTGCCCTTCCGCGCGGGACTCGAGGGAAAGATCTGGCTCTCGTGCGTCACCGCAATGTTGAACACCGAGAAGAAGGGCTGGTTCGGATCCGTGCGGGTCCGCCAGTGCGCTGCCTGCGCGTGATGGTCCCAGATCGTGAATGGCTCGCCGAACTGGTAGTCGGTCTTGGCCCGGTTGCTCGTGTAGTACCCGGCCGCGCGAAGGTATTCCGGAAACGCCTTGACGTAGAACGGCGGCACCGCCAGATACGGTCCCGGCACCTCCGGCACGCGGTCCTCCGTGGTCCGGTGATGGTGCGCGCCGATCGACGCCTGGTGCATGCCCGTGATGATGGCGGCGCGGCTTGCCGAGCAGACCGGTGCGGTGGCGAAGGCGTGCGTGTACCGGATCGACTCGGCCGCCAGCCGATCGAGGTTCGGCGTCCGGGCCATCGCGTCGCCGTAGACGCCCAGGTGCGGACTCATGTCCTCGACCGAGATCCAGACGATGTTGGGGCGCACCGAGGGAGCGCGCTGCGCAACCGCCGGCGCATCGCCGGCACTCCCCGCGAGCGTCGCGGCCACGAGCAGCACGCCGGCACCGCACAACCCGACGAGCCACCGGGCTCGGTGAGCGACAGACGAGACAACAGGCATCGGGGCCTCCGTTGGCGGGTCAGTGTAGAACGCGACTCGCGCCGGGAGATAATCCTCTCCGGTGTCCCACGATCCCGAGATCGCCCCGCTCGTCGCCGATGTGTACGACGAGCTCCGCCGCCTGGCTGACGCGTACGTGCGACGCGAGCGATTCCAGAGCGTACAGGCGACCGAACTCGTGCACGAAGCGTATCTGCGCCTGGCCACCACCGCATCACCGGCCTGGCAGAGTCGCGCGCACTTCACGGCCATCGCCGCCATCGCGATGCGCCGGCTGCTCGTCGAACGCGCGCGCCGCCGTAGCGCGGCCAAGCGCGGCGGCACGCCGGTGCAGGTCACGCTCGATGACGCGCTGCTGGCCGGACACCATCCCGGTCACGACGTCGACGTGCTGCAGCTCGATCGCGCGCTGACGAAGCTCGAAGCCCTCGCCCCCGATCAGGCGCGCATTGTCGAGCTGCGGTACTTCGGCGGGCTGTCGGTCGAAGAGACGGCCGGGACGATCGGCGTCTCCCCTGCCACGGTCAAGCGCCACTGGACGATCGCCCGCGCGTTCCTGCTGCGCGAGATCGAGGGACAACCGCCCGCGTGACGACGCCGGTCGATCCCCACCGCTGGGCGAGGATTACCGACCTCTTCGAGCGCGCGCTGTCGGTGCGCGAAGAGGATCGCCCTGCGTGGCTCGTGGCCGTGTGCGGCAGCGACGCCGCGCTGCACGACGAGGTCGCCTCGCTCCTGCGCGTGCACGGACACGCAGACGGATTCATCAGCAGCCCGGCCGGCGTGCCACCAACACACGCGCGCCCGGCCGTCGCGGCAGGCGTGCCGATCGGTCCGTATCGCGTGATCCGCGTCATCGGCGCGGGCGGCATGGGCATCGTGTACCTCGCCGAAGATCAGCGGCTCGGGCGGCAGGTGGCGCTGAAGATGGTGGCGCCGGCCTCGGGCGGCGACCGCGACCGTCTCGAGCGACTGCGGCGCGAAGCACGCGTGGCCGCCTCGATCGCGCATCCGAACATCGCCATGGTCTTCGCGCTCGAGGAGTACGACGGTCAGTTGTACATGGTGAGCGAGTACGTGGCCGGCGAGACGCTGCGCGACGTGCTGGCTCGTGGACCGCTGCCCGCGGCTGATGCCATCGCGATTGTCGTCACCGTCGCGCGCGCGCTGGCCGATGCGCACGCACGCGGCATCGTGCACCGCGATCTGAAACCCGAGAACATCGTGCGCACGCCCGACGGCGTCATCAAGATCCTCGACTTCGGCCTGGCGATCACGAGCGATCAGATGGGCGCGCCGCTGACGGCCGACGGCGCGGCGCTCGGCACGCCGGCCTACATGTCGCCGGAACAGATTCGCGGCATCGGTGTCGACGCACGATCGGATCAGTTCGCGCTGGGCATCCTGCTGTACGAGCTGGCGACCGGCACGCACCCCTTTCTCGCGCGCACGCCGGCCGCCACGCTGGCGCGGATCCTCGAAGCCGCACCCGATCCGCTCCCGCTCCCCCATACGCAGGATGACGAGGTGATCGATCGGCTGAACGGCGTGGTGATCCGCTGCCTGCAGAAGCGCGCGGACCTCCGCTACAGCGACACGGCGGCGCTGGCCGCGGCACTCTCGCGCATCGGACAGACCGACACCGAACCAGCGCGCGCCTCCACGGGCCGCGACGCACGCTGGTGGTGGCAGTTCCATCAGGCGACCGTGGCCATCGCGTACACGCTGCTGCTGATTCCCCTCTGGCGCGTGCGGCACATGCTCGGATCGGAAGTGGGCGTGCCGCTGTTCCTGCTCGCGCTCGTGGCCGCGGCCGTCGCCGGCGCCCTGCGTCTGCACCTCTGGTTCGCGGCGCGGCAGTACCCCGACCAGTGGTGGATACAGCACCGGCGCGCACGGCGATGGGTCCGCGCGGCCGACATCGTGTTCGCCGCGCTGCTGCTCGCCGACGGCGTCATCGCGGCACGGACCGACGATCCCTCAGCGCCCCTGCTGGTGGCCGCCGCAGCCGTCGTGACCGTCGCCTTCCTCGTCATCGAACCGGCCACCACGCGCGCGGCGCACGGGAACCGTTGACGACGGTGTCGTGATGCACGCACCGTGGCCTTGTTATGATGAGCCGTCACGCATGACCGGTTCTTCCCGCTTCCTGCCGCGACCGTTCGCGGTTGCCCTCGGCCTGCTCACCGCGCTGCTCGTCGTGGCGCAGCCCTCGACGCAGGGAAGCACGTACACCGTCTACTCGGCCGACGGCCAGCGCACGCTACCGTATCGCACGAGCGGCAACGTCGACTTCGTGCCGCTGCAGACCGTGGCCGCACTCTTCGGCCTCCAACTCGCGGAAGACACGCTCGTGGGCGGCCTCACGGTCCGCGGACGCGGCCAGACGATTCTGCTCATTCCCGGCCAGTCGTTCGCGTCGATCGGCCCGGGCCGCATCGTGTCGCTGCCGGCGCCCATCGAAGGCGAGGGCAACAACTGGCAGGTGCCCATCGACTTCCTGCGGCTCGCCATCGCACCCGCCATCGGCACGCGTATCGACGTCCGGCGCACCGGCCGCGTCGTGCTCGTCGGCGACGTCCGGTTGCCGCAGGTGTCGGTGCACTTCGAGCGCCAGGGACCGGCGGGCCGCCTGATCGTCAACATCCAGCCGGCCGCGCCCGTGCAGACGACACGCCAGGGCAACCGGCTGACGTTGCGCTTCGACGCGGTGGCCCTCGACTTCACGCCGGCCACCGCACTCGAGACCGAGTTCGTCACCGGCGTGCGCGTCAACGGCACCACGCTCGAGATCGATCTCGGCCCCTCGTCGAACACCCATCGCGTCGACGAACGGAGTCCGACGCAGCTGCACATCGATCTGCTGCCACCCGGGCCGCCGCCCCCTCCGCCACCGCCCGTCGCGCCGGTGCGCCCGGCGACACCGGATCCGGCACCGCTGCCGGTCATCGACATGGGCGCCGCCGGCGTGCTTCGCACCATCGTGATCGATCCCGGTCACGGCGGCGACGACAGCGGCGCGGTCGGCCCGGGCGGGACGGTCGAGAAGGATCTCGCGCTGCGATTCGCGCGGCAGCTCAAGTCGACCATCGAGAATCGCATCGGTCTGCGCGTGCTGCTCACCCGCGACGGCGACGACAACGTGCCGCTCGATCGGCGCGCGGCGCTCGCGAACAACAACAAGGCCGACCTGTTCATCAGCGTGCACGCCAGCACGTCGGTGCGTTCGCAGGTGCGTGGCGCGCAGGTGCTCTCGCTGCGGCTCGACGACTACGACGGCGATGACGATGGCCTCCAGCAGGACCGCGCGCTGCTCAGCGTGATTGGCGGCGGCACGCGTTTCGTCGACGTGCTGCCGTGGGATCGCGCGCAGATCGGCTTCACGCGGCAATCGCGCGCCGTGGCCGGCATTCTGCGCGAGCACCTGACATCGGCCGGCGTCGCGCTCGTGCCGCTGCCAGCCACCGAGTTGCCGCTGCGCCCGCTCGTCGGCGTCAGCACGCCGGCCGTGATGATCGATCTCGGCATGCTCTCGAACGCCGACGACGAACGGGCACTCGGCACGGCTGAACACCGTGCGCGGCTCGTCGACGCGATTCTCGCAACGATCGGGCAGATTCGTCAGGGCATTCCCGTCTCCGCGGAGGACCGGTGACCGGCGAACCGGAAAGCATGGCTGACGAGAGCGTGACGAAGCCGCCGGCGACGCGCTGGCTGGTGTTCGTCCTCGGTGCCCTGGGGCTGGCCGTTGGAGTCTGGCTCGTGAGCACGGGCCTGCCGCGGTGGTTCACGCCACCAGGCGTCGACGTCACATCGACCGGCGAGCCGGCGACGAGCGATGTCGATGCGCGGCGCATCCAGGCCACGCTTTTCTACGTGGCCGACGACGGCGTCACGCTGGCGCCGACGAGCCGGAACGTGCCGTACGGCGCCACGCCCGCCGACCAGGCCCGGCGCCTGGTCGAAGCGCAGGTGGCCACGCCGCCCGACGGCCTCGTCTCGCCCGTCCCTGCCGGCACGACCGTACGCGCCGTGTTCCTCACCGACGCGCGCGAAGCGTACGTCGATCTCGGCGGCGCCATCCGTTCGGCGCACAGTGGCGGGTCACTCGACGAGGCGTTGACGGTGTACGCCATCGTGAACGTGCTGACCGTGAACCTGCCCGAAGTCACGGCCGTGCAGATCCTCGTCGACGGACGCGAAGTCGACAGCCTGCGCGGTCACATCGACCTGCGAGCGCCGCTCGGCAGGGCCAACGACTGGATTCACAAAGGACCCTCCACTCCATGACACGACTCGACGGCAGGACCGCGGATGCGGTACGCCCCACCCGCATCACGCCTGATTTCACGGTCCACGCCGAAGGGTCGGTGCTCATCGAGGTCGGCCGCACGCGCGTCATCTGCACGGCGTCGATCGAGGAGCGCGTGCCGCCGTTCCTGCGCGGCCAGGGCAAGGGCTGGGTGACGGCCGAGTACGGCATGCTGCCGCGCGCCACCAACACGCGCACCACGCGCGAGTCGTCGGCGGGCAAGGTCGGTGGACGCACGCAGGAGATCCAGCGGCTGATCGGCCGGTCTCTGCGATCGGTCGTGAAGATGACCGAGCTCGGCGAGCGGACCGTGTGGATCGACTGCGACGTCATCCAGGCCGACGGCGGCACGCGCACGGCCGCCATCACGGGCGGGTTCGTGGCGCTGGCGCTGGCGCTCGGCAAACTGCGCGATCGCGGCATCCTGACGCGCGTGCCGATCACGCACTACGTGGCCGCGACGAGCGTCGGCATCGTGGCCGGCACACCACTCCTCGATCTCGCGTACGACGAGGACTCGAAAGCCGACGTCGACATGAACGTGGTCAAGATCTCCGACGGCCGGTTCATCGAGCTGCAGGGCACGGCCGAAACGCAGCCATTCGATCACCAGGAACTGACGTCACTGCTCACGCTCGCCAACACGGGCATCGAGACGCTGTTCCGCCTGCAGCGGGACGTGGTGGGACACATCGTCTGACGGGCAGGCTGGGAGGCGGCCGGAAGGCAGGGAGGCCGCGGGACGACCGGCTACCGGCAACGGGAGCGTACGGAGCCCCGGGGAAAGTCACTCCGGCAACGCGAACGCCACGATAGAGCCACCGGCGGGACGGCCTGACTTCGCGCCACCAGCAGAGATCACCACGTACTGTTTGCCGTTGACGGCGTAGACACTCGGCGTGGCGTTGCCGCCAAACGGCAGCTTCGCCTGCCACAGGATTTTCCCGGTGTCCTTGTCGAAGGCGCGGAACGTCTCGTCGGCGGTCGCGCCGATGAAGATCAGTCCCGTGGCTGTGACGACGGGACCGCCGTAGTTTTCGGTGCCGGTCGGCGGAATGCCGCGGGCTGTGAGTTCCGGATACTCGCCGAGCGGCACCTGCCACTTGATGTCGCCGGTGTTCAGGTCCACGGCATTCAACGTGCCCCACGGCGGTGCAATCGCCGGATACCCTTCGACCTGCCAGCGCCGGAAGCCGACAAACGCGTAGGGCGCGGGATTCCCGCCACCTCGCCCAGCACCTCCACCGACACCTCGCGCCGCACCACCTGCGCGACCGGCGGCGTCCGCGGCTGGAGCGCCATCACCGCGCCCGCCTCGTCCCCCCCGCCCGGCGGGCTGATACGCCGAGGCCGGCTGCTCGTTGCCAAACAGGTGATCGACAATCGCGCGCCGCTGCCCCTCCGGCACGCCGGCAAATGACGGCATGCGCGCGCCGCCCTTCTCGAGCAGCGCGAGCACCGCGGCGGCATCGAGGCGCGGCGCAAGGGTCACGACTGACGGAAAGCCGTTCGCCGCATCACCGTTACGCTCGATCCCGTGGCAGGATGCGCACTCGATCAGGTACGACCGTTCACCGAGCGACAGCGGACTGCCATCGGCACGCCGCGTGGGCACCATCTGGTACAGCCAGGGGATCTCGTTGATGTTGACGTAGTAGTTCCCCTGCGGATCGGCTGCGGCCCCACCCCACTCCATGCCGCCATCGAAGCCCGGGAAGAGAATCGTCTCCTTCAAACTCGGCGGCGCAAACGCACCATGCGATCCGGCGACGGAAAACCGCTGGAGGGTCGTCGCACGGGCCGTCGGCGACATCGTCGAGACGTCGTTGGCCGTGTAGGTCTGCCGCATCAGCGGCGCAGGTTTCGTGGGAAACGGTTGCGTCGGCCAGGTCGTCATGCCCGGCAGTTCCGATGCCGGAACCGGCCGTTCCTCAATCGGCCACAGCGGTTCGCCGGTGACGCGGTCGAACACGAAGAGCAGTCCATGCTTGGTGCCCTGCGCCACGGCATCGATACGCCGGCCGCCGTGCGTGACGGTCAACAACACGGGCGGCGTGGGCAGGTCCTTGTCGAGCGTGTCCTGGTGCACGAGCTGGTGGTGCCACAGCCGCGTGCCGGTATTCGCGTCGAGTGCCACGAGCGAATTCGCGAACAGGTTCTGCCCGTGCCGATCGCCCGCCCAGAAGTCCGGCGTGGCCGATTCGGTCGGGACGTAGAGAATGCCGCGCGCCTCGTCGAGTGCCGCTCCCGTCCAGTTCGCGGCGCCACCGGCATCGCCCACGCCACTGGTCGGCCAGGTGTCGGTGCCGAATTCGCCGGGTCGCGGAATCAGGTGGAACACCCAGCGTACGTTGCCGGTGCGCACGTCGTACGCGCGGACGCTCGCCGGCGTGTTCATGATGCCGGTCGTGATGTACATGTCCCGGTAGATCACGCCCGGCGTGTTCAATGTCACGCTCGGGCGCGGATCTCCAGGTTCACGCTCCGCACCGGTGCCGAGATGGAGCCTGCCCTTTTCGCCGAACGTCTCGATCAACGCGCCGGTGCCGGCGTCCAGTGCGTACAGATAGTTGCCCACCCCCGTGAAGATGCGACGTTCGCCGCCCGCCGCGTTCTGCCAGTACACGAGTCCCCGCTGCCGCGTGCCGCCGCCGAGACCGGCGGCGGCCGGATCCCACGTCCACCGTTCGTGGCCGGTCGCGGCATTCAGGGCGATGACCTTGCGTGTGGGCGACGCCGTGTACAACACGCCGTCGATCACGAGATTGTTCGCCTGGTACTCACCGCGGTCGCCGGTGTCGTACGTCCAGGCTACCTGCAGCCGCGATACGTTTTCCCTCGTGATCTGATCCAGCGTCGAGTAGTGCGTGCGCGCGGCGTCGCCGAGATACGTCGACCAGTTGCTGCCGGCAACGTCCACCACCTGCGTCGCGTCGGCGACGATGTGCCGGGGGACGAGGCTGGCCCCCACCACCGTGCACGCCACGGCTGAGGCGAGAAAGAGTCGTGTGCGCATCTCTGCGACCCGCAGGCTCCTAGAACGAGAACCGCACCTGCAGCTGCATGCTGCGCGGCGCCTGATAACTGTTGGCCACGCCGAAGCCGGCGTTGGCGGGCCTCGACCGATTGGGCAGCAATGTCCCGGACGCGTCGAACGGCAGGTTCGTGATGGTCGTCGGATCGGTCGGGTTGGTGAGCTGCATCGTCGTGTTGCGCCCGGTGATGATCGCGGAGTTGGGCGCGTTGAACATGTCGAGCCTCACCTGCAGCACGCGGCCACCACCGAGGCGGATGTTGCGGGCCACGGCGAGATCGAGGGTGTGCACGAAACAGCCGCGCAGGTAGTTGCTGCCTGACTCCAGACCGTCGCTTCCCGTCAACGGTCCGGCGAACGCCGCCGTGTTGAACTGCCGGTACGTGTCGCTGCCGTTACATCCGCCGCCGAGATCCTGGCCCGGCAGAAGGCGGATGCGCGCGCCGTAGTCCGGCGATCCCGTCAGGTTGAGGTTGCCGCCACCGCTCGCGTACGAGTAGCCGATCGTGTACGGCGTGCTCGTCGATCCGCTCCACACGCCGGACAACTGCCAGTCGTTGGCGAGATAGCCAATCGCGCGCCAGACTGGCTGATCGCTCCGGAGATCCGGGAGATCCCACACGAAGTTGCCCTTCAGGATGTGGCGCGGCGGGCGGTTGTTGCCGAGCAGGGCCTGATACGCCGCCTCGTCGCTGCGCAACTGGTAGACACCTGGCGCGGGGTGTTCGAAGCGCGGCGCCACGCTCTGCCAGTCGTAGAGGCTGATCGTATCGTTGAGGCCGAACGAGAACCCGTTGCTGAAACGACGGTTGAACGACACCTGGAGCGAGTGGAACGTGCGCCAGCCGGAGTACTCACGCATGTTGATGGCGCCGTATCCCGGAAACGGCCGGACCACCGACGGATTGGTGGCCACGAGCGACGCGGCGCCGGGCGTGGCATTGGGCGGCGCTGTGGGGTCCTGATTCGATGGCCGAAACGCGGCGCCGATGTCCAGGGCGTTGACGTTCACGCTCTGAATCGTGTTGTAGCTGTGCTGTCCCGCGTACGAGACGTCGAGGGTCGTCGACCACGGCAGCACCATCTGCACGCCCGCATTGCCCTGCACCGAGGCCGGGAGCGGTGCGTCGTACTGGTGCGCGTTGATCGTGGGCGGCGCGTTGGTGGTGAGTCCGGCGGTCCCGAGCGTCTGCAGTTGACCGTAGCGCACGGTCGCCGTGTCGGAGAACGGCGGGCCGCCGAGGAAGGCATACGTCCCGGCCGCATTGGCGCTCGGCCGATCGTAGAAGAGCCCCACACCACCGCGCAGCACGATGTTCTGCTCACCCGTCAGGTCGTACGCCACACCAAAACGCGGCGCCGCAGCGAGGACCGGCCACTTGTAGCCCGTCCCCGCGATCCCGTCGCCCCACGCGACCGAGCCATTCATGAGACTGCCGGTCCCCGGCACCATCGTGCCGATGGCCAGGGCCGAATTCGCGCCAAGGAACTCGCCCGTGATCGGATTCTGCGCCTGGCGATTCGTGCCCGAGCACGGCGTGACGCCGTTGGCGCAGCCGGCGACGTAGAGCGCCGGCGCCGCGGCCAGCGTCCACCGATCGGGGAAGAAGTTGGACGCCTGCCGGCGCTGGTCGTAATAGGGACGCTGATTGACGAAGCGCACGCCGTAGTCGAGCGTCAGGCGCGAGTTCACCTTCCAGTTGTCCTGCACGTAGAAGTCGTTCTGGTGGTAGATGAACTTCCCCTCCATGAACTTCGAGATCTGCGTGAACGAGCTGAACGTCCCGATGGCCGCGTTCGCGTACCCGAACGACGTGTCGAAGGGATTGAGTCCCACCGTGTCCTGCGCGAAGCTCAGCGTGCCGTTCTGGCCGCCGGTGCCGCCGTTCCGGAAGTGCAGCTCGTACTGGTAGTAGTACCCGGCCTTCAGGGTGTGACGTCCCATCGTCTTGGTCACGCTGATCGACAGGTCGCGCGTGCCGCCAGCCTGGAAGTAGCCGGGGAACGGTGTGCCGGGCGGTGCGTTGGCCACACGATTGCCGAACGCGAACGTCGGGGCGCGCCAGAGCCGCGTGCCGTCCCACATCGGCGCGTTCATGCCGTCGAGAACCTTGATGTAGTTGTACGACCGATCGATGACCTGCGCATCCGGGAACAACAGCGGCAGATCGCCGAAGCCGGCCGTCTGGTAGTTCGAGAGCGGACTCTGCGCGATCGAGTTCGTGCAGAACGACGGTCCAAGGTTCCCCGTGGTGCTCGTGAACGCGCACCCTTCCTGTTGATACCACGACGTGCCGAACGTGCCCTCGAGGAACGTCGTGTTGTTGATCGCGTAACTGGCCGTCGCCATCACCGACGGCGTCACCATCCAGCTCGGCCGCGAGTCGGTGAACCCGGGAATCGTGCCCAGAAACGTCTGCGGGCGCTGGCCGTACGCCGCGAACTTGCCGCCGATGCGCAGTCCTGGCGACGGCTGATAGTCCATCTTGACGACGGGCTGGTAGCCGAGCGCCTTCTCGACGGGCCGCACCTTTTCATAGTTGTAGCCGAGGCCGGCGGCGTTCTCGATCGTTGGCATCGGCCACCAGTTCAGAATGGCAAGCCCGGGTCCGTACAGCTGACTCGCGGGGATCTTGCCCAGCACGCCGCCATCGTTGAAACACGCGGACGGATCGGCCGCCGAACACACGCCGGCTTTCGCCGGATCCTTGATGTAGGGATAGGGTGCGCCGTTCTGATCGAGCGTCTGCGAGAAGTCGCCGGCGCGCTCGAGGGCGGTGGGCATACGGAAGCGCACGACGTTGCCGCCAATCGACCGCGGGTTCCACTCCTGCGCGTAGAAGAAGAACAGCGTGTTCTCGCCGCCCGGTTTGCCCACCGGACCGCCAATCGAGAATCCGAAGTCCCGCTGCTGCGACACGGACTTCGGATCGCCGTTGAGGATGTTCACGCGGCTGTTCGGGTTCCAGGACGACCGTCGTTCGACGTCGTACACCGACCCGCGGAACTGATTGGTGCCGCTCTTGGTCACGGCGGTGATCTGCAGACCAGCGGCTCGGCCGTATTCAGCCTGATACCCGGACGTCAGCACCTTGATCTCGGCAATCGTCTCCGTGTTGACCTGCATGGCGGGCCCGCCGTTGCCGGGGTCCATCACGACCACGCCGTCCATCATGTAGTTGTTGCCACCACCGCCGCCGAGACGATCGACGCCGGTGACGCCGGGCGTCAGGCCCGCGAACTGCTGGAACGTGCGGCCCACGGGCAGATTGTCGATCTGGCTCGACGTGACGGTGAACGATCGCTCGCCACTCGCGGCCTGGATGGCCAACGCCTGATCGGCGGCCGTCACGGTGACGACCTCGGTCGTGCCGCCCACGTCGATCGTGAGGACGCCAATGGCGAGTCGATCGCCGGGGCTCACGGCCACGCCCGTGCGCCGGAACGTCTTGAAGCCGCTCATCGTGACTTCGACCGTGTACGTGTCGGCCGCCACGTTCTGGAAGGAGAAGTCGCCGGTGCCCCCGGTGACGACGGGCGCGAGCCGGATGCCACGTTGTTCGCTGATGAGCACGACTGTTGCGCCAGGCACGGCACCGCCCTGCGCGTCCCTGACCGCGCCCGCCACCGATCCGGACGTGATCTGCGCGGTGGCTGGCGTGAAGGCTCCGAGCGCCAGCACGACGGCCAGCACCCGCAAGAGGAGCGACCTGACTCTCTCACTTCGACCCATATTTCCTCCTCCGACGTTCGGCGACGCCTGTCGACTCATCGCTGTTGTCATCGTTCCCCGCCTCGTCCCACACGCAGATAGAAGCGCGCAAAGCGCGACACGGCCGTCTCGAGGTCGGCAAACGACTGCAGGATGGCTGCCGCGTCCGGCTCGGCGCAGGTCGTCACCGCACACGGCGTCAGCGCAGCCCGCAGCACCTGGTCCTGTTCGTCGAGACGCCACGAGAGATCCGCAAGTGCGGCCGCCGCATCGGTCACGGTCTGAAGTGGTGGCCCCACTGGTGCGTCGTCAGTCGCATCGTCAGCGGGACGCGGCCCCAATGTCGCGAGCCTGGTCCGAAGCCAGGCGGTTTCGCGACCAACCGCATCCGCGTGGTCGTGCACCATGACCTGCCACGTGACGACGGTGTCGAGGCGCAGGCGGCCAAGACGGTCATCCGACCATCGATGAATGAGTTCGGCGAGCGCTTTCAAGCGGACGCGGCGGCGATCGATCCCACCCTGCAGATCGGCCACGAACTCGGCGACGCGCGCCTCGCGCGTCGCCGCGGGCTCCAGACTCACGAGTCCCTCGAACATCGCGTACCCGGGCATCGTTGTCAGCAGTCCCGATGGCGGCGCAATGGACGACTCGATCGACGCCGCGGCCAACGAAATGTCGAGCTCGACCTGCGGCGACTCGGGAATGCTCTCGAGGCCCGTCTCGATCGCAGCACGTTCCGCGTCGGACGCCGCACGTGCGGTCACGACGACGGACGTGCCGGACTGCATGACATCCGCCCGGTCGCCCACCCAGAGCCGGGCGCGGAACAGGCGATACGTGGCCGCGAGTTCGATCTCGTCGAGCGATTCGACGGGCACGACGGGTGGCGCGGCCAGCGCGATGGGCTGCGGCGCGACGGTCGGGAGTGCAGAGATCGGTGGCGCCGTCAGGCCGAGCAGCGCGGGTTCGGGATCGAAGATCGCCGCTCCCAGCCGTTCGATCGGCAGCACTTCGGCACGGACCTCGTTCAACTGGAACTCGTGCTCCCGCCCGTCCTCACGAATGACGATGAGCTGTTCGATGGCTCGCGGTTCCCCCTTTGCGAGCGTCAACGACGCTTCCACCAGGCCGTCCAAACCCGGCGCCAGATCCGTCCGGTGCGTGATGACGTAGGTCGAGAAGCCCGCGAGCACTTTCGCGTCGTCGAGACTGCCGACGAGCTCGACGAACGCATCGGCCGAGAGGTCGCGCGTCCACATGTCCTGCACCGTGGGCGCCGTCGCCGAGGCCGCCGTCCCTTCCACGGTCGGCTCCTGCCCGATCTCGTAGCGCGTGCGCGTGCCGTCGGGCGCCGTCCACAGTCCCGCCACCACGCGGCTCTCGTCGTCGTAGAGACGACGGGCGCGAATACCGCGCGTGCCGTCGTGCCAGACTTCGACGCGGCTGCGACGCACCACGGTCGACGCCGGTCGGGTCCGCTGCTCGACCGACAGGATACGGTGCGACGCGGTTCCCGGCGCCGGCGGAGTCGCCTCACCGGCGCGTGCGGTGTTCACCAGTTCGGCGGCCGACACCGTCGGTTCCTGGGCCAGCCACCATATCGATGTCAGTACGACGACACATGCGAACGACGCCAGCACCGGACGCAGCGGACGCCGCCGCCAGCGCGCCCACCACTCGGCCACGCGTCCGCGCGCGCCAACGGCTTCGACACGCCGGCGTGTCCGACCGCGCCCCTCGCGCGGCGCATCGGCATCCTGCGCAAAATCGAGTTGGGGGTCGCAGTACACGACCTCGACGAGCGGATCCGGATCCTGGAATTTCAGCCGCAGCGACAACGACTTGCCGCCTGCGAGCTCCACGCGACCGCCTTGATCCGGCAGACCATCGGGCGGCGGTGTGATGTCCGCGTAGAACAGACACACATCGTGCTCGCTGAAGACCTCGACGAAGCCAATCCGTTCCCCGGTCAGCACGCGGATCCGCTGCTCGCTGAATCCGCCGGAGACAGCCTGCGAGCCAACGAAGAAGCCGTTGATCGCAACGCGCAGCTCCTTCGGCCGTTCGTTGAGGACGTCATTCAGTCGCGTGCGCAGGGACACACGGCGATGGCCGGCGCCCACCGGCGTTCCGCCCGACGTGCCACCGCCGCCGCTACGCCGCCCGCGGCCGAGCATGTCGGAGGGATCGCGGTCCTGCAGCAGCGGCAGGCCCAGGCGCCGGTTGAGCGTATCGAGACAACGGGCGCAGCTGACGACGTGGGCCAGCGTCCGCACGTCGAGCGGATCGGTGGACGGTCCCGAATAGACGCGATCGAAGTCTGCCGTCGTCGGGCAGTCGTCGGTGACGGCGTCGAAGATGGACGCGCGCAGGCGGACGACGAAGTCGACCTCCATGCGGCAATCGCCATCGCGCGGGTGCCGACGCTCGATCGTGACGAGTCGATCCGGCGCCGCCACGAACGCCCGCGCCTCGGCTCGCGCCATCCGCAGGCGCGTGTCGACGGCCTGGTCGGTGGCGTGCAGGATCCGGGCGATCTCACCCGGGTAGTAGCCATGGAAGAACCGCAGGATCAGCGCCCTCGCCGCCTTCGACGTCTGCTTCCGGAGGCAGGCATAGCGGGCCACGAGCGTCAGTTCCTCGTAGGCCGCGGCGACGGCGCGTTCGTCGACGACCGCGAGCAGGCGATCCGCGATCGAGTGGTAGTCGACGACCGACACGTTCACCGGCGCCTGCAGCACCCGGCGCCTGACCTGCGACAGATGCACGTTGCGCATCGTGACGAACAGGTAGCCCTCGAGGTTCTCGACCGCGGCCGGATTGAGGTCGCGAAGCGACAGACGCACGAACGTGTCGTGGACGAGGTCTTCGGCGGCCGCACGGTCGCCGCCTGTCAACTGTTGCGCCTGGCTGACGAGCTTCGAGTATCGCCCGACAAAAATATCGTCGAGCGTGGCCGTGACAGGCCAGCGTTGGGGATCGGCCACAATTGGAGTCTCTATTGTGTAAAGACGCGCCGGATCCGCCAATCTGACGGTCGTCGGATACGTCGGGGGGGGGGAGGCTGGCAGGCGGCAGGCTGGGAGGCTACAGGCGGGGAGGCCGTGGGCCGACGCGAGGTCGGCCCCTACGATCAGTCAGCGTAGGGGCGGGCCCCCGTGCCCGCCCACGTAGCCGCAGTGGGCCGACACGGGGGTCGGCCCCTACGCGTCGCAGCCGCGCCGCCGCGCCGCCGCGCCGCCGTGCAGCCGTGCCGCCTCCTCTCAATCAATCCGCAGATCCGCCCAGCACGCGTCTGATGGCGTGAGGAACGGATCGGCGTCGAAGTCGTAGGCCGACGACGTGAACAACGTCATGGCCGCCGGCGCCGTGGATGGTGCTGCGCCGATGCCGCGCCCGCCTCCCCCGCCGGCGGCGCCGCCGCGCGGGCGCATGGCGCGCGGGTCGAGCATCGTCGTGATGGTCTCACGCGCGTCCTGCAGGTGACGGCGCGTGGCCACGTCGGTGGCCACCGGCAGCGCGCGGGCAAGTTGCTGATCGAGCAGACGCAACTCGCCGCGCAGCAGCGAACGGACTTCGGCGGCCGGCGGCACCGCGCTGTTGAGACGCGCGTCGACCGTGTCGAGATACGCGCGCTGCACGTTGCGACGATAGAGATCGATGGGCGTGGACGGCGTCTCGAGCTCGCGCCAGATGCCCTGCCGCAGATCGGTCAGCAACTGCAGCGGCGTGTAGGTTCTCGGATCGATCACCGCCTGCTCGATCATCCGCTCGAGCCGCGCCGGCTGCAGCAGCGCGTTCAAGAGCGACGTCTGCGCCACGCCGATACGCGCCACCACACCCGACGGCTCGATGCGCCGCAGCAGATCCGGTTGAATCAGGAACCCGGGCGTGCGGAAGCCGTGTTCGAGCAGGAACGCCACGGCCGCCGCCTGCCGGGCACGCGTGATGGGCTCGAAGCGGACGCCGGGCTGCCCCACATACAACTCGCGCGAGTCCGTGCCGCCGACCACGGCACTGACGTGGCCGAGCTCGAGCCGCCACTGCGCGACCAGGCGGCCGTAGAGCTCACGCAGATCGTCCCAGGGCTCGGCCGGACGGGACGCAATCGCGATCAGCTGATCCGACACGCGGCGCAGGTTCAGCAGCCCGAGCTCGGTCGCACGCACCGGGTCGCTGTCGCCCACGGCTTCGCGCTGCTGGCCGGGATCGAACGGGAACGTGGCCTGCTCCGATTCCCCCGACGTCATGAACCGCAGGTGCGGCGTGTTTTCCTGCTCGCGCGCCCATGCGTCGAGCGTCGTCCGCTCCTCGTCGGGCGTGCGCGCCGACGGAATCGGCGCGTATCCCCAGCGCGTGGCCCATGTGTCGTACGGCCCGACCTTCGGGACGAGGTCCTCGACCGCAATGCCGTCTTCGGGCTGCGCGACGTAGTTGAAACGTGCGTAGTCCATGATGCTCGGCGTGTGCCCGTGCTCGCGCACCCACGCGGGATCGCGGATCTGCTCGATCGTGTACATCGAGCTGGCGCGCATGTTGTGGCGGAAGCCGAGCGTGTGGCCGATTTCGTGCGCCACGATGCTGCGCACGAGCTCACCCATCAGGTCGTCGGGCAGCGGCAGCTTCTGCGCGCGCGGATCGAGTGCGCCAACCTGCGTGATGTACCACATCGACGCGAGGTTCTGGATGTTGTGGTACATGAGCACGTCCGACTCGAGGATCTCGCCGCTGCGCGGATCGGCGACGTGCGGTCCCTGCGCGTTCTCGATCGTCGACGGCAGCCAGCGCACCACCGAGTAGCGCACGTCCTCGGGATCCCAGTCCGGATCCGCCTCGACCGTCGGCGCGTCGCGCGCGACGATGGCGTTGCGGAAACCGGCGGCCTCGAACGCCGGCTGCCAGTCCTCGATGCCCTTCTTGACGTAAGGCACCAGCTTCGCCGGTGTCGCCGGATCGATGTAGTAGACGATGGGCCGGACGGGCTCGGAGATCTCGGCGGCCGGATCTTTCTTCTCGAGCCGGTAGCGCGTGATGTACCGGCGCTGCACGGCGCGCTGCTCGTCGCGTCCGTAGTCCCACGTCGAGGTGGCGAAGTAGCCGACGCGCGAATCGAACAGGCGCGGCTGCATGGGCGTCTCGGGCAGCTTCACGATGCTGTGGAACAGCGACACCGTGCCGCTCATGCCGCGCATGCCCACGCGTCCCGGCGCGGGCACCGTGCCGGGCGCGCCGGCCGTGTAGGTCTGCGTGACCTGCACGTTGACGTTCTCGGGAAACGAGACGACCTTCTCGAGATACGACCGGCTCTGGTCCATGCCGCGGGCGCCGAGGTTCGCGCGCGGCGAGAACTCGGGGATCTCGCCGAGCAGCAACGCCGTGACGTCGATGACCGGGTTGTCGTCCGGGCTCGTGACGATGACGTTGAAGGCGCGCACGATGGCCGGCACGTTCGCATCAGCCACCGCGCGGGCGATGGGCTGCGCCGGATCGGCCGAGACGTCGTAGTTGACCACGCGGAGAAACACGCGGTTGGCCTGACGCTCCCACCGCACGACGCGATCGGCGACCGGATCGCCGCCGTAGCCGGCGCCGAGCGTCGTCCGCTTGAGGCTCGTCACCCAGAGCAGATCCTTGCCGAGCTCGGACTTCGGAATCTCGAAGTAGATGTTGTCGCCGACGCGGTGCACCTTGAACAGCCCGTCGTCGGTTTTCGCTTCGGCGAGCAGTTGTGGATAGGTGCGCTGCCCGCGGCCGCGACCGACACCAACGCCCTGCTGCGGTCCGGGCCCCTGCGCCGCTGCCGGCGGGGCCTGTGGTGGCGTGGCGGGATCGGGCGCGTCAGGCGTGTCGGGGGCGTCGGGCGATGGCGCGGGCGGTGCGGGATCCTGCGCCGCGAAAATCGGGTTGTCTGGCGTGACCACCCCCTGCGACCCGCGCAGCGGCGATTGCGCCGATGCGCCGGCCACGAGCGCCAGTGCGCCGGCCGCTCCAACGAGCCAGGAGTAGACGTGACGCCGACGAACCATGTGCTCTCCTTACGAAAGGGATTCCGAACGCGATTATACGGACCGCCGCGCCCTGGCGTCCTGGTGCATGATGTCCGGCGTGCGAGCCACCGCCTGGCCTTCGATCCTCATCGCCACGACCAACGCCGGCAAACTCCGCGAGATCTTCGACGCGCTCGAGGGGGTGCCGGTCTCGCTCGTGGCGCTGTCCGCACTCCCCGCGCCGCCGCCCGAGCCCGAAGAAACGGGCCAGACGTTCGCGGAGAACGCGCTGATCAAGGCGCGTGCCTATGCCTACGCCACGGGGCTGCCAACCGTTGCCGAGGATTCAGGCCTGGCCATCGACGCGCTCGGGGGACGGCCGGGCATTCACAGCGCGCGGTATCCAGGCGCCACGTATGCGGACAAGTTCCGTCATCTCTACGCCGAGCTGGCGCCACATCCGCGGCCCTGGACCGCACGGTTCGTGTGCGCGCTGGCCTTCGTGGAACCCGCGCCACCGCCGGCCGAGGCGACGGTCCTTTTCACCAGCGAAGGCACCGTGGACGGCGAAATCATCCCCGAGCCACGCGGCGATCACGGCTTCGGCTACGACCCGATCTTCTTCCACCCGCCCTTCGGCCAGACACTTGGAGAGGTGGAGACCACGCGCAAGCGGATCGTGTCGCACCGCGGGGAGGCGTTCAGGGCGTTGAGGGGGTGGCTCGGGGAAGGCTGGGAGGCGGCAGGCGGGAAGGAGGCTGGGAGGCTTGGAGGCGGATAGACGGGAAGCCGCCGAGATGCTTCCAGCCTCCCGGCCTCGTGGCCTTCCCGCCTCCTCCCCGCCTGCCGCCTCCCCGCCTATCTACTCAGCCTCGTCACCACGTCTGACGCCACCTCGATCGTGTAGATCGCCTGCACCTGATCGG
>CAZVHY010000046.1:17277-20170 GCA_964627115.1 uncultured Solibacteraceae bacterium | reverse complement strand
TGCAGTCGCGCTATCACCACCTGCTCATCGACGAGTTCCAGGACACGAGCCGTCAGCAGTGGCGCCTGGTCGATCTGCTCGTCGACGCCTGGACGGAAGGCGAGGGCGTTGCCGACGTCCCGACGTCCATCTTCATCGTCGGCGATCGCAAACAGTCGATCTACCGCTTCCGCCACGCCGAGGTCACGCTGCTCGACGCGGCGGCGCGGCGCATCGGCCTGCTGCGGCCCGACCGGGCCGTACGACAGGCGATTTCCACGAGTTTCCGATCGGTGCCGGAACTGCTGGCGTTCGTCAACGCGTTATCAGCCGACATGGCCGGCGACGAGACGATCGACGATCGCTGGCAGTATCGCGACACGGATCGGTTTCCCACGCCGGATGTTGCCGAAGGCGCCAGGCGCGACGGGCAGCCTGTCGTCGGCCTGGTGGCGCAGCCCACCATCGAAGCGGCGGCCGCGGCTGTGGCCGACGAGATCGTGCGGCTGCTCGAGACGACGTCCGTACGCGATCGCGAACGCGGGGCGCGCGCCATGCGCCCCGACGACATCGCGATCCTGTTTCGCGCACGCGCGGGACATCAGTATTTCGAGGACGCGCTCGAGCGGCGCGGCGTGCGCACGTACGTCTACAAGGGACTCGGATTCTTCGATGCGCCGGAGGTGCAGGACCTGCAGGCCCTGCTGCGGTTCCTCGCGCGGCCGGATTCCGACCTGCGCGCGGCCGAATTCCTGCGATCGCGATTCGTCCGGCTGTCGGACGCTGCGCTCGTGGCGCTCGCGCCGCGGCTCTCGCAGGCGCTGCTCGCGCCGGAACCACCAGCCGGCATCACGCTTGCGCCCACCGACACGGCGCTCTTCGATCGCGCCCGTGCTGGTGTCCGGCGCTGGCTCGACCTGGCGCGGCACGTGCCGCCGGGCGATGTGGTCGACGCCGTGCTTCGCGAGTCCGCGTATGTCTTCGAACTGCGTGGACGTCGTCTCGAGCAGGCGCGCGAGAATCTGAAGAAAGTGCGGTCGCTCGTCCGCCGTGTCGAGAACCGCGGCTACGTGACGATCGATCGCCTGGCCTCCTACTTCGAGACGCTGCGCGCCGGTGACGATTCGAACGCCATCGTGCAGGCCGCCGATGCCGTGAACCTGATGACGATTCACGCGGCCAAGGGCCTCGAGTTCCCGGTGGTGTTCGTCGTGAATCTCCAGGCGTCCGGACGCGGGCGGACCGCCGGCTTCTCGGTGATCGAACAGGGACCGGATGGCGAGCCGGACGTGACGTTCGGTACGACAGACGCCACCGAGCTCGACGATCGGCGCGAGCTCGAGGAACTTCGGCGGCTGTTGTACGTGGCGGTGACACGCGCGCGCGACCGCCTCTATCTGGCGACTGAAGTCGACGCGCAGGGACGGCTGCGGCGCAGCGCCCGGAGCCTGGCGTCGCTGCTGCCGGCATCGTTCGCGCTCAGTTTCGCAGAGGCACACGCCACGCCGGATGACGAGGTGAGCTGGCACACCGCACACGGCCGCTTCGATTGTCTGGTCTGCCGGCCGGCAGCCGAACCGCGGCTGCTGCCGGTGTCGTCCTCCGCGCACGCTGGCGAGGACACGATCGAACCCGCCGCTGTCGCGCCGGTCCGATCGCCGGAACCTGTCACGCGGCCCGCGTCGAGCCGCTGGCGCAGCGAGGACGGCACGAGCGAGGCCGCGCCGCGTGCCCGCCGCCACCGGGCCGTCGACCCGGGCGTCGACGACCGGCTGGCCGGGATCCTCGTGCATCGCCTCCTGCAGCGGCGGCTCCGGTCGTCGAACGACGACGAGCAGTTGGCGAAGGAGGCGGCGGCGCTCCTGACCACCGCCGATCGCGTCGATGCACCGGACGAACCGGCCACCGTGGCGCGCGCCGTGGCCCTGTTTCGTTCCGCCTGGCAAGACGCGGAGCTGGCGGATCTGCTCACCACGGGCAACTGCCACTTCGAGGTCCCGTTCTCGTACTTCGATCCCGACGACCCGGACGTCAGCGTGCGCGGGGCGGTCGATTGCCTCGTCGGCCGGGCCGACGGATCGCTCGTGGTCCTCGAATTCAAGACCGGCCGGCCCCGGCCCGAACACGACGTGCAGCTCGGGCTCTACGTGCGCGCCGTGCAGGCCGCATTTCCCGGTGTTCCGGTCACCGGACGGATCTGCTATCCGGAGCCATCGCCTCGGCGGGATCCGCCTGCGGATGGAAAATCACGCAGAAATCCGGGCTGATGAGCGGGTGGATTGGGATAGACTCTTGCCGGACCCGCGTGTGCGGGGGCCGAAATGGAGTCGATCACTTGTCCCTGACGTGTCCGAATTGCGGAAATTCCGAGAATTTCCTTGCCAAGACCCTGCAGATGCACCTGGTCCGGGTCAGCGACGGCCAGTTGCAGCCGGCCCAGGAAGAGGGGCGGCCGGCGCTCGTGGAGTTGCTCTGCGACGAGTGCGAGAGTTCGATTGACCTCGACGCGTTCGACGAAGACACCCGCCGCGAACTCCGCATCACCATCGGCGCGCGCTGAGCGTCGCCCTTCTCCCCGGGGCAGGCCCGTGCACGACCTCTTCGATATCGTCGGGCTCCCGCGTTCGGCACCTCCCGTGGAGGTCCGGCGTGTCTGTGCACGCCTCGTCCGGCGCGCGCACCCCGACTTCGTGTATCCGAACGAGAGTGGTGGCCCGTCCGCGGTGGCATCGTCGTTGCCGTTCGACGCGCCTGGCGTCCGGCGCGACGCAGCCGTGGACTTCCTCGAGATGAACGCCGTGCTCGAGCGCGTGCAGTCGGCGTTCTTCCGCGATCCGTCTTCCTGCACCGGCTGAACGCGCATGCAGGTCCATCTCGACGTTCTCGGCTGGCTGCACGTGCTGACCGGGTGGGT
>CAZVHY010000046.1:10918-17177 GCA_964627115.1 uncultured Solibacteraceae bacterium | reverse complement strand
GATGAGTGCTCTCACAGAAGCCGCGGTGCTCGATGCGCTGCGGGCCGTCAAGGATCCCGATCTTCACAAGGACATCGTCGCGCTCGGGTTCGTGAAGAACCTCGCGATCGCCGGCGGACGCGTGGCGTTCGCCATCGAGCTGACCACGCCCGCGTGTCCGGTGAAGGATCTGATGCGCGATCAGGCGCATGCGGCCGTGTCGGCGTTGCCGGGTGTGGCGCGCGTGGACATCGAGATGACCGCGCAGGTGCGGGCCACGGCGGTGCCCGGCGGCGGCAAGGCCCCGATCGAGGGAGTGAAGAACATCATCGCGGTCGGCGCCGGCAAGGGCGGCGTCGGCAAGACGACGATGGCCGTCAACCTGGCGGCAGCGCTCGCGAAGCGGGGGAGCCGCGTCGGCATTCTCGATGGCGACATCTACGGGCCGAACGTGCCGATCATGCTCGGCCTGCAGACGCAGCTGCAGACCGACGGGCAGAAGATTCTGCCGGCCGAGGGCCACGGACTGCAGGTCGTGTCGGTCGGCTTCCTCACCGACGACGACTCACCGATCATCTGGCGCGGCCCGATGCTGCACCAGACCGTGCAGCAGTTCTTCCGTGAAGTCCGCTGGGACAACCTCGACTATCTCATCGTCGACATGCCGCCCGGCACGGGTGACGTGGCGCTGAGCCTGAGCCAGTCGGTGCCCGTGGCAGGCGCCGTGCTGGTGACGACGCCGCAGTCGGTGTCGGTGGCCGACACGCGGCGTGCGGTGCACATGTACCGCAAGCTGAACATCCCGACGCTCGGCCTGATCGAGAACATGAGTCATTTCGTCTGCACCGGGTGCGGACACGAAGCGGATCTCTTCGGCCGCGGTGGCGGCGAAAAGCTCGCCGGCGATCTGTCGGTGCCGTTCCTGGGTCACGTGCCGCTGCAGGAGCCCGTGCGCACGGCCGGGGATCGCGGCACGCCCATCGTGCTCGCCGAACCGGAGTCGGCGCCCGCGCTCGCGATCATGGCGGCGGCCGAGCGGGTGGCGCAGCAGGTGTCGATTGCGTCGTTCGCCTCGCGCGCCATTCCGCTGACCGAAGTCCGATAGGCCCTTCATGCTGTCTGTTCCGCACACGCGCACCACGCTGCCCAACGGCCTCGACGTCATCGTGCACGAGGACCACCGCATGCCCATGGCGGCGGTGAACGTCTGGTATCACGTCGGGTCGAAGAACGAGCGGCCGGGGCTCACGGGCCTCGCGCACCTGTTCGAGCACCTCATGTTCGAGGGATCGGAGCACCAGCCGAACGGCTACTTCGGTCCGCTCCAGGAAGCCGGGGCCTCGCTCAACGGATCGACGAGCACCGATCGCACCAACTACTGGGAGCTCGTGCCGATTGGCGCGCTGCGGCTCGCGCTCTGGATGGAGGCCGATCGCATGGGCTGGCTGCTGCCGGCACTGACGCAGGATCGGCTCGACACGCAGCGCGGCGTCGTCCTGAACGAGCGGCGGCAGAGCTACGAGAACCGGCCGTACGGACTCGCGCAGTTCACGCTGATGTCGGCGATGTTCCCGGCGACACACCCGTATCACTGGCCGACCATCGGTGAGCCGGCGGATCTCGAGGCGGCCACGCTCGAAGACGTCCGCGGGTTCTTCAGCCGGTACTACCATCCGGGCAACGCGTCGCTGGCCATTGCCGGCGACGTGAACACGGATGCCGTGCTTCGCGAGGTCGAAGAGCTGTACGGCGCGATTCCCGCTGGCGCGCCCATCCCCGCGGTCGAGCCGCCGCCCGCGCCGCCCGTGCCACGCCGCATGCTGATGGAGGATCGCGTCGAGCTGGCGCGTCTCTACCTCGCGTGGCCGTCGCCGGGTCTCTTTGCCCCGGGTGATGCGGAGCTCGATCTCGTGTCCGACCTGCTGGCCAATGGCCGAACGTCGCGTCTCTACAACCGGTTGATTCACGATCGCCGCATTGCCGTGGAACTGGCGGGCGGACAGACGTCGCGTGAGCTCGGCGGCACGTTTCAGATCATCGCGTCAGCAGCGCCGGGCCACACGCTCGGCGAGCTCGAAGCGGCCATCCACGAGGAGGCCGCACGATTTGCCGACAGCGGTCCCACCGACGACGAGGTCGAACGAGGACGCGCGCAGGCCGAGACGGCGTTCGTCTACCGCGTGCAGTCGCTCGGTGGCTTCGGCGGCAAGGCCGACCAGCTCAACGCGTACAACACGTACCGGCGTTCACCCGACGCGTTCCAGGAGGATCTCGATCGGTATCTGGCGGCCACGCGTGAGTCGCTGCGCGCATCGGCGGGCCAGTGGCTCGCGCCAGACCGCGTGACGACGCTGGCGGTCGTGCCGGTCGGCCACGATGGCCACACGCTCCCCGGGGCCGAGCGCGTGGAACGGGGGCGGGCATGAGCGCGCGGTTCACGCGTCCGTCTGCCGGTGCGGCCACGCCCGTGCGGTTTCCGTCCATCGTTCGCGAGCGCTTCGACAACGGCCTGCGCGTCTGGACGATTCCGTACGGCGCCATTCCCGTGGCCACCGCCACGCTCGTCGTGGGACGAGGTACGGGCGACGATCCGGCGGATCGCCACGGCCTCGCAAGCCTCACGGGCGATCTGCTCGACGAAGGCGCGGGCGATCTCGACGCGATCGCGCTGGCCGAGGCGTTCGCGCGTCTTGGCACGCAGCTCGACATCGACGTTGGCCCCGACGCGACGACTGTGTCGTGTTCCGGTCTGTCACGTTCCCTCGATCGCACGCTCGACCTGCTCGCCTCGGTCGTCCGTCGTCCGCGGCTCGACGCGACGGACTTCGAACGCGTGCGCGAACTCCGAGTGAACCGCCTTCGCCAGCTCAGCCGATCGGCGTCGACGATGGCCGACCGCGCGTATGTCACCGCGGTGTTCGGCGACCATGCCTACGGACACGGCGCGCTCGGCACCACGGCTGCGCTCGAAGCCATGTCGGTCGATGACGCGCGCGCGTTCTGGCAGCAGCACCTCGGCCCGTCGCTGGCGACACTGATCGTGGTCGGCGACGTCGAGGCTGCGGCGGTCACGTCGGCGGCGACGCGCGCCTTCGACACGTGGGAGGCCCCGGTCGCACCGGCGGGCATCGAGGTGGCATCGACACGACCCGATCCGCGGATCGTGCTGGTCGACCGGCCAGGTGCCTCGCAGTCGGAGCTGCGCATCGGTCATCTCGCCCCCGGGCGATCGACGCCCGACTATCACGCCCTCGTGGTCCTCAATGCCGTGCTCGGCGGGCAGTTCACGAGCCGGATCAACCGGCGGCTGCGCGAAGAGAAGGGCATCACCTACGGCGCACACACGTCGTTCGATTTCCGCAGGATGGCCGGATCGTTTTCCTGCGACACCAGCGTGCAGAGCGACGCGACGGCCGATGCCGTTCAGGACGTCCTGCAGGAGTTCGAGCAGATCCGCACGTCGGTCGTCGGGGCCGATGAGCTGCTGGCGGCGCGCGCGTCGCTCACGCGCGGGTACGTGCGCAACTTCGAGACCGCCGGTCAGGTGGCGCGTGCCGCGATGCAACTCGCGGTGCACGGCCTGCCGGACGACACCTTCGATCGCTTCGTGCCGGCGGTGGAAGCGATCACGGCAGACGACGTCCACGAGGTTGCGCAGCGTCACATACGGCCGGAGGACGCGACGGTCGTGGTCGTCGGTGATGCGTCTGCATGCAGAGCATCACTCGAGACGATCGGCCGCCCGGTCGAGTCGGCCACGCCGGAGTTCTGATCTCGTAGCCTCGCCGCCTTGTGGCCGTGTAGCCGTCCTCCCCGTGTCCTGGCCTGACAAGGGGCGATGCTACACTTGACGGTCTATGAGCAGCGTCGCGCGCTGGAGCGTCAGCCTGATCGCGATGATTGGCATCGTGGCCGCGGCTGTTGCGGGCGCCACGATCTGGCTGCTCGTCACCGATCCGGTCGGTGGCGCCGATGTGGTCTCCACGGCCATCACCACGCGCGACATCGGTCCCTTCATGCGCGCCATCGGTGACGTCATCTTCGAGGCGCTGCGGGGACTGTTCGGGTATTTGTAGGGGCGGCCCTTGGGCCGCCCGGGCCGGGCAAGCCCGGCCCCTACGACGTGTAAGGGCTTCGCCGCGTCTCCAGCTCATCCCACCGCGCGTACGCCACCTGCAGGTCGCTCTGCAGCGTCTCGAGCCGCGTGACCGCGTCGCGGACGACGTCTGGCGGCTCGCGGTAGAAGTCGGACGACGCAAGCTGCGCTTCGAGTGTGCGAATCGACGTTTCGATCGTGTCGATGCGCGCGGGCAGATCCTCGAGCTCCTTCTTCTCCTTGAACGACAGCTTCCCGGCGGCGGCCGGCCGCGTTCGCTGGGGGGTGGACGTCGTTGTCTTCGCCGGCGCCGGTGCGGACGTGGCAGCCGCGCGCTGGCGCTTCCAGTCGTCGTACCCGCCGACGTACTCTTCGACCCGCCCGTCTCCCTCGAACGCAAAGACGCTCGTCACCACGTTGTCGAGAAACGCGCGGTCGTGGCTGACGAGCAGGATCGTGCCGGGGAAGTCGACCAGCTGCGCTTCGAGCAGCTCGAGTGTCTCGAGATCGAGGTCGTTGGTCGGCTCGTCGAGAATCAGGACGTTGGCCGGCTTCGCGAGCAGCCGCGCCAGCAGCAGACGATTGCGTTCGCCGCCGGAGAGCGCCTTGACGGGCGAGTGTGCGCGCTCGGGCGGGAAGAGGAAATCGCGCAGGTAGCCGTGGACGTGGCGTGGCTGGCCATTGACGACGACCGTGTCGTTGCCGTCGGCGACGGTGTCGACAACGGTGCGCTCGGGATCGAGCTGCTCGCGCTGCTGGTCGAAATACGCCACGGCGAGCCCCGTGCCGCGTGAGACCTCGCCGCTGTCCGGCGCGAGATCGCCGACGATCAGCCGCAGCAGTGTCGTCTTGCCGGCGCCGTTCGGACCGATGAGGCCGATGCGGTCGCCGCGCATGATGCGGGTCGAGAAGTCGCCGATGATCGTCCGGTCGCCGAACGCGAGCGACACGTGTTCGGCTTCGAAGACCACGTGTCCCGAACGTTCCGCGGCGACGACGGACACGCGGGCCGTGCCTGCGCGCTCGCGCCGATCGGCCCGTTCACGCCGCATGGCCTCGAGCGCGCGCACGCGTCCCTCGTTGCGCGTCCGGCGCGCCTTGATGCCCTGGCGTATCCACGCTTCTTCCTCGGCCAGCTTCTTGTCGAACTTCTCGTGCTGTAGCGCCTCGTTGGCGAGCCACGCCTCCTTCTTTTCGAGGAACGTGTCGTAGTTGCCGGGCCACGAGGTCAGCCGTCCGCGATCGAGCTCCACGATGCGCGTGGCCAGGCGGCGGAGGAAGGCGCGATCGTGTGTGACGAACACGACGGCGCCCGGATAGTCGGCGAGGAAGTCCTCGAGCCAGGTGATGGCCTCGACATCGAGATGGTTGGTCGGCTCGTCGAGCAGCAGCAGATCGGGCTGGGCCACGAGCGCGCGGCCGAGCATCACACGCCGCTTCCATCCGCCCGACAGCGTGTCCACGATCGCGTCAGCCGGCAGGTCGAGCCGGTTGACGACGAGCTCGACGCGCTGTTCCGAGCGCCAGCCGTCGAGCTCCTCGAGCTCGTGCTGCCGGCGGCCGAGCTCCTCGAGTGCGGCCTCACTCGGCGAGGTCGCGACCTCGCGCGCCGCGTGGTGATAGGCCTTGACGATCGCACCGAGGCGGCCGAGTCCGTCGGCCACGACGTCGAACACGGTGCGCTCGGAGACGAGTGGCACGTCCTGATCGAGCCGCGCCGACTGCACCGCCGGCCCGCGCCAGATCTGCCCGGCGTCGGGTTCGAGCTCACCGTTGAGAATCTTGAGCAGTGTCGACTTGCCCGTGCCGTTGCGCCCGATGATCGCAATCCGCTCACCCGCGTCGATCTGCAACGCCGCATCGTCGAGCAGCGGCAGGTGTCCGAAGGCAGTGGTGACGTGGGAAAGCGTGACGAGGGGCACGGGGGATAGGGTACGACAAGGTGCCAGGGGGCGAAGGTGCCACGGTGCCACGGTGCCACGGTGCCAGGGTGCGAAGGTGCGAAGGTGCCACGGTGCGACCGTGCCACGGTGCGAGGCTCCGGACCTTCAGATTCGCGGAAGTCGTTCGGACGTGGGACTACAACGAAAAGCGGGCCGACGGTATGTGTACCGCCGGCCCGCCACTATCTACCTACCGCACCTTGGCACCTTGGCACCTTGGCACCCTGGCACCCTGGCACCC
>CAZVHY010000046.1:2812-10818 GCA_964627115.1 uncultured Solibacteraceae bacterium | reverse complement strand
TGGCACCCTGGCACCCTGGCACCCCTGGCACCCCTGGCCACTCCTCAGTGCCCCCCGCCCAGTTCCTGCACCTTGTATCCGCCCTGGCTGCGGTAGTAGGCGAACAGCAGGACGTAGGCCACGAACATGATCATCGGGAGGTAGGCGAACAGGAAGAGCGTGCTCTGCTTGTATTCGCCGATGACCGCGTCGGCGGCGGCCCGTTCGGTGGCCGGCAGCGCGGCTTCCTTCACGCGGTCGATCGGCTGGTACGGCCCCACGGTCGTCGGGCCGCCCTCGATGCCGCGGATGAGCGGGAAGGTCTGCGGCGGCGCCGCGATCTGCGCGTGGATGGCTGGTTGCGACATCTGCAGCCCGCGATCGATGTGCTGGTCCTGGATGGCGCCGAGGAACGGCGCGCCCAGGGCGCCCACGGCGATCATGCCCATGCCGCCCATGGCATTGAGCGTCAGCGCACCACCGCGCGGGAACTGCTCAGCCACGATGCCAAGCGTCGTCGGCCAGAAGAAGGTCTTGCCGACGCCGTAGAGCGTGGCGGCGAGGAAGACCATCAGGCCCGACGACCCCGCACCGGCCAGCATCATCAGGCCGCCGGCCGCCATCACCGAGCAGACCAGCAGCAGGCCGACCGGCGTCAGCGCCCGCACGAGCGGACCCGACGACACGATGCGGAGGACGAACATGATCGCCGACGTGTAGACCAGCACCCACGCGGCGTTACCGCGGAGGATGGGCGTCAGCAGGTCGGCCACCCAGCTGTCGGTGCCGAGTTCGGTCGTTGCCAGCACGATCATGATGAGCAGCAGGTAGATGAACACCGGCCGGCCCACCGCCTTGTACATCATCGCGAAGATGATGGTCGGGATGAGCGTGATGGCCCAGATCGCCATGGGCGGCAGGCCCGTGTTGAAGATGCCCTGACCCACGGCATCGACGGCCAGCGCCACGAAGTAGGCGACGATGAGGCAGCCGGCCCAGCCGAACTCCTTCATCATGTCGTCGAACGACACGCCGGCTGTGACGCGCTCCTGCACCGGGAACTTGCAGCCGAGCATCATCAGGCCGTAGACCATCGCCGGCAGCAGGAACAGGCCGATCTTCATCTGCCAGGGCGTGCTGCCCATGGCGATGAACAACATGCCGGCCACCATCAGCCCGCCGGGCCAGCCGGCGTGCAGGATGTTCAGGTACCGGACCTTGTCCTTCGGATAGAGCGTGGCAACCGCCGGGTTGGTCACGCCCTCGACGATGCCGTTGGCCAGCGCGAAGACGAGCGTGCCGATGTAGAGCTGCGTATAGGAGCCCGCGGTCATCGTGATGATGGCGGCGGCCACGTGGCCAATCCACGCGACGGCCATCATGCGGCCGTATCCCACCCGGTCGACGATGAGCGACACGAGGATGATGCTGACGGCGAACGGGAAGAGCCCCGCGCCCTGGAGCGCGCCTTTCTGCGTTTCGGTCAGGTTGAAGATTTCACCCCACTCGGTGATGAGCAGGGCACGCACCATGAAGCCGAACGACGTGGTGGCGATGGAAACGACGCTTGCAACGAGCAGGCGGGTCCGATTGTCCATGTGTGACGATCCTCAGCGCACAAATGTGAGGGACGCCGCGCGGCCGCCGGCGGTGTCCACGAAAACAGCGACCGTTGACACACAACGGTCGAGGGGAGCGCAAATGTCTGCCATCAATTTCTCCGTCAAGCGCTGGAAGGCTGACACACTGCACTGAAGCAGGCCCCCTCGTCAAGTCTCGCCCGCATCGTTTGCCGGCCGTCCGCTCGAACGTGTTGCATTTTCTGCGAGCCCCCTCGCAGCCGCCAGGATTGCGAAAACTGCGATCGCTGGTCCGCGCGCGCGGCCGGCGCACGCGCAATCGTCGAAAAACGGCCTGATTCTGCGCTTCACGCTCACGCGCTCCAACCCGCGAAACCGGGCATCCCGCTTGCTCTAAGGGCAGGCCTGCCGCAGATCGTTCGCACTGTCGCGGACGAAGCGGCGAGGGGGTGAAGCATGCGGGTATCGTACGGAAAAACACTGGCTGCCGGCCTCACGCTGGCGGTCCTCGCGGGCGCGGGCGCCGGTCTGCCGACCGGTGCGCGTGCCGAAGTGGCACGTCAGGAACCATCACTGGGGCCGCCACGTCATTTCAGCGCCGATCTGACCGTCCGCCATCGGCGCGTCACGCCGTCGGGCGTGCCGATCGGCCTGCCGCGTCCCGACGTGATCATGCGCGTCGTCCGCGAGGAGCGGCGGGGACGATGGGTCACGAGCCTGTCGGCCAGCCGCCTGCCCGACGCGCTCGTCGCTGGTCCGCGCGGGACGTCGACGCTCGTCAACCCGTTCCTCGTCGCACGTGTCGAGATGGCCGACGATGAGGAGCAGCCGCAGTTGTTCGATCGCCGCGGCCAGCGGGTGCGCGCAGTGTCGGCAGCCGACCTGCAACTGGTGGGGGCCGCGCGCGTCGTTCAGGAGGGCGCCGCGAGCGGTCGTGGGAGGTCGCCGGCAGGCGCGCTCCTGGCCGAAGCCGGAACGGGCGGAGAGCTCACGCGGCGTCGCGAACTGGAGCGGCGGTTCGGGCCGGCAACCGGGCGCGTGCGCGGTCTCGATCGCTACGTGGCCACCACGAGCGATGCGCGACACGAGGTCCTGGTCAAGCCCGACACGGTCCTGCCGGTCGAGTTGCTCACCTCGTCGTCTGGTCGGGGGGAGATGCGGACGGGGGTGACCTACGACGCACACGGCCGCCACGGCTACGTCCGCCGGCTGCTGCGCACCGAACACCATCTCGCCGAAGCGGGGGCCGGACGCGCGGTCACCGAGGTGGAACTGGCCAACATCGTGATGAGCGACGAGGTGCGGCGATGAAGCGCATCACTGTCGTCATGTTGGCCGTGCTGATGTGGGGCCTGGTGGCGCCCGTGCGGGCGCAGGAGCATCCGGTGGTGTTCCTGCACGGCCTGATGTCGTCGGCGAGCACCTGGGAGGGCGCCTCGGGCCGGATCGCGGAACGCGTGGCCATCACACCCTACCGGCCGGAGCTCGACTGGCGCGCATCGTACGTCACGCAGGCGAACGCGCTCGGGCCGCTCGCGTCGCTGCCGGTGCAGCGCACGATTGCCGTCGGTCACAGCAACGGCGGCATCGTGGCACGCGAGTGGAGCCGCCGGCGCGCGCTGGCGGGCGTCGTCACCGTGGGGACACCGCATGCGGGCGCGCCACTGGTGACGAACTTCAACGAGTGGGCCTCGTTCGCCAGCGCCACGTCGTCGTACGCCGGCATGGTGATGCACGCCTTCAGCCGGCCGTCGAACACGTCGTGGGTGATGCACAACCTGTCGCCGCTGCTCGGCTGGGCCGTGGCCTACGGCCGGTCGGCGGTGCTCGATCTCGGCGCGACGCTCGGCATCGACTGGCGGTTCCCGGTGATGGCGGACATGCGTCCGGGATCGGCGTACCTCACCGCGCTCAACGCCTCCGCGAACATCTCGCGCGAAGCGTCCGCCGTGCCGCACCGCGTGGGCATCGTCAGTGTCGCGAACAACTACTACTGGGCCGGTCCGATGAGGGCCGTGGCGCCCGAAGCGGCCGACGCGGTGGCCACGGCGCTCTACGGCACGATTGCCGGGCTCGACTTCTGGGCGGTCTGGATTCTCGCGAACTCGGCTCACGGTGATGCGGCGGCCATCCAGCAGGCGCAGTCGCTCTTCAGTCTGGCCGGACACCTCGCGTCGATCGATCCGATCTACTGCGCCATGGTGTCGAGCCCGTCGGTGAACCAGTGCGTCCCCAACGACGGCGTCGTGCCGCACACGAGCCAGCGGTATCCGAACGCCCTCAACATCGTGCTCGGCACCGACGGCAGCTGGGGGCCGGCGCATATACGGATGACGCGCGAGTCCAACGACAGCATCTCGCACGCATTGACGGAAGTCATGCGGGTGCCGCTCCGATCGCAGACACCCGCGCCACCGCCGGCGCCACCCTCGCCCCCGCCTCCACCGCCGTCCAATCCCGGCCCGTCACCGAGTCCCGGGCCAGGCACGGGCGGCAGCGAGGGGCGCACGGATCGGCTGTTACCTGACGACCGGCTGCGTCCCGGCGAGTGGATCACGTCGAGCGACGGGCGCTTCGATCTGGTTTATCAGGGCGACGGCAACCTCGTGCTCTATCGGCAGGGCGCGGCGCTCTGGTCGTCGGGCACCGCGGGGCGTTCCGCAGGGATGGTCATCATGCAGCACGACGGCAACTTCGTGATGTACGACGCGAACGGCGTGCCCGTCTGGTCGAGCGAGGGCAGCTGGGGCCACGACGGCGCCTGGCTCGTCGTCCAGAGCGATGGGAACGTCGTGATCTACACACACTCGGGACAACCGCTGTGGGCGACTGGCACCGCGCAGTGAGGCGTCTCGACCGCAGCGCGGTGCACATCGCCGCGCTGCTGACCCTGTTGGCGTTCGGGACTGCCGCGGCCGTCGGCGAGGCGAGCACGCCGCCCCGTCTGGTCTGGCAACTGAACGCACCCGCACGCGGCATTCCGGCGTACGACGACGTGTCGGCGTACTTCCTCACGCACGATCGTGCGCTCGTGGCGGCAAGCGCGACGAGCGGACGCGTGCGCTGGCGCGTGCCCATGGACGCCACGGCCACCACGTTCGGCTCCCGCGTCGTCGTGCGTGGAGACGTCGTCGTGGCGGGAGACTACGACCTCGTCGGCGTGGACCGGCGCACCGGACGCCGCAGGTGGGCGTTCGTGGCGCCCGATGGCGGCGGATCGGGCATGCACCTGGGAGAGTCGGCCGGCGACGTCGTGTTCAGCGGCTCGCTTGCCGGATCGCTCCACGCGATCGGGATGACGGACGGACAACGGCAATGGTCCGCGCGGGCCGGGGACGCGGCCACGACCACGGTGTATTCACCGGTGGTCGATGGCGGACTCGTGGCTGCGTCGTTCTCCGTGTTCGGGCCGTCGCCGGCCGGCGGCGTGATCGTCGTCGACATCCCGACGGGGCGTGTCCGCTGGAAGCGCGACGTGCCGGCGTCCATCGGCGCCTCGGGCAATCCGGTCTTCGCTCGGGGGCTGGTCATCGTGGCCGCGCGCGACGGGACGATTCACGCGTTCGATCGTGCGTCGGGTGCTGCACGGTGGACGCTGCCCCGTGTCGACGCTCTCGCAGACGAACAGGACTTCCGTCCGCTCGCGGTCTCGGGCCACACGCTGGTGGCCGGCTCGTTGTCGGGAGAGGTCATGGCCTGGGACCTGCGAACGCGCCGCGTGCGCTGGCGGATCACACCGTCGATCGCGTCGGTGGCCTTCGGCCTGACCGCGCGGGACAACGTGGTATACGTGCCGCTCTTCTCGAACCAGCTCGTCGCACTCGACGCGCACGATGGCCGCGAACTCTGGCGTCTTGGCGGCGGACCGGCGCAGTACCGGTGGGTGCCGTGGGTCAGCGGTCCGCTGCTGCTGGCCAGCGGCTCGGACGTGCTGTCCCTGTTCAAACACGATCGGCTCGGACTTCGAGGGAGGTGAACCATGCGCACACGAAGGACATCGCTGGCGTGGCTCGCGGCCGTCGTGCTGACGGCCACGGCCTGCGGGGGCCGAACGCCCACATCACCGGACGACGTCAACTCGGCGATACTGACGGGCACGTGGACGGGAGACATCGACGAATCGTACGGCGGGCGCGGGAAGCTGCAGCTGACGATCGAACAGACGCGGTTCGCGCTGGGCGGCACGTTCCGCATCGACTTCGAGAATGCAGCGCGCAGCCGGTCGGGGACGTTGAGCGGTAACGTGGACGCACCGCCGTTGAGCCAGCGCATGCAGCTGAGCTCGTCGGGTGGGTTCGACTGCGCTGCAGGGCAGTCGCCGCAGAGTTTCGCGCAGCTTACGTGGACCGAATCCGGCAACCGGATGACGGGCACCTACGCGGGTTTCGGGTGCCTCGGCGCGTTCACGGGGACGTTCGACATCAGGCGGCAATAGGAAGGGGGGCTACTGGTCCTTTAGGTCCTGCAGGTCCTTTGGGTCCTTCAGGTCACAGGAACGCGCTGCCGCTGGCCAACATTTGGAAGTGGACCAGACGCACCTCGGGACGCACCTGAAGGACCAGTAGCACCTACAGGACCCAGAGGACCGGCCCGGCAACAAGGGAGTTTGAGATGACGAGAACAACCATTCTGGAGGGACTGCGCGCGAAGGTGGCGCGGGGCGAGCCGATCATCGGCGCCGGCGCGGGCACCGGTATTTCGGGGAAGTGTGCGGAGGCTGGCGGCGCAGACCTGATCGTCATCTACAACTCGGGCCGGTTCCGTATGGCCGGTCATGGTTCGCTGTCGGGCCTGATGCCCTACGGCGATGCCAACGCGATTGTCGTCGAGATGTCGCGCGAGGTGCTCCCGGTCGTGCGGCAGACGCCGGTGCTTGCCGGCGTCTGCGGCACGGATCCCTTCCGCCTCATGCCCGTGTTCCTCGCCGAGATCAAGCGACTGGGATTTGCCGGCGCGCAGAACTTCCCCACGGTCGGGCTCATCGACGGTCTCTTCCGCCAGAACCTGGAAGAGACCGGCATGAGCTACGCGAAGGAAGTCGAGATGATCGCGCTCGCGCGCACGATGGACCTGCTCACGACGCCGTACGTGTTCAATGCCGACGATGCGATGGCCATGGCCAGGGCGGGGGCGGACATCCTCGTGGCGCACATGGGACTGACGACCAAGGGCATGATTGGCGCGAAGACGACGCGTACGCTCGAGGAATGTGTGGACGCGATTCAGGACATTCGCGACGCGGCCGTCTCGGTGCGGGACGACGTGATCGTCATCTGTCATGGCGGTCCCATCAGCGAGCCGGACGACGCGCGGTTCGTACTCGAGCGGACACGCGGCATTGCCGGCTTCTACGGCGCGAGCAGCATGGAACGCCTGCCGACCGAGACGGCCATCACCGAACGCGTGGCCGAGTTCCAGCGGTTGAGACTGTCGTAGGCGGCGCGGCGGCGGGCGGCATGGCTGCGCGGTGGTGGGCGGGCACGGGGGCCCCCCCGTACATGGGGGTCACGTAGGGGCCGACTCCTGTGTCGCCCCTCACCGTCGCTTCGCAGCCTTGTCGCCTATTCCGAGCCGCAGCCGGGCCACTCTGCCGCCGAGCCGCCGTGCAGCCGTGTCCTATACTTCCCTCCATGCGTCGCATTATTTTCGCGCTCGTGCTGGCGGCCGCGGCAGCGGCCGTGGCGATACCGGTCATGTCCGGTCAGGCTCCTCAGGGCGGAGGGTCGCCCGAAGAAGGCTTCACGGATACGCCGCTCGTGCCGGGCACGCCGTATCACGTGCACGACCCGTCGCGTCCGCGGCCTGCGGTGATCACACCCGGCGCGCAGGTGGGGCAGCCGCCGTCGGACAGCGTGATCCTGTTCGACGGCAAGGACCTGTCGAAGTGGTCGGCCGTCTCGTTCGGGACGGCGTCGTTCACGCAGAGTGATGCGCCGGCGCCGTGGAAGGTCGAGAACGGCTACTTCGAGGTCGTGCCCGGATCGGGCGGCATCGCCACGCGCGAGACGTTTGGCGACGTGCAGGTCCACGTCGAGTGGGCCGCGCCTGCGTCACGCCGCGGCAACAGTCAGAATCGCGGCAACAGCGGGCTGTTCCTGATGGGCCTGTACGAGATTCAGATTCTCGACAATCACGACAACCCGACGTACGCCGACGGCACGGCCGGCGCGATCTACGGGCAGTGGCCGCCGCTCGTCAACGTGCTGCGGCCGGCCGGTGAGTGGCAGTCCTACGATGTGGTGTTCGAAGCGCCGCGATGGGACAACGGAAAGTTGACCAAGCCGGCGTACTTCACGGTATTCGTCAACGGCGTGGTCGTGCACAACCGTCAGGCATCGATGGGACCGATGGTGTGGCGCAACGTCGCGAAGTACGAGCCGCACGCCGCCGAAGGCCCCATCGGCCTGCAGGACCACGATCACCCGGTCCGCTACCGCAACATCTGGG
>CAZVHY010000046.1:0-2712 GCA_964627115.1 uncultured Solibacteraceae bacterium | reverse complement strand
AACGACGCGCTGGCGATGCGGTTCGCGTTCGTCATGAACCCGACGAGCGCGGCGCTCGTGTCGGCGTTCACGTCAAGCTTCGGCACGCGCAGTGCGTGAATCGTGAAGATATACCGGTGCGGCTGATCGCCGGCCGGCGGACACGGGCCGCCATACCCGGGCGGGCCGAAGTCCGTGCGCGTTTCGAGCGAGCCGGCCGGCATGCGCGGTGTGCGGCTGGCGTTGGCGGCAATCATCCTCGTTGCTGCCGGGACGTTGGCGACCACCCAATGCCAGAAGCCCGATCCGGTCGGCGCGTCCGGGTCGTACACCGTGATCACGAAACTCTGCGCGTCTTTCGGCGCACCCGACCAGGCCAGGTGGGGTGAGACGTTGCTGCCCGTGCACCCGAAGCTGTTGTAGACCTGCTCGAGATCGAACGTGCCGCTCTTCAGATCGTCCGACCAGAGCCGGAACGTGGGCGACTGGTCCGGCGCGGCCGAGAGCGCCGTCGTCGTGACGAGCAACAGGAGCAGGGTCTGCAGGCGTGACATGCGGGTAGTCTATGGCAACGCACGGGCGGCACACTATGGAACTTGGTCTCTGCACCTTCGTGGAAACGGCGGTCGATCCGGCCACTGGCGAGCCGGTCGACGCCGTCCGCCGCATGGCGGACCTGCTCGAGGAGATCGAGCTGGCCGATCAGATCGGGCTCGACGTGTTCGCGATTGGTGAGCACCACCGCGCCGACTTCCTGGCCTCGGCGCCGGCGGTCATCCTGGCGGCCGCGGCCGCGCGCACGAAACGCCTGCGTCTGACGAGTGCGGTGTCCGTGTTGAGTTCGGACGATCCCGTCCGTGTCTTCCAGCAGTTCGCCACGCTCGATCTGCTGTCGAACGGCCGCGCGGAGATCATGGCCGGTCGCGGATCGTTCACCGAGTCGTTTCCGCTGTTCGGCTACGACCTCGCGTCCTACGACGACCTCTTCGCCGAGAAGCTCGAACTGCTCGTGGCCCTGCGCGACCAGACACGGGTGACCTGGTCGGGCCGCCATCGCGCCGCGCTCGACGGACAGCCGGTGTATCCGCGGCCGGTGCAGCAGCCGCTGCCCGTGTGGGTGGCCGTTGGCGGGACCCCGGAGTCCGCGGTGCGCGCCGGCCAGCTCGGCCTCGGCATGACCCTGGCCATCATCGGCGGCGTGCCGGACCGGTTCCTGCCGTTCGTCATGCTGTTCCGCGAGGCGACGATCGGCGCCGGGCATCTGGGACACGTGCCGCTCGGCCTGAACATGCACGGCTACGTGGCGGACTCGTCACAGCAGGCGGCCGCCGAGTACTATCCGTCCTACGCAGCAGCGATGAACCAGATCGGGCGCGAGCGCGGCTGGGCGCCGATCACGCGTGCAGACCTCGAGTCGCGCGCCTCGGCCTCCGGTGCGCTGGTCGTCGGCAGTCCGCAGCAGGTCATCGACAAGGTGCTCGCGCACCACGAGCTCTTCGCGCACGATCGCTTCCTGCTGCAGATCACGGTCGGCCCGATGCCGCATGCGCAGGTGATGCGGTCGATCGAGCTGTTCGGAACGCAGGTCGCGCCCGTTGTCCGCCGCGAGATCGAACGGCGCGGCAGCCGGCCGGTGTGAAACGCGGAGGACGCGGAGGACAGGTCGGAAACACGGAGGGCGCGGAGAGGGACAAACACGAGTCTGACGCCCTCCACATCGTCCCATTCCTCACGCGTCCGCCGTGCCTCCGCGTTTCGATCTATCCTCCGCGTCTCCGTGCTCTCCGCGTTCTGATCTATCCTTCGCGTTCTCGAGCTATTCTCCGTGTCCTCCGCGTTTCAAAGGAGCGTGTCATGTTGCCAGCGATGAAGACGTCCCCGACCATCCTGATCCTCGGTGCCGCGGTGGTTTCGGCCGGTGTGCTGACGCACGCGCAGCAGCCCCAGGCTCCTGCACCCGCAGCGCCGGCGCCCGCTGCCACGCCGCAGCCCGATCCCGGGCCCGTACGCGGCCCCAACAACGAGGTGCTCGGCTACACCAACATGGCGGAGATTCCCGGCACGCCGTGGCGCATTCACGACGCCGCGCGTCCCCAGCCGCCCATCGTCGCGCCGGGCGCCACACCTGGCGCGCCGCCGGCTGACGCCATCGTGCTCTTCGACGGCAAGGACCTCTCGAAGTGGGCGCACAACCGCAAGGGACAGATCGAGCCGGCCGAGTGGCCCGTGCGCGACGGGTATTTCGAGACCGGCGCGGGCCGCGGCTCCATCGTCACGCGCGAAAGTTTCGGCGACGTGCAGCTGCACGTCGAGTTCGCCACGCCGGCCGACGGCGCCGGCTTCAGTCAGGGGCGCGGCAACAGCGGCGTCATCCTGATGGGGCGATACGAGGTCCAGGTACTCGACTCGTTCAACAACGTCACCTACGCCGACGGCATGGCCGCGTCGATTTACGGCGAGCACCCGCCGATGGTGAACGTGGCGCGCAAGCCGGGGGAGTGGCAGACGTACGACATCATCTTCGAAGCGCCGGTGTTCAAGGGCCAGACGCTCGTGCGTCCCGCCTACGTCACGGTGTTCTGGAACGGTGTGCTCGTGCACCATCGCCGCCCCGTCATGGGATCGACGTCGGCCACCATGACGCCGCACAGCTACACGCCGCACGATCCCGAGCTGCCGCTGACGCTGCAGGATCACTCCAACCCCGTGCGGTACCGAAACGTGTGGGTGAGG
>CAZVHY010000045.1:18959-20359 GCA_964627115.1 uncultured Solibacteraceae bacterium | reverse complement strand
CCGTCACGTCGCACGCACGGCCGAACGGCCGTGTGCGGTGCGGCGCCGGAGGATGGTGAGCAGCGCGATCGTGCCTGACGCGATGACGGGGCCGAGGACGATGCCCGCCGCGCCGAACATGAACAGGCCGCCGACGATCGCGAAGAACACCGGCAGCGTGTGCATCCGGATCTCGCGGCCGACGAGTACCGGATAGAGCAGGTTGTCGATGGTGCCGACCACCAGCGCGCCCCAGGCGCCGAGTACGACCGCCTTGCCCCACTCTCCCTGCGCCGCGAGCACGAATGCCACGGGCAGCCAGATGACGAACGCGCCGGCCGACGGAATCAGCGAGAGCAACGCCATGGCCACGCCCCACAGCAGCGCCGCGGGAATGCCCATGAACCAGAACATGATGCCGCCGAGCGCGCCCTGAACGATCGCGACCACGACCGTTCCGTAGATCGTCGCGCGCGTCATGCTGCGCAGGTGCTCGAAGAAGTAGTCGGTTTCAGCGTCCGTCATCGGCATGAACGAGCGCACGACCTTCAGCACGGCGACACGATCGCGAAAGAGGAAGAACAGCGTGAACAGCGCGATCGCCGCCTGGAACAACGCCGACAGGAGGGCCTGGATCCAGGCGCCGGCCGTCGTCGCCGCGCCCGGCGCCATGTCGGTGACTTCCGGCGGCTGCCCGCCGTTGCCGCTCATCGCATCGTACGCACGGGCCGCCAGCGGAAACCGATCCAGCGCATCCCGGAACGCGCCCGACTCGAACAGGCGCTGCGCCTCATCGATGCGATCGCCGGCCTGCGATCCGATCTGCCATCCGATGAACAACGTCGGACCGAGCAGCAGCAGCGCCACCGTGAGCACGCTGACCGCTGCCGCCAGGCTCGGCATCCGGAGGTAGCGTTCGACCAGCTGGTGCAGCGGGAAGCCGACGATGGCCAGCGACAGCGCCCAGACCAGGCCGGGCACGAATGGTGAGACGACGATGGCGCACAGGATGACGCCGAGCGCCGTCATCGTCATCAGGACGTAGAAGGACAGGCGCGAACGCGTCGCGGGCTGCAGGGTATCGGTGTCGGGGGCGACCTTGACGGCCATAGGGGCCGATACAGGCAAGAAACACGCCTGATTCCGAACTCGGCGAAACGGCCACGCGGCCGTGTGGCGCGCGCTGGCCCCTGCCGCACACCCCTTCGGGTTCCCACTTTCGGCAGGACCTCGCGCACCTGGAACGCACCTGCCCCCTAAAACAACTTCCTGATCTGCTCCTTGTAGCGGGTGTAGGTCCACGACACGCCGAGCAGCACGAGGCCAAGGACGACGAACGACAGGATGCGCGCCAGCGCTTCGAGCTCGCGCAGGTCGTACAGGAACAGCTTCAGGATGCAGACGAACAGCATCATCAGGCC
>CAZVHY010000045.1:16617-18859 GCA_964627115.1 uncultured Solibacteraceae bacterium | reverse complement strand
CCCACGAGCGAGGCCGGCAGCACGCGCCACTCGAAAATCGTGAGCAGCGTCGTGCCGGCCGACGCCGCAACGCCAAGCGCGATGCGCGCAGCCGCGTCGGTGCGGCTGACGGCCTGCCTGATGCGCCACGCGTAGCCGTAGACGACCGCAATCGCCAGCGGCATCGCGCCCCAGAGATCGGCCCTCGACGGCGCACGGGCGTCCGGCCCGAACACGGCGATGACCGCCATCACACCGGCAACGAGCGCGACATACGACTGCCATCGATATTCGGCGCGGCGTCGAATCCCGGCCTCGAGCAGAACGATCGCCACGACGACGCCCGCCAGCCCCTGATAGGCCGCAGCCACGTCATGGGCCACGATGGCGCCAATCATCAGCAGCGCCGCCCATGGAAACGCCGGCGCGAGGCGATCGGGTGCCGCGCCGCGCGCGCCGATCCACTCCCGGTTCGCATACCAGGCCGCTGCCACCACTGCCGCTGCCGGTGTCCACGCCGCCATCGTCCATGGCCACGCGAGATCGTCAGCACGCAGGAACAGGATCAACGCGAACAGGTGCACGGTGACGACGCCGGCCATGGCGACGCCGATGCGGCGGATCTGGCGGTCGCCGAGCACGAGCCCCGCGGCGATGAGCAGTTCCGCCACCAGCAGCAGGGCGAACGTCTGCTGCGGTCCCGCCATGCGGATGTCGATCGCCCAGGCCACGAGCGCCGCAGACAACGCGAGCGACGCGTGCGTCGACGTGAACGCACCGGACGTCTCCGTGCCGTCCGGCGATGACGGCACGAGCCGTGCGCGCGCGATTGCGCTGGCGAGATACAGGGCCGCCGCGACAACGAGGACCGTTGCCATCACGCCCTCGTCACCGCGATCGGCAAGCAGCAGCGCGGCACCCAACGCGCCCACGGCGTTCAGTGCAAAGAGCGGCACGCGCCGGGCGGTGGTCACCGACCGCGGCGAACGCAGGCCGATGACGTCCGCGATCTCGAAGGCCAGCCAGTAGACGACCAGCACCAGGTACGGCGCGAGTGCCGTGGCGTCGGGCACACCGCCCGGCAGCACGGTCCCGCGGAGCGCGAAGATGCCGTAGGTCGACGCCAGCCCGAACGCCGAGATCGACGACCAGCCGAGCCGCTGCGCGACGAACAGCAGCGAGACGACGAGCGGCACCGAGGCCATGAGCGAGTAGGTCGTGAGCGGCGTGAACGCCAGCGGCACGTACGCGGCCACGTAGGCCAGCGTTGTCACGACTTCGGATCGGTACTTCAGCGAGTGCACGACCATGCCGGCCGCGATCGCGAGCAGCAGGACGAGTCCGGTGACGTCACTGTCGATGACGCGCGCCGCGGGCAGCGCACGCATCGCGAACGCCGTGACGTACGCGCCGGCCCAGCCGCCGGCAATCAGCCCCTGTCCGTACGCGCGGGTCGCGGTCCGGCGCTCGAGCACCATGCCGGTGCCGGCCAGCGCCGCGCTCAGGACGAAACCGATGACCACACGCCCGGCCGGCCCGATGTTGGTCATCGAGTAGCCGAGCAGCAGGGCGAGGCCCATGACGAGAATGAGCACGCCGATCTTGTTCAGCCAGCTGGTGCCGACCACGACTTCCCACGTGTCGGTGTCTGCAGCGGACGAACGCGACCGCGACGATGGCGCGACCGGCACTGGCGCGGCCTCGACCGGCTCGGCTGCGGCTGCGGCAATCGGCGCGGCCAGCGGCGCCGGTGCGGCATCCGTCGCCAGGGGTGGCGGCGTGGGCTCGGACGCCGGCGTGGGGACGTCCACCTGCGCGTCTGCTGGTGTGCTGATGATCGGGTCGGCGGGAGACGATGCCGGCGCAGGCGCGACCTCGAGCTGAACAGCGTCCGCGCCGGGCGGCGCAGGGGTGTGGCGCTGCTCGAGCCCCTGCACGCGCTCGAGCAGACGCGCGATCCGCGCCTCGAGGGCCGCCATCGCCGACAGACGCGCCTCGAGCGCGTCGATGCGCCGCCGCAGCGTGCCGATCGTGGACCAGATGACGAACGTCACGACGACGAACACCAGAAGGGTCATACGGGTCTCAGACGCACGGCCGGGGATCGGGCGTTACGCCGAGATTCTAATCGGCAGAATGGGCCGGGGACTTGGCTCGTGCGGATGCGCAGGACCGATCGACAGGTCCTGTTGGTCCTATGGGTCCTGTTGGTCCTTCAGGTGCGTCCTGAGGTGCTCGAGGTCCTGCAGGTGCTTCAGGTCCG
>CAZVHY010000045.1:0-16517 GCA_964627115.1 uncultured Solibacteraceae bacterium | reverse complement strand
CGGTGCCGGGCACCGCGGCGCCCGGACGACGGACAGCACTTCGCAGAAGATGGCGTGCGCCAGTTCGTTTCGTTGACCTGAAGGACCAACAGGACCGACAGGACCCAAAGGACCGATCGACAGGTCCTGTTGGTCCTGTTGGTCCTATGGGTCCTGCTGGTCCTTCAGGTGCGTCCTGAGGTGCTCGAGGTCCTGCAGGTGCTTCAGGTCCGCACCAACGGTGCCGGGCACCGCGGCGCCCGGACGACGGACAGCACTTCGCAGAAGATGGCGAGCGCCAGTTCGTTCCTTTAACCTGAAGGACCAGGAGGACCAGCAGGACCCAAAGGACCCCGAAAGCCTCCCCCCCCGCGTCAGCGATGGAGCGCTTCGACGAGCGCCAGGATCGGCGCGGGATACGCGCCGAACACGATGGTCAGCACGCCAATCACGCCGAGCACCACGGTCGCCGGCATCGTCACGGTGGCCGTGTCGACGGCGGCCGGTGCATCAGGCGCCGGCGCCGAACAGACCGTGATGACCACGCGCATGTAGTACCACGCGCCAGCGACGCTGCTGAGCGCAAGAACCGCCAGCACGAACCAGTGGCTCTCCTGCGCGCCGGCCAGCACGACGTAGACCTTGCCGAGGAAGCCGACGGTGAGCGGAATGCCGGCCAGTGACAGCAGGCCCGCCACGAGCACCGCGCCGAGCACCGGGCGCGAGCGCAGGAGCCCCCGGTAGTCTGCGATGTGGTCGACATCGCCGCGCCGGCCGGGAGACGCCGACACGGCCATGACGACGCCGAACACGGCCAGCGCCGCCAGCGTGTAGCCGACGAGATAGAACGTAATCGTCTGCGCGGCCAGCGGTCCGTACGCGAGGAACGCGACCGAGATGTAGCCCATGTGCGCAATCGACGAGTACGCCATCAGGCGCTTGATGTTCGTCTGCACGAGCGCCATCACGTTACCGACGATCATCGACGCGACCGCCGTGACCACGATGTACTCCATGAGCGCTTCGGAGATCGGCCCGGCCGGCACGGTGAAGTACCGCACGAGCACGGCGAAGACGCCCACCTTGCCGGCCGTCGACGTGAAGGCCACGACCGACGCGGGTGCGCCGTCGTAGACGTCGGGCGTCCAGTAGTGGAACGGCACGATCGAGAGCTTGAACCCGATGCTGGCGCAAATCATCGCCACGCCGAGCAGCACAACCGAGTTGCTCATCTGCTCGGCCGAGGCCCCGACCATCCCCGCAAACGTCATGGTGCCGATTTCCGCGTACACCAGCGCCATCCCGAACAGCAGGAAGGCGGCCGACGCCGCGGCCAGCACGAGGTATTTCAGGCCGGCCTCGAGTCCGTACCGGTCGCGGCGGAAGTACGCGAGGAGACCGTACTGCGCGATACCGAGGATCTCGAGCCCGAGATAGAACGACATGAAGTGCGTGCTCAGCGCCATCGCCGCCGCACCGGCCGTGGCGATGACGAGCAGCACGTAGTACTCCTCGGGGTTCGCTTCGCGGCTCGCGACGTACTGGTAGCCGGTCACGATGATGCAGACGGCGATGAGCACGGCCAGCGCGACGTACGCCAGCCCGAAGCCGTCGATCTGCATGAGGACCGTGACGTCGCGCGGCGCCAGCGAGGCCGAGGTCGGCAGCGCCATCAGCGCCGCACCGAGCCCGGCCAGGGCCACGCCGGCCGCGAGCGCGTGACGCCGGCGCTCGGCCGAGATCGTCAGCAGCAGCACGATGGGCGTCACCGCCAGCAGCGTCAACGGCAGCAGCGCGAGCAGGTCCGTGCTACTCACGGCTGCCTCCCGCGACCAGTTGCTGGACATCCGCCGGTGATGGCACGAGCAACGCGACGAGCGCCTGCGGGCGCAGGCCCGTCCAGACCAGCCCGGCGATGAGTCCGGCGCAGACGATCATCGAGCCCGTCGGCAGCGCCGTCACGCGGCGCGCCGGATCGGCCGGGCCGAAAAACGTCGTCTGCATGAGCCGGAGCGCGTAGGCCGCGCTCAGCACCGCGCCCACGGCGGCCAGCGCGGTCGCCAGCGGATAGCGCTGGAACGCGCCGGCCAGCACCATGAACTCGCCGACGAAGTTGCCGAGCCCGGGCAGGCCAAGTGTCGCGAACACGAACACCAGTCCCACGACGCCGAGCGACGGCGCGGCTTTCCACAGGCCGCCGAGCTCGCGCACGTCGCGCGAGCCGGTCGTGCGCGCCACGTGCGCGAAGACGAGGAACAGGCCGGCCACGCTCAGACCGTGACACACCATCTGCACGACGGCACCGGTTCGTCCGAGCTCGTTGAACGCGAACGCCCCGAGCACCACATATCCGAGGTGGCTGGCGCTCGAGTACGCAATCACGCGCACCATGTCCTGCTGGCCGTACGCCAGCCACGCCGCATACACGATGGTGAGGACCGCGAGCGCGATGAGCCAGGGCGCCAGCTCGATCGCCGCACCGGGAAACAGCGGCAGCGCGAGGCGCAGCAGACCGAAGCCGGCCGTCTTCGCCATCAGCGCGGCCAGCAGGATGGCCGCCTCGGTCGGCGCACTCGCATAGGTCTCCGCCTGCCAGGTGTGGAACGGCACGAGCGGAAGTTTGACGGCGAACGCCGCGAGGAATCCGAGCAGAAACAGCTGCGCCAGGACGTTCGACAGCGGTGTCGCCGTCAGCGCCGCGTAGTCGAACGTGTGCACGCCGGTTGCCGCATGGTGAACCGCGTGCAGGCCGACGATCGAGATGAGCATCAGCAGTCCGCCCGTCTGCGTGAAGACGAAGAACCGCATGGCCACGCGGCGGTGATCGTCGCCGGTCCCCCACCGCGCCATCAGGGCGACGACCGGCAGCAGCATGAGCTCGAAGCAGACGAAGAAGAACACGAGATCGGTCGCGAGGAACACGCCGATCACGCCGGCGACACCGGCAAGAAACCACGCACAGAACGCGCCGTCGTCACGCCCGCGGCCGGGCGTGCCGGCCAGCGTGGCCACACCGACGACACAGGACATCAACGCGAGCGACAGGGCAAAGCCGTCGAGCCCCAGTGCGAAGCGGACGCCAAGCTGCGGAATCCAGTCGGCACTCCACGAAGCAATCCAGGGCGAGTCGGTCGACACGCCGGCCTGACGCCAGAGCTGGACGAGCAGCAGCGCGTCGACCGCGAGCACCGCCATCGCCATCGTCCGGGCCGCGCGGCCCAGCCATGGCGCCACCACGGCGCCGATCAACGGAAGCAGGAAGATCCAGAGGGCGCTCATACGTACACGACCAGGAAGATGGCGGCGACGAGCCCGGCGCCGAGGGCCGCCGCATACCAGCGCAGCCGGCCGTTCTGCGTGAGGCGGAGCAACACGCCGGAGGCCCAGGCCCCCATCGCCACGCCGCGCCACACCGAGTCGATGCCGTCCTTCGCGTTGGCCGTGGCAAAGGCCGCATAGGGACGCGTGATGAGCGCGCCGTAGAGCCGATCGAAACCGAGGCCGGACGCCAGCCACGCCTGCACGGGCGACGCCTGACCACCGGCGCGGTCCGCGAACGCGCCGCCCTTCCAGAGCCACCAGCCGGCCGCCAGCCCGGCCATCACGATGACGGCCGATGCGGCCTGCAGCAGCAGTTCGAAGCTGACCGACGCCTCACGCAGCGGCGCATGCGGCAGCGCGGACTCGAGGAAGTGCGAGAAGGCTGGATAGTGGCCGAGCGTGCGCGGAATCTCGAGCAGGCCCGCGAAGGTGGCCGCCACGGCGAGCACGACGAGCGGAACGGCCATGGCCACCGGCGTGCGGGGCTCGATATGGTGCGCGTTGGTCTCGCCGAAGAACGTCAGGCACACCATGCGGCACGTGTAGAGCGCCGTCACGAACGCACCGACGAAGCCAACCGACCAGAGCACGGGTCCGCCGAGCTCTGAGGTCGCCACCTCGAAAAGGATCATGTCCTTGCTGAAGAACCCGGCGCCGATGAGCGGCAGCGCGGCGAGCGACACCGCTCCGGCCACGAACGTCCAGAAGACGAGCGGCAGCCGCCGGCGGAGTCCGCCCATACGGAACATGTCCTGCTCGTGGTGCAGGGCGACGATGATCGCGCCGGCGGCCATGAAGAGCAGCGCCTTGAAGATGGCGTGCGTGAAGAAGTGAAAGAGCGCGGCCGACCAGGCGCCCACGCCGAGCGCGAGGAACATGTAGCCGATCTGGCTGATGGTCGAGTACGCGAGTACGCGCTTGATGTCGCGCTGGGCGAACGCCGCGGCGCCGGCGATGAGCAGCGTGAGCGCGCCGATGACAGCCACGGCGGTCAGCACCTCCGGCGCGAGCAGAAACAGGCCGTGCATGCGCGCGATCAGGTAGACGCCGGCCGTCACCATCGTGGCCGCGTGGATGAGCGCGCTGACCGGCGTGGGCCCGGCCATCGCGTCGGGCAGCCACACCTGCAGCGGCAGTTGCCCCGACTTGCCGATGGCGCCGCCGAGCACCAGCACCGCCGCGAGCGTGGCCACGCCGGCCCCGACGCCCCAGACCTGCGGCGCACGCTCGAGCACGGTGGCGATGTGCAGCGTGCCGAACTGGGCCACGAGCAGGAACATCGCCACGGCAAGGAACACGTCACCGATGCGGGTGACGAGGAACGCCTTGGCCGCCGCACGCCCGTTGGCGGGATCGTCGAACCAGAAGCCGATGAGCAGGAAGCTGCACACCCCGACGCCTTCCCAGCCCAGGAACAGGAAGAACAGATCGTCGGCGAGCACGAGCGTGAGCATCGCGGCGACGAACAGGTTCATGCACGCGAAGAACCGCGCGTAGCCGGCGTCCTCCCGCATGTAGGCCGTCGAGTACAGGTGAATCAGCGCACCGACGACCGTGACGACGAGCGTCATCACGAGCGACAGCGCGTCGAGCCGCAGCGCCGCGTCGACGCGCAGGCCGCCCACGTCGAAGAAGGTCCAGAGCGGCTGTTCGATCGCGCCGCCGGCCGGTGGGGCGATCAGGAAGTCGCGCGCGAGCAGCAGCGCGATGACGGCCGCAGCCGTGACGCTGCCGACGCCCACCACCGAGACGACGGCCTTCGGCAGCCGTCCGCCGGCAAGGGCCAGCACGAGAAACCCGGCCAGCGGCAGCGCAGGGACGGCCCAGAGCAGCGGTTCCATCTCAGGCCTGCTCCCTCAGCCGATCGGCTGCGTCGAGATCCAGCGTCTGGTATTCGCGGTAGAACCGCAGCACGAGCGCCAGCCCCACGGCAACCTCCGCGGCGGCCATGGTGATGATCATCAGGAACATCACCTGCCCGTCGGGCTGCTCCCAGCGCGAACCCGCGACGACGAAGGCGAGCCCCGCAGCGTTGAGCATGATTTCCACGCTGACCAGCGCGTACAGGACATTGCGGCGGACCATCAGGCCGGCAAACCCGATCGCGAACAGCGTGGCCGCCAGCAGCAGACCGTGTTCGAGCGGTATGTGCGCCATTACCGCGTCCCCGCGCCGGGCGTCGCGGGCTCGCGACGACCGACGTGATACGCGCCGACCAGACCGGCGAGCAGCAGCAGCGACGCGAGCTCGACCACCAGGATGTAGGGCCCGAAGAGCGCGAGACTGACCTCTTTCGGTCCGACGATACGCTCACCCGGCAGCCAGTTCGGATCCCCGCGCAGCAGGATCACCATCTCGACGAACAGGATCGTGGCGAGCATCGACGGGCCGACCCACGTCCGCGGCGAGAGCCAGTGCCGCTCGGTCGACACCGCCTGCGGCCCCTGATTGAGCAGCATGATCACGAACACGAACAGCACCATGATGGCGCCCGCGTAGACGATGGCCTGCAGCGCGGCGATGAACGGCGCGCCGAGCACGAAGAAGATCAGCGCCACCGACAGCAGCGACACGACCATGTACAGCAGCGAGTGCACGGCGTTCAGGCGCGTGAGCGCCAGCACCGTCGCCACGACGGCCACGGCCGAGGCCACGTAGAAGAAGAGGTTCATCGCCGCCATGATGGGCCCCTCAGGGCACGAGGCTCCGCACGTCGACCGGGGGCGCCTCGTTCTCGGCCTCCCCCTTGCCCTTGTTGGCAATCGCCAGGCCGGCGACGCGGTAGAAGTTGTAGCCGGGATACTTGCCCTGGCCGTTGACGAGCAGGTCTTCCTTCTCGTACACGAGGTTCTGCCGCCGGTGCTCGGACATCTCGAAGTCCGGCGTCAGTTGAATCGCGTAGGTCGGGCACGCCTCCTCGCAGTATCCGCAGAAGATGCAGCGCGAGAAGTTGATGCGGAAGAACTCCGGATAGCGCCGGCCGCTGTCGTCCTCGGTGGCCTGCAGCGCGATGCACGACACCGGACACGCCACCGAGCACAGGTTGCAGGCGACGCACCGCTCCTGACCGTCCGGATCGAGCGTCAGCACGATGCGCCCGCGCCACCGCGGCGCGATCACCGGCTTCTCTTCCGGATACTGCACCGTCACGCGTTTGTCGAACGCGTGCCTGAACACGATCCACATGCTGCGCAGAACGCTCAACATCGGTCAGTTCCTCGCCAGGATAATCGCCCCGGTCACCAGCACGTTGACGAGCGACAGCGGCAGCATGATCTTCCAGCCGAACGTCATGAGCTGGTCGTAGCGCAGCCGCGGAAGCGAGGCCCGCAGCAGCACGAAGATCGAAATGAAGAAGAACGTCTTGAGCACGAACCAGACGACCGGCGGCAGCCACGGTCCGTGCCAGCCGCCGAAGAACAGCGTGGCCGTGAGCGCCGAGATCACCGTCACCCCGATGTACTCACCGACGAAGAACGCGCCGAACTTCATGCCGGAGTACTCGCTGTGGAACCCGGCGCCGAGCTCGCTCTCGGCCTCCGGCAGGTCGAAGGGCAGACGATGCGTCTCGGCCACGCCCGCGATGAAGAAGACGATGAAGCCCAGGAACTGCGGGACGACGAACCAGAGGTTCTCCTGCGCGGCCACGATGTCGTGCAGACTGAACGACCCGGCGAGCGCGACCACGCCCATCAGCGACAGGCCCATGAACACTTCGTACGCCATCATCTGCGCGGCGGCGCGAAGGCCACCGAGCAGCGAATACTTGCTGTTCGACGACCAGCCGGCCAGCGCGACGCTGTAGACGCCGATCGACGACAACGCGAGGAAGAACAGGATGCCGACGTCGAGATCGATGACGCTCATCCCGGGCGCGAACGGCACGACCGAGAACGACATCAGGGCCGTCGTCATGATGATGCACGGCGCCAGGATGAAGACCGGCTTGTCGGCGAAGGGCGGAATCCAGTCTTCCTTGAACGAGATCTTGATCACGTCGGCCAGGACGTGCCCGAGACCGAGCGGACCGATACGGTTCGGGCCGTAGCGATCCTGCCAGAGCGCCAGCAGGCGGCGCTCGATCCAGATGTTGAGGCTCGCCACCATGACGAGCCAGCCGAGCACGCCGAAGACGATGAGGACGGGCCGGAGCGCCTGGAGATCCATCAGGCCTCCGACACCTTCCGCACGAGGCCCGGCGAGGGCAGCGGCACGAACGGCAGCCGATCGAGCCCGCGCGGCAGCGCCATCACGCCACGCGCAATGGCCGGCTGACACGTCACCGGAAGCCGTATCGGGGCCTGCCCCTCGATCGTCACCTCCGCGATCTCCCCTTCCGCCACGCCCGCCGCGGCCGCGTCGTCGGGGTGCAGCAGCACGTACGGCGCCGGAGCGAGCGCGGCCACGCCCGACGCGCGGCTCGACAATTCCTCGCTGCCGAAGATGTGCATGCGCTCGATGGCCAGCAGTTGCCCCTGCGGCGGCGCTGGCGCGGCCGCGGGCCGATAGTACGGCCGATCGGCATCAGCACCCGGTTCGATCAGGCGGATGCCCGGGTCGCCTCCTTCGAGCGGCCCGTTCACTTCTTCCTGGAAGCGCGTGATGGCCTGTGCGGAGTTCCAGCCCGGCGTCCAGAACGACGCCATCAGCCGGGCGGGCGTCATCCGCCCGAACCCCTCCATCGTGAAGGCCATGGGCGAGTCGAGGTCCTGCGCGACCGCCCCTTCGCTCACCGCGATGTTGGCCTTCATCGCCGTGCGGCCGCTGTAGCGGTGCGACTGGCGCGGAATCTTGCGGCCGCCCACGCGGAACGACGCAGGCGGCGCCACGTTCACGATGCGGGCGAACACCGGCAACTCGCTGACCAGCTCGTGCAGGAACGAGTCGAGATCGATCCACTGCGTCACCGTGCTTCGGCCGGCGGCCGTGTTGATGCGGCGCAGCCAGCGCCAGCTCTCGGTGATTTCGCCCTCCGGGCGCAGCACCTCGATGAACCGCTGGGCGCTGCCGACGTTGTTGACGAGCGTGCCGGCGCCTTCCGCAAACGTCGCGGCCGGCAGGACCACGTCGGCGCGGATCGCCGTGGGCGTCATCGTGTGATCGACCACGACGACCATGTCGGCCTTGTCGATCATCGCGTCGACCACACGCGCGTCGGCGCGGCGATAGAGGTCGTTCTCGAGCACGATGACCGCGCGCGCGCGTCCGTCGAGGATCGTCTGCGCCGCGTCCTCGAGGTGCCCGCCGCCCATCATTTCCAACCCGACGGAGTTGCTCTCGTGGGCCGTGTAGAACAGGCCCGCCGTCGTCTTGCCGGCCCGGCAGAGCGCCCACGCCACGTTCGCCGCGGCGTGAATCACCTCGACGCTGTCGCACGCCGGCCCCGACACGACGAGGGGGCGTTCGGCCCCGAGCAGATCGGCGGCAATACGCGCGGCCAGCGCGCGGGTGTCATCGGGCAGCGGACCGGGATCGGGCGCGTCGGCTGATATCGCGTGCGCCACGGCGAAACCGAGCGCCGCGAGGGCCTCGGGCGTGGCGCGGAACGTCGACGCTGCAATGTCGTCGAGTTTGCCGCCGTACGGCGTGGCAATGTGCACCGGCCCGCGTTCGCCGTCGATGACGCGCGCGACCGGGAGCACGTTCCAGTCGGGAATACCGAGCGCGCGGGCCTTGGCGCGCGGGCGGTTGTGCACGGTCTGCCGCACCTGGAGCGCCGCCAGCGGCGCCACGTTGGTGAGGTCTTCGCCGAGGATGAAGACCGCGTCGTGCTTCGGGATTTCGCCCAGGCTCGGCTGGCGCGCCGGCCCCTCGAGCACGGCCTCGAGCGTGGCCGACATCAGCGCGTTCTCGTCCTTCGAGAGGCCGAGATAGAAGTTGTCGGCGCCGACGAGCATCCGCAGGGCGAAGTTCGCCTCGAGCGACGCGCGCGGCGATCCGATGCCGATGACCGGGCCCCCGTCCTTGACGAGCGCCCCGAGCACGTCCATCGCGTCCTCGCGCGTCACCTCACGGAACTCGTTGCGGCGCGCCGACTCGGGCACGCGCAGCATCGGCTGCTTCGGCCGGCGCGGCGCGTTGACGAACTCGTACCCGTACCGGCCGCGGTCGCAGAGGAAGTAGCCGTTGACGTCGCGGTTGTACCGGTTGCGGATGCGCCGCAGGTCGCCGTACCGCTCGCCGGGCGTGATGTTGCAGCCGAGCGAGCAGTGCACGCAGACCGAGGGCGCCGTCGTGTAGTCCCACCGGCGCGTGTAGTGCTTCTTCAGCGTCTTGTCGGTGAAGACGCCCGTGGGGCACACCTCCACGAGATTGCCGCTGAACTCGCTCTCGAGCGTGCCGTCTGCCTGGCGCCCGAAGTAGACGTGATTGTGGCTGGAGAACACGTCGAGATCGCTGCCGCCGGCAAAGTCCTTGTAGAAACGCACGCACCGGTAGCACTCGATGCAGCGGTTCATCTCGTGGTTGACCAGCGGCCCGAGATCCTGGTTCGTGTACGTCTTCTTCTGGAACCGGTAATTCCGGTACGTGTGGCCGGTCATGAGCGTCATGTCCTGCAGATGACACTCACCGCCTTCGTCGCACACCGGACAGTCGTGCGGATGATTGGTCATCATCCACTCGATCACGTTCGCCCGGAACCCCTTCGACGCCTCGTCGTCGACCGCGATGCGCAGGCCCTCGACGGCCGGCGTCATGCAGCTCATCACGATCCGCCCCTGCGTGTCGTTCTCGTCCTTGTACTGCGTGACGGCACACTGCCGGCAGGCGCCCACCGACCCGAGCGCGGGATGCCAGCAGAAGTACGGCACGTTCAGGCCCTGCTCGATGAGCGCCTCGAGCAGGTTCTCGTTGCCCTGAATCTCGACCGGTTTGCCGTCAATGAAGATCGTAGGCATCGCTCAGTTCCACGCGCACCGCTGGTCGCGGATGTGCCGTTCGAAGTCGTCCTTGAAGCGCACGAGCGCGCTGCCGAGCGGCGCGGAGGCTCCGGGCGCCAGCGCGCAGAACGTCAGGCCGGGGCCGAGCAGTCGCGTGTGGCGCCGCAGCATGTCGAGATCGTCCGGCCGCCCCTCACCCGCCTCGATGGCGCCGACCACCTTCTGCACCCACGGCAGGCCGTCGCGACAGGGCGTGCACCATCCGCACGACTCCTGCGCGAAGAACTGCATGAGGTTGTGCACCATGCCCACCGGACACGTCCGGTCGTCGAGCAGGATCATCGTGCCGGTGCCCATGCGGCTGCCGACCTTCGCCACTGTGTCGAAGTCCATCTGGACGTCGAGGTGTTCGGGGCCGAGGAAATCCGTCGATGCGCCGCCCGGGATGATGCCGCGCAACGTCACACCGTCGCGCATGCCGCCGGCCAGCTCCAGGATCTCGCCAATCGTCGTGCCGAGCGGACGCTCCCACAGCCCGGGCGTTTTCGCCTTGCCGCTCACACCGAACAGCTTCGTGCCGCCGTTGGGCGTCTTGCTCAATCCCTTGAACCACTCGGCGCCGCGCGCCACGATCGGCGCCACGTTGCAGAGCGTTTCCACGTTGTTGACGATGGTCGGCTTGCCCCAGAGGCCGCTGATCTGCGGAAACGGCGGTTTGGTGCGCGGTGTCGCACGTTTGCCCTCGAGCGCATTGAGCAGCGCCGTCTCCTCGCCGCAGATGTAGCGGCCGATGCTCATGTGCAGGTAGAGATCGAGGCTCCACGATCCGCCGAGAATGTGGCGGCCGAGATACCCGGCCTCGTACGCCTCGTGAATCGCGTGGTGCAGGCGTTCTTCGGCAACCGTGTACTCGCCGCGCAGGAAGATGTACGAGATGTCGGCCTGGATGGCGTACGCCGCGAGGATGATGCCCTCGACGAGCTGGTGCGGATTCCCCTCGAGCAGCAGCCGATCCTTGAACGTGCCCGGCTCCATCTCGTCGGCGTTGACCACGAGATACTTCGGCCGCGCCGCGTCTTCGCCCATCGGCACGAGCGCCCACTTGATGCCCGTGGGAAAGCCGGCGCCACCGCGCCCGCGCAGTCCGGCGTCCTTCACGCGCGCCGTCACGTCGGCCGGCGCCATACCCGACAGCGCCGCGCGCACCGCCGCGTATCCGCCAACGGCCTCGTATTCACGCAGCGAGAGCGCCGTGCCGTCCGCCTTGATGGCGCCGGTCAGCGGCAGATCGCGTGTCGGGTCGCTCATCGGTACGGCTCCAGCAACGCGTCGAGGGCGTCGGGATTCACGTCGCGATGCAGATCGCGGCCGATCATCAGCGCAGGTGCGCGGTCGCAGCAACCCAGGCACTGGTTCGGCACCACGGTGAACCGGCCGTCGGGCGTGGTCTCGCCGAGACCGACGCCCAGGTGCGCGAGCAGCTTCGCCTGCAGGCCCTCGTAGCCCATCACCCAGCAACTCACGCTGGCGCAGATCCGGATGACGTGCCGGCCCACCGGCCGCCGGTGGATCAGGTTGAAGAACGTCGCCACGCCGTCGAGCTCGTGCGGACTCATGCCGAGGAACTCGGCGATCTCGCGGAGGCTCTCGTCGTCGATCCAGCCGCGCTCGCGCTGCACGATGCGCAACGCCTCGGTGCAGGCCGCCGCGCGGTGCTCCGGTTCGTGGATGTGCGATTCGATTTCCTGCTTGATGGCGTCGGTCAGCATGGCGTCACCGGTCCACGTCGGCCAGCACGTAGTCCATGCTGCCCAGAATCGCCAGCAGATCGGAGACGGTCATGCCGCGGCTGAGCAGCGGCAGCATCTGCAGGTGCGGGAACGACGGCGTGCGGATGCGCGTGCGGTACGACATCGTGTTGCCGTCGCTGATCAGGAAGTAGCCGTACGCGCCCTTGCTGCCCTCCACGCCACCGAACGCCTCGCCGCGCGGGACGACCGGGCCCCAGCTCACGTTCAGGAAGTGCGTGATGAGCGTCTCGATGTCGTGCATCGTCCGATCCTTGCGCGGCGGTGTCGCCAGCGGGTGATCGGCCTTGACGTCGCCCGCGGGCATGTTGCGCAGGCACTGCTCGATGATGCGCAGGCTCTGCCGCATCTCCTCGATGCGCACCTCGGCGCGCGCGAAGCAGTCGCCCGCGGTCGCGGTCGGCACGTCGAACTCGTAGTGCTCGAAGCCCGAGTACGGACGTGCCTTGCGCAGGTCCCACGCCATGCCGCAGGCGCGCAGCCCCGGTCCGGTCACGCCCCAGTCGATGGCCTCCTGGAGCGTGTACGCCCCGATGCCGATCGTGCGCTGCCGGAAGATGATGTTCTTCATCAGCGCGGTTTCGTACTCACGCAGCCGCGGCGGGAAGTAGTCGATGAACCCCTTGACGAGTCCTTCCCAGCCCTGTGGCAGGTCGTGCGCCACACCGCCGATACGGAACCAGCTCGGGTGCATGCGGCCACCGGTGATGGCCTCGACGACCTGGAGAATCCGCTCGCGGTCGTTGAACATGAAGAACGTCGGCGACAACGCGCCGAGGTCCTGCGCGAACGTGCCGAACCAGACCAGATGGCTGGCGATGCGGAAGAACTCCGACATCATCACGCGGATGACCTGCGCGCGCTCGGGCACGGTGATCCCGGCCAGCGTCTCGACCGCCATCAGGTACGGCAGGTTGTTCATCACGCCGCTCAGATAGTCGATCCGATCGGTGTACGGGATGAACGTGTGCCAGGTCTGCCGCTCGCCCATCTTCTCGGCGCCGCGATGGTGATAGCCGATGTCGGGAATGGCGTTGACGATCTGCTCGCCGTCGAGCTGCAGGATGATGCGCAGCAGTCCGTGCGTGCCGGGGTGGTGCGGGCCCAGGTTCAGGAACAGGTAGTCGAACTCGTCGGTACCGCGCTCGAGCCCCCACTCCTCGGGGCGGAACGCCATGGCTTCCTGCTCGCGCTGCTGCTTCTCGTCGGGCAGCTGAAACGGCTCGATCTCGGTCGCCCGCGCCGGGTGATCCTTGCGCAGCGGGTGCCCGATCCAGGTGTTCGGCATCAGGATGCGGCGCAGGTTGGGATGCCCGCGGAACGTCACCCCGAACATGTCCCACGCCTCGCGCTCGTACCAGTTGGCCGCGGGCCATACGCCGCAGATCGAGTCGATCGCGCACGACTCCGGCTCGACGGCCACCTTGATGCGGACGTCCTCGTTCCGGTCGAACGAGAGCAGCTGGTAGACGACCGTGTACTCGGTGTCGGCCTCCGGCGTGGTGCGCTCCGCGCGCATCCGCTCATCGATGACGAACAGGTCGTACAGCAGCGGATACGGCCTGGCGACGTCCGTCTTGAGGAAACGCAGCACGTCGGCCGCCGTCGTCCGGTCGACCCAGAACGTGGGAATGCCGTCGCGGACCTCGGCGTCGGGGCGCAGGGCCCCGGGGAAGCGGGCGTCGAGATCGGCGCGGACGGGCGAAGACACGTGAGCGGTAGCCTCGGTCGGCACGGGACGGGTCAGATGGAATCCATCGGCCGCAGCGTGCCGCGCTGGCGGCGTTCCTCACGCTTGAGGTCGCGCATGATCGGGAGCTCCGGCTTGACGACCTCCTGCGGTCCGACGACCCAGCTGAGCGGCCGTCGTTCCTTGCCGATCTGGTCCTGCAACATCATCAGCGCTTCGAGGAACGCTTCCGGCCGCGGAGGACACCCGGGCACATACACGTCGACCGGCAGGAACTTGTCGACGCCCTGAACGACGCTGTAGATGTCGTACATGCCGCCGGAATTCGCGCAGGATCCCATCGAAATGACCCAGCGCGGTTCCATCATCTGCTCGTAGAGCTGCTTGACGACCGGCGCGACCTTGATGAACACCGTGCCGGCGACCACCATCACGTCGGCCTCGCGCGGCGTGGCGCGGATGACCTCGGAACCGAAACGCGCCAGGTCGTACTTGCTCGTGAGGCTCGTGGCCATTTCCACGAAACAGCACGACAGGCCGAAATTGAACGGCCAGACGGAGTTCTTGCGGCCCCAGCCAATCAGATCCTGCAGGCGCGTCAGGACGATGCTCTCGCGTACCGCGTCGATCAGCGGCTTGGCGCCGGTATCGGCCGGTACCCCTGGTTTGGTCAGCGACCAGTCCACGTGGATGACCTCGAGGTGTCCAGCGCCCCCAGGCGCCAGAGATAGGCGAGCGCGGCGGCCAGCGACGCGACGAAGATGCCGACCGCGGCAAACCCCGCCCAGCCGACCTCCCGGACCCCGATGGCCCACGTGTAGAGAAAGACGGATTCGAGGTCGAAAATCACGAAAAACACCGCGAACAGGTAGAAATCCGCCGACAGACGGACGCGCGCCGACCCGGTCGAGATGATGCCCGATTCATAGGGCAGCAGATTGGTGCGATTTCGGCTGCGGCCACCGAGCACATAGGTCGTTCCCACCATCCCGAACAGGAGCCCCAGGATGCCGAGGAAGTAGAGTCCCAGCGGCCACAATGTCGGAACAGCGTCTGACGCCACGGTTGGAAACGAGGAAAGAGCCGCCGGCGTTTGCCGACAGCCGCACGGAGGGGACTGGTCCCTCGCCAGAGGTTCCGGACGCCCTGCGGCCTACCCGGAACAGTGAAAGATTGTATCTGTACGGAACAAGGACCGCAACCAACGTCCCGACCGGTTCAGGCGTGCACCCCCGGCGCCTCGTGCCCGGTCCGTTGCACGTACTCGACATAGGACCCGGGGTAGACGACCGGCGTCGGGCTCGTGCCGGTCTCACCGCCCAGTTCGAGCACGCGGTTGCTCAGCCCGCGCAGGAACGCGCGGTCGTGCGACACGAAGATCATCGTCCCCTCGAAGCGCGCCAGGGCGCCGATGAGCATGTCCTTGGTGGCCAGGTCGAGGTGATTGGTCGGCTCGTCGAGCACGAGGAAGTTCGGCGGGTGCAGCAGCATCCGCGCGAGCACGAGCCTCGACCGCTCGCCGCCCGACAGGGACCGGATCTTCTTCTCGACCTCGTCGCCCGAGAACTGGAAGGCGCCGAGCAGGCTCCGCAGGGCGCCGATCGACTCCTGCGGGAAGTCGTACTGCATCTGCTCCCACACGGTGCGATCGGCGTCGAGCAGCTGGAGTGACTGCTGCGCGAAGTACCCCATGCGCAGGCTCGCACCGAGCCGCACGCTCCCGGTGTCCGGCTCGAGCGCCCCGGCCACCAGCCGCAGCAGCGTCGTCTTGCCGGCGCCGTTGCGTCCCATGACGCACCAGCGCTGCCCCCGCTGAATCGAGAGATCGAAGCCGTCGTAGATGACACGATCGCCATAGCGCTTGCTGACGCCCTCGATCGTCACCACGTCGTCGCCCGACCGCGGCGGCTGGCGGAAGTCGAAGTGCACGACGGGCCGCTTCTTCGGCAGCTCGATCTTCTCGATCTTGTCGAGCGCCTTGACGCGGCTCTGCACCTGCGCGGCCTTGGCGGCGTGCGCGGCAAAGCGCTCGATGAACCGCTGTTCCTTGGCCAGCATGGCCTGCTGACGCGCGTACGCGGCTTCGCGGTTGGCTTCACGCAGCGAGCGCTCGCGCTCGTAGAAATCGTAGTTGCCCGAGTAGCTCACGATCTCGCCATCGTCGATTTCGACCACGCGCGTGACGACGCGGTTCATGAAGTCGCGATCGTGCGACGTCATGAGCAGCGTGCCGGGCAGCGACGTGAGAAACCCCTCGAGCCACACGATGGACTCGATGTCGAGGTGATTGGTCGGCTCGTCCATCAAGAGGACATCGGGACGCCCCAGGAGCACGCGCGCCATCGCGACGCGCATCTTCCAGCCGCCCGACAGCGCGCCGACGTCACCATCGATCGTCCGATCCTCGAAGCCGAGCCCGTGCAGCACCTCACGAGCCTGGCTCTCGAGCGCGTACCCGCCGAGATGCTCGTATTCCTCCTGCACGACGCCGAACCGCTCGAGAATGCGATCCATCTCGTCGGCGCGGGAGGGATCGGCCATCGCCTGCTGCAGTTCGTCGAGCTCATGGTGCAGGGCGCCAAGCCGCCCGCTGCCGGCGATGACTTCGTCGATGACCCGGCGGCCGGACATCTCCTCGATGTCCTGGCGGAAGTAACCGACGGTAACCTTCTTCGGCACCGACACGTCACCGTCCTCCGGCGCCTCCTCGCCGGTAATCATGCGGAAGAGCGTGGTTTTCCCCGAGCCATTCGGCCCGACGAGCCCAATCTTCTCGCCCGGGTTCATCTGGAACGAGGCATCGACGAACAGGAGTTGCCGGCCGTACTGCTTGCTGAC
>CAZVHY010000044.1:13635-20456 GCA_964627115.1 uncultured Solibacteraceae bacterium | reverse complement strand
GTGTCCATGGCCGAGATGCCGTCCATCATGATGTTGTTCTGGCCCGCGCCACCGAGACGCGTGCCGCCGGCCGAGTCGCCGCCCGGGACGACGCCCGGAACCAGACGCGTCAGGTCCGTGAAGTTGCGGCCACCGCCGAGCGGCAGGCTGTCGACCTGCGCCGAGGTGACGGCAAACGAGCGCTCACCGCTCTGCGCCTGGATGAGGGGCGCCTCGGCCGACACTTCGATCGTTTCGGACGCACCGCCGGGCTCAATCGTCAACGCCGGCACCGTCACGCGGTCGCCGCCGCTCACCGCCACGCTCCGCCGCTGCAGCGTGCGGAAGCCGGGCATCGTCACTTCGATCGTGTACGTGTCGGGGGTCATGTTCGGGAACACGTAGTCGCCGGTCGCACTGGTGACGACGGGGACGCTGCGTGTGCCGCGCGATTCACTGATCAACACGACCGTGGCTCCCGGGATGACACCACCCTGGGAATCCTGGACCGTGCCCGCAATGGTTCCGGTCGTGATCTGCGCGAACGCCGAGGGCGCCGCCAGACACGCCATGAGCAGTGCGACGAGCACTGCCCGGACCGTCCATCTCACTTGCATATCCTCTCTAGCCTCCATCCCCAAACCTCCGTGGAACGCGAGGCACCCGGCTCCCGTCGCGGAAGCGCTTCCCCACTGCCCTGCGGCCGCTGGACAGGTGTCCTGGCCCACGTGTTTGAGGTCACCAACGTTACTCAACTGGTGTCATCAAATCAACATTAATACCGTACTGCCTGTATAAACTACCGTTCGACAGGCCCAAAACAGCCAGCATGGAGACTATTTGCAGCGGGGACCGCGCGGCACAACGCCCCGCGGCGACGGCAGACAGACGGGCAAAGGACTCTCGTCGTAGCCGCAGGGCTTCACGCCCGGCGGTCCCGACGTTCAGGAAATGACGCCGCGCCGAACCGCAAACAGCACCAGCTCGGCCGTGTTGTGCACGTCGAGTTTCTGCAGGATGTTCGACCGGTGCGTTTCCACCGTCGCCGGACTCAGGCACAGCAGTTCGGCGGCTTCCTTGTTGCTCCGGCCCTCGACAACCAGCTGCAGCACTTCCCGCTCGCGTTCCGACAGCAGCTGGTAACGGTCGACCACGCCCTTCTCGGCGAGATGACGCACGTAGTCGTCGAGCATGACGCTGGCAACCGCCGGACTGAAGAACGACTTGCCGGAGGCCACCGCCCTCACGGCGTCAACCAGGTCCACGTCCGCCGAGTCCTTCAGCAGATACCCCTTGGCGCCCGCCTGCAGGCCCTGCACCACGTACGCTTCCTCGGCGTGCATGCTGAGAATCAGCACGCGCACGTCCGGCGCCCGGCGCGCCACCTGCCTGGTGGCCTCGATGCCGTTGAGCAGCGGCATCGCGATGTCGAAAATCGCCACGTCAGGCTTGGCTTCAATCGTCTTCCGGACGGCTTCGCGGCCATCGCTGGCTTCGTCGACGACGGTCCAGTCGGGTTGATCCTCGAGAATCTTCCGCACGCCCTGGCGCACGAGCGTGTGGTCGTCTCCCAATACGATTCTGACCTTGCTCATGTCTTCCCTTTCAGACAGCTGTCGCGCCGACAGCCGGTTCCTGCTGCTGTTCCTGCCCTGACGCGGACGCCTCGGCGCCGAGTTCCACGGGCAGTTCCACCACGACGCGCGTGCCCTGCCCGCGCGCGCTCTCGACGACGAGGCTGCCGCCGAGCTGCATCGCACGTTCCTGCATGCTCACCAGGCCCAACCCCGCGCGAAGTGCCCCGGTGCCCCGCCGATCCCGCTCGAATCCCACACCGTCGTCGCCCACGACAACGACGAGGCTCCGCTCGAGTCGCGCGAGGCTCACGCGACACGTGGTGGCCCGCGCGTGTTTGGCCACGTTGGTGAGCGCCTCCTGCACGATGCGGTAGGCGGCCGTCTCCACTTCGCGCGGCAACCGATCGTCCATGCCGGTCTCGGTCAACTCGACCCCGATGGCATGGCGGCGCCGGAACTCCCTGATGTAGAGATCGACCGCGGCCGACAGGCCGAGATCGTCGAGCACCGACGGGTGAAGCATGTGCGACAGATCGCGCACGGTCTGCAACGTGCGCTCGACGATCGGCCGCACGTCGTCGAGCAGATTGGCCGGTCCGCCGTGTTCGTCGAGGGTGTTCTGCGCCGCAGCCAGCTCGAACTTGATCGCGGTGAGCGACTGGCCGACTTCGTCGTGCAGCTCCCGGGCGATCATCCGGCGTTCCTCTTCCCGCACGCGGATGAGCTCCGACGACAACCGCTGCAACCCGTGCTGCAGATCGAGCCCGTGCATGTGCTGTTCGGCGACCTGTTGCTCGAGACGGCCGGCATGGCGGACCGAGACGAGGACGATGCCGAGGCTGAGCGCGAGCGCGCCCCCGAGCACGAACCAGATCCGCGCCTGCGTGTCGCGGTAGAGCGCGTCGACCTGGCTGTGGTGTTCGACGAACGAGGCACGATTGAGCGTGCCGAGCTCGTCGGCGACCGTCATGAACGCCTCCCGGCCGGGCGCCAGACGTCCGCGCACCGACGGCAGGACCATCGACGATGGCTGGGACCGATGGGCCGCCATCATGTCGAACATCTCGCGCCGGAGCTGATCGATCTCGAGCCGCAGGCGCTCGACACGCGCCTGCTCGTCGGGTGAGAGCAGGATCGGCATGTAGGCCTCGAGACTGGCCGACGCCGTGTCGAGGGCACGCCCCACCGCCTCGCGGGAGGCGTCAACCGTGTCGGGATTCGAATCGAGCAACGCGTCGCGCAGCAGCACCGAACTGAGCAGCACGTGCGTCCGCGCCGTCGAGAGCAGTTCCTGCGCGCGGACGAAGCGCTCGCGGATCCGTGACGTCCGCTCGTCGAGGTCCGCGATGCGCCCGCTGAAGTACACGCCAGCCACGAGCCACACCGACACGGTCAGGCCGAAGCCGATGAGCAGCGCCCCTCGTATCGAACCGGTCCGCACGCGAGGCGCCGGTCGGACGATCGAGATCTCGCGACGCGTGTTCACCGGCACTCCCTGCCCTGCGCGGTGATACACGGGCCGCCCCGCGGGGCCGTCGAGCACCCCGCCGGGTACTCCCCGGTGACTGGCATGCGCAAAGGATACGCGGCCGGTCGGGCAGACTCAAGAATCGAATCTCAGATGGCGACGTACGCCGGCGCACGCTCAGGATCGCTCCCGCAATGCCCACACATGGCGGCCCCGAGCCACAGGCGATCGCCGCGCAGCGCTCCCGAGCGCTCAAACGCCGCGGCCCCGACGCGACATGCTGGATCACTTCGTGCAGTTTCGACACATGCCGCCGCGACACGGCGTCGCTGGCGCATCGGCGAACGGTCACGACACCGGCGCCGGGATCGAAAGGACACGACCATGAATGCGGACCAGATCAAGGGCCAGTGGCGGCAGTTGAAAGGTGCGGCCAAAACCCAGTGGGGCAAGCTCACCGACGACGAGTTGCTGCAGATTGAAGGCAACGCGGACCGGCTCGTCGGTCTCGTGCAGGAGCGATACGGCTACGCCAAGGAACAGGCACAGGACGAAGTGGATCGTTTCTTCGTCCGTCACTCGACACCCGAAGACACCCGTATCTGAGCCCGCCTCACGCCGGGAGACGCTCGTCTCCCGGCCCCGCCTTTTTCACGGCCACAAGACGACGAGGCGATTGATTCCCGCCCGGCGGATCGCTCAAAACGGAGCGGTCGTTCGTGCCGTCGATCCCGCGCGCGCCAGCGTCACGAGATTCGCGATCGCAAGGCAGAGCTCGACGGCATCGACCGGCTTGGCCAGATGGAGCTGGAATCCCGCGCGATACGCGTGCCGGCGTGCGGTCGCCGACGTGACCGCCGACAGCGCAATCGCCGGCATGAGACGCACGCGACGCGAGCGATCGGCGCGCACGGCCGCGATGAAGCCGTAGCCATCCATCTCCGGCATCGTCACGTCGCTGACGATGGCGTCGAACGTGCGCCGGTGCAGGCAGTCGATCGCCTCGGACGCCGACGTGACCTGCCAGCCTGCGGCACCGGCCGCGATCACGATCCTCGTCGTGGCGATCCTCGCCGCTTCGTCGTCATCGACCACGAGCACGCGAACGCCGGCGAGGTCCGGCAGGGGCTCTGCCCGTGCCTCCTCCTCGGCGTCATCGTCGTCTTCATGGCCGTCGACGCCATCGACGCCGCCCTGCGTCGACACGGAGCTCAGCCGTTCGAGCAGTCGCGCCTGGCGACGCGCGCTGCGGGCAATACTCTGCAGGCCCTGCTCGAGCTCAGCGCGACCAGCGTCCGGTCCAAGGATCTGCGCCCAGGCGAGGATCGCGTTGAGCGGCGTCCGGAGCTCGTGCACCAGCGTCGCGCGCGACCCGGAAGACCGACGACTGCCCTGGGACGACTTCGACACGACTCGACGTGCTGCAACCCACTCGCCAGATCCGCCTCGGCGCGCACGACGCGGCTTGAGTAACACGCTGGCCATGGTGTGCGCCGCGCTGCCCATGACGAGCGGCCGTGATACCCGCATGCGCCGCCAGCGCGCGCCGGCATGACGATTCTGCCGCGCACGGCGCGGCACGGCGTTTGCTCTATGAACGGCTGAATGCCTTGTGTGATGCATGACGCATCGCGAGCTGGGGAGCCAGGGCATTCACGGGGAGGCCCGTCGAAAGGCGGGCCTCTCTTTGTATCTGCGGGAGCACACCATGCGCGTCACGATCATTCAGAATCCCGGCTCGGGTGATCGCGCGCTGGCGGCGGCGGACCTGATTGCGGCCGTGCGCAACGCCGGGCACGAGGCGCGCTACGCGTCGACCACCGATCAACCGGCGGTGGCCGCGCTGCTCGCCGACCCGGGCGACCTCGTCGCGGTCGTCGGCGGCGACGGCACCATGCGCAACATCGCGATGCGCCTCATCGGCCGAGACGTGCCCCTCACGCTCATTCCGACCGGCACCGCCAACAACATCGGCCGCACGCTGGGCATCACCGGCGACGCGCTGGCGCTCATCGACGGCTGGCGGTCGGCGGCCATCGTCCCGTTCGACACCGGTGTCGTGCGCGGGTCGAATCAGCCGTGTCCGATGTTCGAGGGCATGGGCTTCGGACCGATCGCCGTCACCATTGCGGCGCTGTCACCGCTCACCGATGCGGAGGCGAGCGCCGCGTGGACGGCCGACGAAGTCAGACGCGATCTCAAGGTCCTGCGGGAGGTGCTGGCCGACTACCCCGTACACGAGTGTCAGGTCTTGCTCGACGGACAGGATCTCTCGGGCGAGTACATCCTCGTCGAGGTCATGAACATCCGATCGGTCGGTCCGAACATCGATCTCGCGCCCGACGCCAGTGTGTCGGACGGGCTGTTCGATCTCGTCCTGCTCGATGAGTCGCAACGGTCGCTCCTGCGCGACTACCTGACCGCCCGGCTCGACGGCGGTTCACCAGCCCTCGATCTGCCGATCCGGCGGGGCCGACGTGTCGATCTGGCGTGGCACGGCTCGCGTGTCCACATCGACGACGAGGTCTGGCCGAACGAACGCGACGCGTCGAACGGAAGTGCCTGGTCGAAGGACGGACAGGTGCAGCTCGAGGTGCTGATGAATCCCGCGGCGGTGCCGGTGCTCGTGCCGTGATCGAGGGGGGGGAACACGGAGACACGGAGAAGGACGGGCGGAAACGCGCGACGAGCGCCCTCCGGGTCTCCGCGTTTCACATCCGTGGGTCGCCCCTACTTCACCGGGAATTTGATCCGCGCCGTCACCGGGAAATGATCCGACGGATACCGTCCGTTGCGACTGGTGCGGATGATGTCGGCGGACAGCACGTCGGTGCCGGGCTGCACGAGGACGTAGTCGATCTTGTCTCCGCGCGTCTCGCCGAACTTGAACGCGGTGAACGTCCCGACCTCGGTGGCCGTCGGGTGGAGCGCGCGGAACGTGTCGACCAGCCCACGCGCGGCCCCGGCCGGCGCACCGGGCGCGCCGATGAGATCGTGCAGCGCGGGGTTGTCCTCCCCGACGTTGAAGTCGCCGGTGACGATGACGGGCTCGGCCGGCGCGGTGCGCGCATCGATCCGCGCGCGCAGCAACTCGACGCTCTTCTCGCGCGACGGCTGCGACTCGTGATCGAGGTGCAGGTTGTAGTGATAGAACCCGCTGCCGTCGGCGTCGATGAACCGCGCCCAGCTCGAGACGCGGTTGTAGCGGTTGCCCCACGTTCGCGTGCCCGCCACGTCTGGCGTATCGGAAAACCAGAACGTGCCTGACTCCGCCACGTGGAAGCGTGACGTCTTGAAGAGGATCGCCGACGTCTCGCCCCCCGCCCGGCCGTCGTCGCGTCCCACGCCGACGACGCCGTAGCCCGGAACCGCGGCGAGGATCTCTTCAATCTGGAACCGGAAGGCTTCCTGGAGTCCCACGAGATCCGCGTTCTGCTCGCGCAGCAGCTCGAACAGCATGTCGCGGCGGCGCGTCCAGTGATCGTCGCCATCGTTGGCCGTGCCGAGCCGGATGTTGAACGACATGACGTCGAGCGGCGCAGGCGCCGGCCGCGCGGGCGCCTGGGCGGAAGGGACGGCGGCAGCCAGCATGGCGGCCGACACCGACAGGATCAGGGCAAGGACACGACGGAGGAATCCGGGCATGGGGGAATTGTAACGAAGGGTGCGAGGGTCGAGGGGGGCCACGGTGCGGGGTGCGGGGGGCGAGGTGCGAGGTGCCATGGTGCCACGGTGCGGGGTGCGAGGTGCCACGGTGCCACGGTGCGAAGGTTACTCCGGACGCCGCACCATCGCAC
>CAZVHY010000044.1:10701-13535 GCA_964627115.1 uncultured Solibacteraceae bacterium | reverse complement strand
CGTGGCACCCTCGAACCTCGCACCGTGGCACCATGGCACCCTCGCACCTGGCACCCTCGAACCTCGCACCCTGGCACCCTGGCACCTCGCACCGTGGCACCGTCCTACCCCAGCCCCCACGGTGCCCGCTGCGGGCGCGACAGCATCGCGTTCGCTTCGTCGTCGTTACGGAAGCGCTCGCGGAGCGGATCCCAGTACAGCCGGCGATCGACCTTCATCGCGATGTGGTGCAGCAGACAGGCCGAACAGGACCGGTGCGCGATTTCGACGGGCGTGATCGGCGGCTTCCGTGTGCGAATTGCCTCGAGCCAGTTGCCGTGATGATCGGTGCTCACCTCGAGATGAATCTCATTGGGACCAATCACCGACTTGATGATCGCCGGATTGCTCGCGTTGAGCGCCTGCTCGTCGCCGAGGCGCGACTGCGGGTCCGACGCGGTCACCTGTTCGTTGCCGCGCGAGACGAAGATCCAGCCTTCGGTACCTTCGAAGCGGATGCCGTTCGGGAAATCGCCGCTCACGATCATGTGGACGCCGTTGGCGTAGAGCGCCTCGGTGCGGAACGGACCGTGGACGTCCCAGAGCCCCTCCTTCGGGAACTCCGCTTTGCCCCAGATCTCGATCGGCCCGGTGTACTCGGTGTCCATGCCCCAGTGCGCGCAGTCGAGATGGTGTGCGCCCCAGCCGGTGATCATGCCGGCGCCGAACTGTTCGCAGCGCAGCCAGCCCGGCCGGCCGTAGCCGTTCTGCGGGTGCACGCGATTCTCGGTGTAGTACACGTACGGCGTGGAGCCGAGCCACATCTCGTAATTCAACGTCGACGGCACGGGCTGCGGCGGTTCTTCGGGCCCCGACGGATCGCCGGGCAACCCCACCTGCACCGTCTTCAGTTGACCGATGCGGCCGTTGCGTACGAGTTCCGCGGCGTAGCGCCACTGCGGCGAGGAACGCTGCTGGCTGCCGATCTGGAAGATACGGCCCGTGCGGTGCACGGCGTTGCTGAGCGCGCGGCCTTCGGCAATCGTGAGTGACGTCGGCTTCTGGAGGTAGACGTCCTTGCCGGCCTCGACCGCCATGATGGCCGGCAGCGCGTGCCAGTGATCGGGCGTGCTGATCACGACGGCGTCGATGTCGCGGTTGGCGAGCATCTCGCGGAAGTCGGTGTAGGTCGTGACGCCGTCGTACGGCTGGCCCGTGCGCTTCGTGTAGTAGCCGTTGACGAGCGTCTTCGCCTCGCCGACACGCTTGCTGTCGAGATCGCACACGGCCATGATGCGCGCGTGATCGTGCTTCCAGATCCCGGGGAGATCGTGACCGCGCGAGATGCGCCCGGTCCCGATGGCGCCGACATTGATCCGGTTGCTCGGCGCGTTCTGGCCGAACACGGTGGCCGGCACGATGGCGGGAAATCCTCCGGCCAGTCCAGCCGTGGCGGCCGCCACGGTGCCAGCCCCCTGGAGGAAACGCCGCCGGCTCGGAGCGGTCGATGTGGAATCGGTTCGCTGGGTCATCGTGATTTCGCAGGGGCTGAAGCCCCTGCGCTCCGGGGAAGTCGTAGCCGGCGGGCGTCATGCCCGCCGGATCCGCGGGGCGTGAAGCCCGCGGCTACGATCGATCTACCTACCCGCGCAGACGCAACTGATCGGCCCGGGCCTGCGCCTCGAGCACGAGCTCGGTGGCCAGCAGGCAGTGCTCCTGCGTCATCGCCGTCTCCGTGCGATTGACGATGTCGTCGACGATCTGGCGGCCGTACGGCAGTTCCTGATCGCGCGTATCGATGTAGCGGGTGTCCTTCTGATCGGACAGGAACAGATGACTGCCGCCGGGGCGGCCGGCAATGTCGACGTTCTTGCGGATCTCGATGAAGCCGTCGGTCCCGAGGATCGTCAGGCGGCCGTCGCCCCACGTCGGCAGGCCATCGGGCGTGAACCAGTCCACGCGGATGTAGCCGGTGCCGCCGTTGCCGCGCACGAGCATGTCGCCAAAGTCCTCGAAGCCGGGGTATTGCGGATAGTGCACGTTGCCGACCTGCGAGGCCACGACGGTCGCCTCGGTCGAGCCGGTGAAGAACAGGAACTGATCGGCCTGGTGCGACGCGATGTCGCACAGGATGCCGCCGTAGCGCGTGCGGTCGAAGAACCACTCGGGCCTCGACGGGATGTTCATGCGATGCGGCCCGAGCCCGATCGTCTGCACGACACGGCCGATGGCGCCGGCCTTGACCAGATCGCCCGCACGCACCGTCGCCCGGTTCTCGAACCGCTCGCTGTAGACGATCGAATAGATCCGCTTCGTCTCGGCCTGCACGCGGCGCACTTCGGCCAGTTGCGACAGCGTGGTGATGCCCGGCTTGTCGGCGACGTAGTCCTTGCCCGCACGCATGACGCGGACACCAATCGGTGCGCGCTCATCGGGAATGGCCGCGCTCAGCACGGCCTGCGTCGAGTTGTCCTCGAGCACCTCGGCTTCGCTGCGCGCCACCCTGGCCGACGGGAACTGCTTCGTGAACTGCGCGACGAGCTCCGGCTCGCGCGCGTAGACGAACGCGAGCTCGCCGCCGCCGCGGATCACGGCGCTCGTCATGCTGTTGATGTGCCCGTGATTCAGGCCGATGACGGAGAACCGGATGCGGACCGGCGCATTGCGCGACACCGCCGCCGAGCGCTGCTCGACCGTATCAGCACCCGACATCTGCGCCGCGGCGGGCACGGCGGGCAGGACGGACATCGCGGCCGCGGTACTGGACATGTTCCTGATGAACGTTCGACGGTCGACGCGGTCCCTGGTCATCACCTTCCACCTTGCTGTGAGATTGGATGGGGACTGTAACACGG
>CAZVHY010000044.1:2904-10601 GCA_964627115.1 uncultured Solibacteraceae bacterium | reverse complement strand
ACCACGCTGATGAGCACCACCATCAGCAACTGTCCACGCGTCATCGTCTGCGCCTTCGACGCGTGACACTGCTTGTATTTCCGCCCGCTGCCGCACGGACACGGGTCGTTGCGGCCAACTGCGCGCACCTGCACGGCCATGGTTCACTCCTGACAGGCCGTCAGTCTACTCCTCCACGCGTCAGCCTGCCAGCAGCCCCGGCCGCCCCGCTTCGACGACCCAGAGCCCCGCGCTGCGCTCGGGCGCGTCCGGCATCGACACGCGATCGACGACGCGGAAATCGGCGCGCAGGCTGGCGGGCGTGGCCGTGCAGGCAATGTAGCCGCGACGCGCACTGTTGAATCGCAGGTGCGGATTGTGACGCTGCAGCACGTCCCACGCGCCGGCCACCTCCGCCCCGTCGCCGCCGGAGGTGATTGACGTGTTGGTCAGCTCCACACCGACGAGGGGAGACTCCGGGCGCCCGAAGTCTCGGTGCAGATCGGCGGCGTAGTGCACGTGCACGTCGCCGGACAACACGACGGGATTCGGGGCGCGCGTCTCGGCGAGCCGCGCGAAGAGACGATCGCGGGCCGCGGTGTAGCCGTCCCACTTGTCCATCTGGAAGCGACCGTCCGGCGCGGTGCCGACGTAGTCGCGCGCGAACGTCGGCACCTGCTGGCCGAGGATCGTCCACGTGGCGCGCGTGTTCGCCAGATGATCGAACAGCCACCGTTCCTGTGCCGCGCCGAGCATGGTGCGATCGGCCGCCGCGGCGGCCGAACAGTCGCTGACCGAACCGCCGCCGCAGGCCTGATCCGACCGGTACTGCCGCGTGTCGAGCGCGCTCAGGTCAAGCAGGCTGCCGAACGCGAGATGGCGGTACAGCCGCATGTCGGGACCGGCCGGCAGGCTGGCCGCGCGAACCGGCATGGCTTCGTAGAACGCCTGGTACGCCGCGGCGCGCCGGAGACGGAAGACGGCCGGCGGCGTGTCGTTGCTCTCGTCGACGTCGCCGGCGTAGTCGTTGTCGACCTCGTGATCGTCCCACGTCACGATGAACGGCGCCGAGGCATGGGCCGCGCGCAGATCGGGATCCATCTTGTACTGCGCGTACCGCCGGCGATAGTCGTCGAGCGTGTAGAGCTCGTGACCGAGGTGCTCCCGCACGCGTGGATCGTTCTGCCCGTTGTTGGCGCGTCCTTCGTAGATGTAGTCGCCGGTGTGGAACACGAAGTCGAACTGCTGCCGCGCGATGTGACGATAGACGGTGAACAGGCCGTGTTCGTAGTGACTGCAGCCGCACACGGCAAACCGGAGCTCGTCAACGGCGGCGCCTGCGGCAGGCGCGGTTTTCGTGCGGCCGATCTGGCTGACCTCGCGGCCGGCGCGGAACCGGTAGAAGTACTCGCGCGCCGGCTCCAGCCCGCCGACCTCGACGTGCACGCTGTGCCCCAGTTCAGGACGCGCCACGGCCACGCCCTTCTGGACGATCTGACGGAACGACCGCTCGGTGGCCACTTCCCATCCAACCTCAACCGGCACCATCGGCATGCCGCCGCCCTCGAGCGGCGCCGGCGCAAGCCGCGTCCAGAGCACGACACCGTCCGGCCAGGGATCGCCCGACGCCACGCCGAGCGCGAACGGGTACGCCTGGAACGCCATCTGCGCGTGAACGCGCGTCGACCATTGCGGCAGCAGCAGCGCCGAGGCCCCCGTCCAGGCCAGCACATCGAACAGCTGCCGTCGCGTGAGACCGGCGCAGGTGTGGCGGTAGAAACGTTCGGCGCGGGAATCTGACGTCACAGGGGTCTCCTTGATGTATGGCGTTTCTGTGGCACGGCCGCACGGCCCGCCGGCATTCTGCGTGCGGACCGTATCGTTTCGATGACGAAGCCACACGGCCGCGTCCCCCACAGGGAACAAACGGCACGTGATGTGTGATGGCGATCGATGCGTGACACGAATCATACGCGCGTCGCGTCGTGGTCCGCTCCTTGCTTTGGCCCGGCCGTCGGCTCGAAGCTCCCCCTTCCCTGCCGGCTCATCGAGGTCATATGTTCTCGCTCTTCGGATGGACCCCTTCCCTGCGCCGCATGCTTCGCGGCAAGGTACTGCCGTGCGGATGCTCCGTGGGTGTGTATGAAACGCGCTCGGGCGAGATCGTCCAGATCGTCGACGCGCGCGCGGCCGCGTGCGGGTTCGTCGCCCACACCGTCGACTCGGTCCTCTCGAGCGAGGAACTCGACGAAGACGATACCGACGCGTTCCCGCGCTGGCCGGCCGCAACCGGGCACCCGCTGCACTGAGCCCGCTCCGGGCGTGCGGGAGCCGGATGGTACACTCCGCCCCCATGCCGATCCCCACGTTGACCACGCGGGCGACCACCGACCCCACGTCGATCTATCGCTATCGCGACGGCCTCTACGCTGCCGACCTGCTGACCGCGGCCATCGTCCACTTCGACTTCTTCACCTGGCTGGCGCGATCGCCGGCCACGCTCGACACCATCTGCGCGGACCTCGACCTCGCGCCGCGGCCGGTCGACGTGCTGCTGACGCTGGCGGCGTCGAACGGCCTTGTCCACGCGACCGACGGCGTCTACGCCGTCACGCCGCTGGCGCGCGAACACGTGGTGGCGGGCTCGTCGTTCTACCTCGCGCCGTACTTCGCGTCGCTCAAGGATCGGCCGGTCGTCAGCGACTTCGCGCGCGTGCTGCGATCGGGCCAGCCGGCGCACTGGGGTGCGGTCGAAGACGGCCAGGACTGGCACGCCGCGATGGAAGACGACGCGTTCGCGCAGACGTTCACCGACGCGATGGACTGCCGCGGCCTGTATCTCGCGCAGGCGCTCGTGTCGCGGATCGATCTCGACGGCCGCCGCAAGCTGCTCGACATCGGCGGCGGGTCGGGCATTTACGCGTGCGTGATCGCGGCGCATCATCCGGCGCTCTCGGCGGTCGTCTTCGATCAGTCGCCGGTCGATCGCATTGCCGCGCGCCTCATCGCGGCGCGCGAGTGCGACGGCCAGGTCACCGTCCACGCCGGCAGCTTCTTCACCGACGCGTGGCCCGAGGCCTGCGACGTGCACCTCTACTCGAACGTGCTGCACGACTGGGGCACGGCCGACGTGACGCGGCTCATCGCGCGATCGGCCGAGCAGCTGCCGCCGGGTGGCCTCATCGTGATCCACGAAGCGTTCATCAACGACGACAAGACCGGACCGAAGCCCGTGGCCGACTACTCGACCGTGCTCATGCACTCGACGCAGGGCAAGTGCTACGCGACATCCGAGTACCGGCCGCTGTTGACTGCCGCCGGGTTCACCGACGTGACGTATCACGACACCGCAGCCGACCGCGGCGTGATGACCGCCCGCCGCCGGTGACACGCGCGCCGCATTCCGCCTGACACGCGATGGCCGCCACCGACGTCCGTGTCGTTGCCGCAACGACGTTCCTGCACCCGATCGCCACGCGCGTCCCGCTGAAGTTCGGGACCGAGGTGCTGACCGACGTGCAGGTCGCGCACGTCGAGCTCGCGGTCGAAGGGCGCGACGGCCGGCGCGCGCGCGGCGTGGGCGAGTGTCCGCTCAACGTGCAGTGGGCGTGGCCGTCGCCACTGCCGTACGCCCGCCGGCTGGCCGCGATGACCGACGCGTGTGTCGCGCTGACCAATGCATGGACGCAGATCGATGTCGCGGGGCATCCGATGGAGATCGGCCACGCGTTCGATCGCGACGTGTTGCCCTCGGTGACGCGCGGCCTGCCCAGGCTCGCGGCGCTGGTCTGCAACGCGGCGTTCGACGTCGCGCTGCACGACGCGTACGGCCGTCTGCACGACGTCGACATCTACGACACCTACAATCGCGCGTGGCTCAACCACGATCTGGCGTGGCACTTCGATGACGATCCGCATGCGCGTTCGTTCGCCGGCGTGTATCCGGATCGATTCCTGGCCGCGCGCGCCTCGGCACCGGCGCGCCTGCCGGTGTGGCACCTGGTGGGCGGACTCGATCCGATCGATCGATCCGATCTGACGGGCGACGAACCCGACGACGGCCACCCGATCCTGCTGCGCGACTGGATCCGGCGAGACGGCCTCGCGTGCCTCAAGATCAAGCTGCGCGGCAGTGACCCGGCGTGGGACCTGCAGCGGATCGTCCGCGTCGGCCAGGTGGCGCTCGACACGGGCGTCGCGCACCTGTGCGCGGACTTCAACTGCACGGTGACCGATCCGGCGGTGGTCGCGGAGACACTCGATCGGCTCTCGCGGGATCACCCGGCCATCTCGTCGCGGCTGCTGTATGTCGAGCAGCCGTTTCCGTACGAGCTCGAGCGCGATCGGATCGACGTGCGCGATCTCGCGGCGCGCGTGCCGCTGTTTCTCGACGAAAGCGCGCACGACTGGCGCCACGTGCGGCTCGGTGCGTCGCTCGGGTGGAATGGCGTGGCGCTCAAGACGTGCAAGACGCAGACGGGCGCGCTGCTCTCGCACTGCTGGGCCCGGGCGCACGGGATGCAGATCATGGTGCAGGACCTGACGAACCCCATGCTGGCCATGATCCCGCACGTGCGCCTGGCGGCGCACACCGGCACGATCATGGGCGTCGAGTGCAACGCGGCCCAGTTCTATCCCGACGGATCGATGGCCGAAGCCGCCGTGCACCCACACCTCTACGCGCGCCGCAACGGTGTCGTCGATCTGTCGACGCTTGGCGGCGCGGGCTTCGGGTATCGGGACGATCTCGTGGCGAGGACGTGGCGGGATCCGATAGCAGCCGTCGGCGCCTGAGTCAGCGGGAAGGCCTTGTCGCCTTCCCGCCTTCTTCCCGCCTGCCGCCTCCCCGCCTTGCTCCTACTGCTGGCTCGACGGCGGCACCATCTTGTTGAGCCGCATGTAGGTCACCACGTTGCCGTAGTGCTCCATGTTGTGCGCATTGTTGAAGGCCAGCGCGCCGAGCTTCGTCGTGTTGATCGCACCGAAGAGCGTGACCGCGTCAGCACCGGTCGCGTCGTTGACCGACTCGAACGCACGGCTGCAGAACGCCGCGGCGTCGGTGAGGGCCTGCTGAATGTCGGCCTTGGTCGTCTTCGTCTGTTCCACCGACCCCTCGGGCGCGGCCTCGCCGCCGACCGCGCTGCAGATCGCGTAGCTCGCATCCGCCGTGTGCGCGAACAGCTGCCCGAGACTCCGCACGTCGGGTGTCGCCTTGAAGGCGTAGAGACGTTCTGGAACCTGTTCGGCGGCGTTCGCGAGGTTGGCGCTGACCATGTCGGCGGCCGACTTGAGCGAATCGCGCACCGCGGTCGACGGTGGAGCGGCGGGCGCGGGTGGGGGTGCGGCCGGCGCGCAGGCGGACGCGGCCAGAACGGTAGCAAGACACAACACGGTACGCTTCATGGGAACCTCCGGAAAGGGAGCATCTTATCGGAGGACGTGGCAAAATGGGCGGTTCCGGTGTGAGCGGCGCGGCCAGCCGTGCGCACCGGCTGCACCATGACACACGCCATCGGTCTCGACTTCGGTACCACCAACAGCGCGATCTCGGTTCTCGACGGGAACGGCACGGCACGCCTGGCGCACTTCGACAGCGCCGCGGGCCCGCGCACCACGTCGCCGTCGGTTCTGTATTTCGAGCCGCCACCACGACACACGCCGGGCAGCGGCCGCGCGCACGCCGGACATCACGCCATCCAGGCGTATCTCGAGGCCGACACCAAGGGACGTTTCATCCAGTCGCTCAAGAGCTACCTGGCCGACTCGTCGTTCGACGGCACGGTCATCGGACGCCGCAAGCACACCCTCGAAGAGCTGATTGCGACCATCGCGACCATCCTGCGCGAGGACGCCCGCACGTCGCTCGGACCGTTGCCCACGAAAGTCGTGGCGGGCCGGCCCGTGACATTCGCGCTGGCCACCACGGATCGCGACAACGCGCTCGCACTCGATCGTCTGCGTCACGCGCTCGGCACGGCGGGCTTCGAAGACGTCACGTTCGAGTACGAACCGGTGGCCGCGGCACACGCGTACGAGCAGCGCATCGCGCACGATGAGCTCGTGCTCGTGGCCGACTTCGGCGGCGGCACCAGCGACTTCACGCTCATGGAGGTGGGCCCGGGCCCACGGTCGCGCGCATCGCGCGACGTCATCGGCACCTCCGGCGTGGCCCTGGCTGGCGACGCCTTCGATCGCCGCATCGTCCAGCACGTCGTGGCACCCGACCTCGGCGCCGGTGCGCACTACACGTCGTCGCTGGGGAAGACGCTGCCTGTCCCGGCGTGGCCCTTCGCGCACCTCGAGCGCTGGCATCACCTCTCGTTCCTGCGATCGCCCGACACCATCGAGATGCTCGAGCGCATTGCCGGCACGGCAGAACCGGCCGGACGCATCGAGGCGCTGATTCACCTGATCGAGGACGACCGCGGCTTCGATCTGCACCGGGCCGTACAGACGACGAAACAGGCACTCTCGCATCAGGACGTGGCGACGTTCACCTTCGAGACCGGCGGCGTGGCCATCCGCCGCGACATCACGCGACAGGAGTTCACGTCGTGGATCGACGAGGAGCTCGCCGCGATTGCGGCAGCAGTCGACTCACTCATGACCACGACCGGCGTTTCGCCAGCGCGCGTCGACCGCGTGTTCATGACCGGCGGGTCGTCGTTCGTGCCGGCCGTCCGGCAGATCTTTCTGGATCGTTTCGGTGGCGGGCGCGTGACCGGCGGCGACGAGCTCACGTCGGTCGCCACCGGCCTCGCCCTCAGCGCCGCCCGCCGCTAGTGGCCCGCGCCTGAAACGCGGTGACACGGTTCGGGCTCGCAGAAGTACGAACGCGGAGGACACGGAGACGCGGAGCGACAGCGCGACGAGCGCAGCAGCCCTCCGTGTCTCTGCGTCCTCCGCGTTTTCATCCCCTCGGGTGCGATGTATCAGCGCACACGCGCAGATGCACGCAGCGGCGACGCGGCACTACTGACGCACGAGCTGCGCCCGGGCCACACCGCCCGGGTTCAGCACGCTGTGCACGTTGAAGTAGTAGTTGCCCGGATTGTTGATGATGTCCTGCGCGATGTTTGGCGTCACCGTAATCGCCGTCTTCGTGAAACCGCCGCTGCCGTTCGTCAACGACACCTCGCCAGCCGTCAGTCCCGTATTGACGATGATGTCGCCGATGGCACCGCTGGCACCCGTGTGGATGTGGGCCACGGTCAGCGGCGTCGCCGCGGGAAATCCGGCCAGGGTGACCTGGAAATTCGCCGTGACGGCCGTGATGACGCCGCTGCTGTTGCGATCGACGTCGAAACGGATCGTCGCCGTTCCGCTGCCGCTGGCCTCCGCGTTGGTGACCGGCGGGACTTCGTTGGCTGGTGACAGTTGCGCCGTGAACGTGATCGTCTCGTCACCCGGTTCGGTCGGCGAGTCATCACAGGCCGCCGAAAGTGCCAGAGCCGAAACCAGTATTGCAATGCCGAACAGTCGGTTCATGAGTACCTCCTCAGGTAGGACGTGGTGCGTGCACGGGGAGGTCGCGCACGTGTCCGGAGGTTGCAAGAGACGCGCCCGATCTCGCGCGGTCGCGGGGGCACTACGGTTCACGATTGCAGTAGGACCGCCCCCTGAAAGGCGACCTGACGCACCGATGTGGGAAGCTTGGGAGCTTGGGAGCCTGGAAGCGTGGGAGCTGCCTTCCAAGCTTCCCGGCTTCCACGCTTCCA
>CAZVHY010000044.1:0-2804 GCA_964627115.1 uncultured Solibacteraceae bacterium | reverse complement strand
GCTTCCACGCTTCCAAGCTCCTATCAGCGCACGTGCAGGCGGACGTGGCGGGACACGCGGCCGCGGCTCATCGTGGCCTCGACGGTGGCGAGATACTCGCCCGACTCGAGGGACGCGAGCGGAAGATCGAATCGCAGATCAGCGGTGCGTGCAGCGCCGAACGACGACGAGGCGATCGACGTGCGGCGCGCACTGCGTGTGCGGCCGCCCGCGTCGATGACACGCAGTTCGACGTCCACGTCGACGGGCGCCTCGCGTCCTCCCTGGTGCACGCTCAGTGTGGCGAACACGGCATCAGTCGCGGCAAACGTGCGCCGCGTCGTCGGCTGCGGCACCGCGTCAGCGTCACTCGTGGCGTGCACAATCGACACACCCGACAGCGCAATCGGCTCTCGCGCGAAGTCGGGCACGGTGATCGACGCGAACGCGCTGCCCATCTGCCCGGTGTGCGGGCGTGTCACGGCGGCACGGATTTCGTAACGGCCGGGCTCGAGGTCGAGACGCTGGGCAATGTCCGCATTCGGCGGCCCGCCCGTCGTGCGTCCGGGCGTCAGTCGAACGCGGTGGGTGGCGCGTGCGGCTTCGCGCCAGTCGCTGCGAAACGCCGCAATGAGGACGTCCACGTCCTCGCCGTCAGCCGCGAGACCGATGGGCGTGAAGCCGACCGTGATGTCGACCGCGTGCGATCGAGGCCGCTCGCCGCCGGGCCGCGCGCTCACCGCGAGACGCATCGGGATCTCGCCCTCGGGCAGCGGCGCGGCAATGGCGCGCTCGGCCACGCTCGGCGCCGGACGATTCGACGAACGCGGCGGCGGAATGTCGCGGGGCGGAAAGTAGCCGGCGCGCGTGCGCACGGTGACCCCGGGCCGGTTGACGCGCACGTCGATGGGCCTGAAGCGGCCGTTTCGCGCGGACGTCGCCGGCTGCACGCCAAGCAGGTAGTACGAGCCGTTCTCGCGGAACATCTGCGGCACGGCCGCCTCTGGCGTATTGGTGTGGGTCACGGTCCGGCCGCCTGTCGCGTCGGCGAACATCCCGAGATCCTCGGACACCAGCGCCGCAGTCTCGAGGCCGCGCGGATCGAACTGGTAGACCGTCATGTTCGCTTCCTGCATGGCGCGCACGACGTCCTGCCATTCGCCGAGATCGCCGACCGTTTCGATCCGGTCCGCGCGGAAGACGGGCGTGTACGAACTGACGAACACGAACGTCTTGCGCGATCCTGGTGAAGCCCGCAGAATCTCGGCGGTCTGCCGCATGGCCTGCTGCACACACGATCCGCGGAGACACGCGCCGCTGTCGCCCATGGGCACGCGCATGGGATTCTGCGCGGCCGAGTACGCGTGGTTGGTCGACCGGTTTCCCATGCCCGTGGGCGCGAACCGATCGACAGCCTCGCGCAGCCGCGCACGATCGATCGTGAACTCCTGCCCCTGGCGCCGGTTGACGGCATACGCGACGGCGGCCAGATCCGATGGCCCGAGCGCGTCGACGACTGCGCGGCCGATGGTTTTCGCCCGGGCCGAGACACCCGCGTCGAATGGCACATGGAAGTCGTCGAAGAAGATCACGACGACACGTTGGGCGTCGTGATGGTTCGTCGTGACATCCGGCGCGATCTCGGCCACCCACGGCGCCGCGTCGACCGGGCGCGGCGGCAGATCGATGGCCGCGAACGACACGATGGGCTGAGGCTGGCCTCGCTCGAGCACGGTGAAGTCCGCCGCCGTGAGCCCCTGCACGGGCTGACGATGTTCGTCGAGCACCGACACGTCGAGCTGCACGACGTCGACGCCGGCGCGGAAGACGGGAGGCGCTTGCCCCTCCTGCGCGAGCGGACGAGACGCGTCGATGGCAACGAGCGCGGCGATCGACAGCGCGACCGCGGCCAGGTGACGGCGCACCATGGACATGACCTCGAATGACAGTGCTGGCAGCCGTCACTATACCGCGCCGTGTCGCCGGACCGCCCGGCGCATCGAGGCCGGCTGCGATATCCTGCCCGACCGGGCCGCACGCCATGACCATTCCTCGTCCCGATCGTCCGCGCTGGTGGCAATGGCCCACGATCCTGTCGATCGACGCGCCGATCATCCTGCTGGCGTGGCAGGCCGCTGCGGCCGATGCCGCAGGCGTGACGCTCGGCTGGCCGCATCGCGTCGTGCTCGCCGCGTCGGTGTGGCTCGCGTACGTCGTCGATCGCTGGCTCGAGGCGTGGAGACTTCCGGCGGCCGTCGTGGGAACGCCGCGTCACGCCTTCTATCAGCGCTGGCGATGGCCGGTCGCCGCGATAGCGGGCACCGTCCTGGGCGCCGACATCGCCGTGGCCACCGCGACGCTTCCCGCCAGTGATCTCGTCGCGGGCCTGTGGCTCGCGCTGGCAGCCGCGTGTTACGTGCTGTCCCACCAGTGGCTGCACCGCGCCGCACGATGGCGGGTGCCGAAGGAACTGGTCATCACGGTGCTGCTGGCCGCCGGCGTCTGGCTCTTCGTCCGTCAGGGCCCACCGGCCGCGGTCTGGCCGACAATCGGACTCTTCGCGCTGCTCTGCCTGACGAACATCAGCCTGATCTCGACGTGGGAAGTCGAGGTCGATCGCCGCCACGGCCAATCATCGATCGCGCTGCACTCGGCCACCGCCCGACGCTGGATTCCGCTGCTGCCGTGGATCGCCGCCGTCGTGGCCATCGTCATCGCGACCGCCGGCGTCCCGGACATTCGCGCGGTGGCCGGCTGCGCGTTGGTCAGTGCCCTGCTGCTGGTGGCCAGCAACCGCATGGAGCGGCACACGGGCTGGCCGCTCG
>CAZVHY010000043.1:14967-20487 GCA_964627115.1 uncultured Solibacteraceae bacterium | reverse complement strand
CACGCAGGCCCTGCTCTCGGCCGCGCCGGTGCCGGATCCGAAGGTGCGCGGCACCAGGAAGGTCATCAGGCTCGAAGGAGACGTGCCGTCGCCGGCCAACCCGCCATCGGGGTGCCGATTCAGAACGCGCTGCTGGAAGGCGCAGGAGCGGTGTGCGACTGAAGAGCCCGCACTCGTCAGCCGTCCCGACGCAGATCCACACGCGTCAGCGTGTCATTTCGCGGAGCGGCTGTAGCCGGGGGACGAGTCGAACCCGGTCCTACGGCACGGCCACAGCAGGCAGCGCGCTGTCGTCTGTCGCCGCGTCGTTCTCGACGTTCTCTTCGATGTCGACGCGGAACTTCCGGACGTTGCCGTACACCGCGCGGCCGAAGATGTGCGCAAGCTGCCGGTCCATGCCATCGGTGAAGTTGTACGTCTCCTCCATCTGCCTGGGCAGCCAGAGCCCAAGCTCGGATGACTGGACGTAATCGACCTCGATCAGCGCCTGCACGTTCGTCGTCCCGCGGCGGCTGTTGATCTCGAGCTCGGTGCGCAGCACCTGACCGGTGCCCTGTTCGATCCAGAAGCGCCCACGGGCCGGGGCGTTGTCCACCGATCCGATCAGACGCGGCGTCGCGGTTTCTTCGAATCGAACGATGAGCACGCGGTGGCGACCGATGATGTCGATCGACTCGCGCCGGAAGCGCGACCTCGACTGGTTCTCGGCGCGCAGGTACATCAACGCTGCGGTCGGCAGATTCAGCGTCCGGGCGAACTGCACGCCCACCGGGGTGAGGTTGTGCCGCGCGCCTTCCTGCGCAATACGTTGCGCCTGCGCGAGCGCGTCGCTGCCGGGACTGGCGAACAGTTCGACAACGCGGGTTTCGCGATCGGCGATGGGCGCGCCGTCGACTTCGACGACGTCGCGGAACTCGACCCAGCCGAACCGGGCGTCGCCCATGATGGCGAGGTCGGACACCAGTTCGCGGGCAGACACGACGCGCCCCTTGGCCTGCTGAAGGTAGCGCTCCTCGAGCACCACGCCGTCGGCCTGCTCGCCGAACGTCTTCAGATACCGCGCCGCATCGGCCACGGCCTGCTCGACGGCCGACTGTGCGGGTAGCGACGCGACGGATGCGGTCGCGAGGGCCAGCACGATCAGCGGGGCGATCAGGCGGTGGCGCATGCGCATGGAAGTGGTCGGATCCCCGCCATCCTACAGCAGGTTCGAGGGGCGCAGAAGCGCGCCGTGGGATGATGGCGGTATCGCGCCGTTCCCCATGGACTTCTCGATCACGCCGTTCTCCGTCGTCCTGCTGGCTGGTGCCGGTTATCTGGCTGGCTTCATCAACACCATTGCCGGCGGCGGGTCGCTGCTGACGCTGCCTGCCTTCATGATGCTCGGCCTGCCGGCCGACATCGCGAATGGCACCAACCGGGTCGGCATCCTGCTGCAGTCGCTGGCCGGTACGCGGGCGTTTCACCGGGCGGGCCGGCTCGCGCCGGCCGACATCGTGCCGACGCTGGTCCCGGCGCTCACCGGTTCGCTGGCCGGCGCGCTGCTGGCGTCCTACCTGCCGGTGACGTGGCTCAAACCGGCGCTGCTCGGCACGATGATCGCGATGGCGGTGCTGATGATCGCGCAGCCGTCGGTCGTCGCACCGCCACCGGGCACGCCGGTGTACGCGCTGCGCGATCGGCCGATGGCCTGGCTCGGCCTGTGCGCCGCCGGTCTGTACGGCGGCTTCATCCAGGCTGGCGTCGGCTTCCTGCTGATTGCCGCGCTGGCCGGTGGTCTTCGCTACGACCTCGTGCGCACGAACGCACTGAAGATGGCCGTCATCGCCGCGCTCACGGCTGTCGCGCTCGGCGTCTTCATCGTGCGCGATCAGGTCTGGTGGGTGCCCGGCCTGATCATGGCAGCGGGAACGGCCGCCGGCGCCGCCACGAGCGTGAAGTTCGCGATCGCCGTTCCACAGAACGTCCTCAAATGGATCCTCTTCACGATGGTCGTCGTCTCGTGCGCGGCCGCGTACTGGCGTTGACGACGCACGGCGGAACGTGCGCTACTCGTCGCCTCTCAACTCGATGACGTAATAGCGAGCCGGCACGGTGCCCACGTTGCGAGCGCTGTGCATCTGGTTCGATCCGTAGAAGATCACCGACCCGGCCTCGACGACCTCCGTCTTCCCCTCGTTGTAGGTCTCGACCGTGCCCTCGACGACGATGATGATTTCCTCGTGGACGTGGCGGTGCGGCGCATGGGTCTCGATGCCGGCACCGAGAATCGTCTCGTGCGCTTCGACGTTGAATCCCCCGTGCGTCTCGCCCATGAAGAACCGGCGGCCCTTCTTCTGATCGTTACCGGCGTAGGGCACCTGCGCGTGATGGTAGTTGTGCGTGTCGAGCTTCGTGCGGGGTGGCGCGCTCTGCTGCGCGTGGCCGGGACGCGCAACGGCGGCCGCGGCCAGCACGGGCAACAGCACGCCGAGATCGCGGCGCGAGATCTTCTGCATCGTGTCCTCCTGAGCGATGACGGATCGCGCTAACTCTACCGGCGTTCGCGTCGCATGTCAGCCGAACGAATGACCGTCAGTTTCAGGATCGGACCTTGTGGAAGGCGCAGAGCGGCGGAAGGACGAGGAAGAGCCAGGCAGGACGAAGGGAGGAACAACACACGGGAGAGCACGAAGCCGGACTATCGTGTTGCCACGACAGGGAGAGGACGTCCGGCTTCGTGCGTTGCCCGCGCTACTGCTGCGGCGCAGGCGCCGGAGCCGGCTGATCGGCTCGCGCCTGGATGTCGATCTTGGTCGCCACGTTGGCGCCGCCCTCGACCTTGTAGTGCACCGTCACGTTCGTGCCGGTCATGGTCGACAGGCCTTCGACGTCACGGCCCGCGCCGGTGATCTCGGTCTCGTCCGAGAAGCGGAACTGCTGCTCCTTGCCCTCGGCCCGCACCCAGATCAGCTTCGTTTCGGCGTCGACACGAAGCAGTTCGCCTTCGACCGACTGCGCCTGCGCCTCACCAGCGGGTGCTGGCGCGGGCTGCTGTTCAACTGGAGCCGGTGCCGGGGCCGGAACGTCCTGAGCCATCACCGGCGAAGCGCCGAGCGCGAGAACCACAGCGGCGGCGGGAATGATCATGCTGGTCTTAAAAGTCATCGTTCTCCTCCTGAAGAAACATGTTCGCGATGGGGAGCGCGATCACGGAACGCCTGCCCGCTTATTGAGCGAATCACATGCCAACCTGCATCAAAGGCTCCGGTCGCCAAAACCAGCTGAAAACGGCACCGGACGGCAACGCGGGCCTCACCTTCGCGAAGGTCTTTCGCAATGGGGTGAACTTTCTACGCGGACGGGTCGAAAAGACGTAGACGCGGCGTCGTGCGCTGGTAGAATTCCGACCTTGGGCAACGCGGGACAGACTTCCGCCCCCGCGTCACCCAGTTTCAGGAACACGACACCAATCGTCAGGAATACGGGCTATAGGAGCAGCTTCCGTGCCGACTACCGGGATGCACCGTCCGATCGCAGCCACGACACCTCTGCCGTGGGCTCTCGCTGTGCTCATGGTCCTGCTGGCCGCGACGAACGCCACGGCCGAACCCAACGGCGCGCGCTCCGCGGCCGGGCTCCAACATCTGGTCGACGGCCTTCGCGCCCGCCTCGGCATCACTCACGTGGTCAAGGTCACCATCGTCGAGTCGAACCCGCGCGTTGTTTCGATGGTTCCACCGCCTGCCAGCGGCGAGCCGTTCGGCCTGGCCGTCCAGGGCGACTTCCTGACCGCGCTCACCGAGGATGAAATCACGGCAGCACTCGCGCACGAACTCGGGCACGTGTGGGTCGCCACGCACCACCCGTTTCTGCAGACCGAACGCCAGGCGAACGACGTCGCCATGCAGGTGGTCACCCGCTACAGCTTGAGCCGTCTCTATGCGAAGCTCTGGGCGCTGACGGGGGCAGAAGCCGATCTCACGCACTATCTCGGCCCCGAGATCCTGAAGGTCACGCGCTACTACGCCGTCGACTGAGTGACCGCACGCGGTCACTCGTCGCGCCTCAGGATTCGATCCGCTCGGCTCCCGCGTTCCACCGAATCTGCCGCTTCGCTTTCAGCGCCGCGTTCGCGAGTTGCGACGTGCGCGCCGCCGCGTGCCCCGTGCGGATGTCGGCCGCCGGCTTCTGCCGGCTCCGGATGCAGTCGAGCCAGTTCTGCAGGTGCGCGATCGATCCATCCGCGGTCGACCGGACGAAGATCTCCGGCTCCGGCAGGCGCGTGCCAGGCACATATGCGGAGTCGTCCTTGTAGACCGCCAGCCGGCCGCGGTCGATCTTCAGCGTCGCGCGCGTGCCGCGGAACTCGAGTCCGCCGTCATCTATCCGGCTGACGTACGTGCCGAGATACGCGGCCATGAAGTCGTTGGGAAACTCGAGCGTGGCATTGACGGTGTCTGGCGCGTCCCAACTCGGGATGCGGTAGTTGTTGCCGGTGGCAAACGCCGTCAGCGGCGCGTCCACGTTCATGTACCAGTGGACGACGTCGATCCAGTGCGTCATGAGGTCGGTGAGGCACCCGCCACCGAAATCCCAGAAATGCCGCCACTGGGAAAAGCGCTGCGCGTCGAACGGCTGATCGGGCGCGGGGCCGAGCCAGGCCTTCCAGTCGAGCTTCGACGTGTCCACGTTTCCGCCGAGACCGGCGCCCGCCTGCTGGTACCAGTAAGTGTGGACGAACGAGATCTGCCCCAGGCGGCCCGAGTCGACAATCTGTTTGCCGAGCGCCCAGTGATCCCAACTGCGCTGCTGCGTGCCCGTCTGAACAACCTGCGTCGACGCCTCGACAACGCGCACCATCTCGACGCCTTCTTCGATCGTGCGCGAGATGGGCTTCTCGACGTACACGTCCTTGCCCGCGTTCACCGCGTCGATCGTCATCGTGCGGTGCCAGTGATCGGGCGTACCGATGAGCACGGCGTCGATGTCTCGGTTGTCGAGAATGCGCCGGTAGTCGGCAACCTGCAACGCGGAGGGGCCGGCAATCTCCGCGGCCTGCAGCAGACGCGGCTCGTAGACGTCGCACACGGCAGCGAGCTCGACGCCAGCCAGTGGCTTGAGCTGATTCATCAGCCCGCGCGCGCGGCCGCCGGTGCCGATGACGCCGATGCGAATGCGATCGTTGGCGCCCTGGACCGAGGACGCCGCCAGGCGCGGGGTGAGTGCGAGGGCCGAAGCGGCCGTCAGGAACGTGCGGCGGCTGTAACGCATGGAATGGCCTCCTGGATCGCGTCGATTCTACTGCGGGGATGGAACCGTGTAGACATGAAGGGCACGGAGAATGATCTCGCGACGAGCGACGCCGGCGAAGCCGGCGGCGACCGCAGGTCGCCGGCGCCGCGCGCTCGTCGCGTCTGTCGGATGCCCTACGTGTCCTCCGTGTCTACATGGTTCACCTGGACAGGTAAACGGCGCCGTCTTCCACGGCGAGCTCCACACCCGCCTGCGTGGCGGCCTCGCGCAGTGCGGCGTCGAGCA
>CAZVHY010000043.1:6685-14867 GCA_964627115.1 uncultured Solibacteraceae bacterium | reverse complement strand
ACGGCGAGCTCCACACCCGCCTGCGTGGCGGCCTCGCGCAGTGCGGCGTCGAGCATCGCGACGGGGTCCGGGCCGACATCGAGCCGTCGCATCAGGCCTTCGCCCTTCGCCGTGCCCACCGCCAGCGCGATCTTCAGCCCGCGACGCTTGACCTTCACCGCCGTGCCATCCTCGAGCTTCACGTTCATCGGCTTGAGATACGCATCGACGTAGTGGACGCCGATTCCGGACTTGTCATCGGTCTTTGCCGGCATCTTCTCGATGGCGGCAGCGTTCACGTCACACAGTTTCACCTTCATGTCCGGCTCCTCATGTACTCGTCGATGGCCACGCGGAACGCGCGGATATGATCGGGCGTGCTGCCGCAGCAGGCGCCAATGATGTTGGCCCCGGCCTCGATGAGCGGCACGACACCCGCGACCATCTGCTCGGGCGTCTCGTCGTAGACCACCTTCATGTCGACCAGTTTCGGCTGCCCCGCGTTCGGCTGCGCCATCACCGGCAGGCGGCTCACGGCCCTGTAGCGTTCCACCGCCTCGCGCGCGCGATCCATGTCCATCCGCGTGCCGCAGTTCAGGGCAATGACGTGCGCGCCCCTCTCTTCCATGAACTCCGCCGCGCGCTCCGGATCGATTCCCATCATGGTGCGGAACGTCGAACCGTCGAGCGTGACGTCGTAGGCCAGCGATCCGATGATGCACGCCGCGCCCGCCTCGCGCGCCGCTTCAATGCCGATGCCGAGCTCCTCGAGTGACGTCTGCGTCTCGATGATGATGGCGTCCGCGCCCGCATCGACGAGAGCCGAGGCCTGCTCGACGAACGCCTCGCGCACCTGCGTCTCGGTGAACTCGCCGTAGGGTTCCATCAGACCGCCGAACGGGCCGATGTCGCCGATGACGTAGCCCGGACGACCGCCGAACGCCTCGCGCGTGATCGCGACCGCCGCGCGATTGACACCGGCAACGTCGTCGGCATGGCCGTGACGATTGAGCATGATGCGCGATCCGCCGAACGTGTTGGTGAGGATACAGTCGGATCCCGCCTCGGCGTAGCGCCGCTGGATGGCCAGAACACGCTCAGGGTGCGAGAGATTCCAGGCCTCGCCGCACGCCCCCTGCTCGAGTCCCGCGAACATGAGCTGCGTCCCCATCGCGCCGTCGCCGAGCAGGACGCGCGTCTTCAATGCCTCGAGCAGTGGTGGTTGCATCGTGTGTCATCCCCGTGTCAACGCGTAGTGAATCGTCTCGAGCACGAGCCCCCATTTGTGCTCGCGCGCTTCCGCCTCGCAGAAGCAGCCTGGCCCGAGATGCGGGCGCGGCCACGCAAAGACGTCGACCAGCGGCCGTCCCAGAAGCGGCGCGTGGCGGTCGATCGCGTCGATGAACGTGTCGCCCTCCCGCACGTACTCGCACATGAACTGATACCCGTCGTCTCCGGCTGCCGGCTGACAGCGCTGCGCCCGGATCGGAAACCCCGCTGCGCGAGGCCCCAGCTCGACGTGATAGTCGAAGCGCAGCGTCCGTCCCATGTTGCTGCAGGTCGATCCTTCGTATCGGAATGTTGCCTCGACGGAACCGTCGTCGCGCTCCGTCAGTGTCAGCCGCTCATCGGCCCAGCGCCGCAAGGCCTTCAGGCTCGTCACGTACGCGGGCGAGAACGCGGGACGGTCGGCCGCGGCCTCAGGCTGAAGCGCCGGCGCCGCGACGGCGCGCGCGTACGGCGCGCGGCGGAACTGACACGGGGCGAACGAACACTGCTCGCACGGCACGAGTCCGGACAGAGGCCGAACACGATCGACATGCCTGGTGACGCCGAACACGGCGAGCAGCGACTTCTTCGGCCGCAGCATGCCGGACTCGAGAACGTCGATGGCGCCCGGCCAGTCGTCGCGATCGAACAGCGACAACAACGACGCCTGTTCCGCAATGTCCCACTCGGGATATCCGGGGCTGTAGTGCGGCAACACGGCCATGGCCTCGGCCTCGGCCCACGCACACAGACGCGCGCCGATCGTGGTCGTCAGCTGTTCGACCACCGCCGAGCCGTACATCTCGAGAAAGAAGTACTCGTCCGGCCGTTCTGCCAGCCACGCCTCATGCGCGGCGCGCTCGAGTTCCGGTCCTGCGCTCACCGCCACGAGCACGGCGTCGTGTGCGCCCGCGTCCCGCAAGACGCGTTCGAGCCGCGCGCTGTGAAAGTCCGTATCGCGGACGTGGACCGCGCCTGAGGCGATCGTCAGTGCGCCGGCGTTTCGCGCATAGACCCACGGCCGACCGTGTTCCGCGTACCACGTCCTCGCCCACTCGGCCAGTTCCATCGCTCGATCCTCGAGCACATGACCTCGGGGAAATCCCAGGAGTCGCGTGTACTCGGCCGGATCGACCACGACCGGCGGAGCGTCGTCGACGATCTCGATCACCCGATCACCCCAGGCTCGGCGCTGACGGGCACGAACTGGCAGCCAAACACGAAGAAGTCGAAGAAGTCGGGATGTGTCTCGAGCCGGCAGTGTTCCACACGCCGCACGGTCTCTTCGAGCTCGCGACGGCGACGGCACGAGAGTAGCGCGGCGGTGGCGCCTTCGATGGCCGCATTGCCGATGCGCACGATGCGATCGTTCGGAAGATCGGGAACGAGTCCGATGCGCCTGGCCGCCTCGACCTTGATGTGGCGGCCGAAGCCGCCAGCCAGATAGAAAACGTCGATATCCTCGAAGCCGGCGCCGTAGTGGCTCATGACCGTGCGCAGGCCCGCGACGTTGGCGCCCTTCGCCTGCGCGAGCTCGTTCACGTCGCTCTCGAGCAGATGGATGCCGTGCGCGTCGTCGAGCACCACGCGATCGGCGCCGTCCTCGAACCGGCCCATCTCGTTCATCAGCTCAGTGCGGCGAAGCTCGCTGAGCGTGTCGATCAATCCTGAGCCGCAGATGCCCTGTGGCGCGCCGCCGCCGATCACCCCGATCGAGATGCGTCCGTCGGCCGCGATGCGCACGTCTTCGATCGCGCCGTCGAGCGCCGGCATGCCGCACGAGATCGCGCCGCCCTCGAATGCCGGCCCTGCGGGGCATGACGCCGCGAGAATCCGGTGCCGATTGCCGACGATGAGCTCGGTGTTCGTGCCGATGTCCATGATGGCCACGAGACGCTCTTCGTGGGCCAGATCCACCGCGAGCATGCAGGCCGCCGCGTCCGCGCCCACGTGCCCACTGATGATCGGTGCGCCGTACACGCGCGCCTTCGGGTGAATCGGCAGCAGCGACCGTCGTCCCGTCTCGATCAGACTCGTCGACGTCCGCCGGCCGTCAGCCAGCTCGATCTCGGTGATGGATTGATACGGCGTCTGGCCAATCGAGTACACGTTCTGCCGGAAGAACAGATCGCGCATGGTCGAATTGCCGACGACGACCATCTCGTAGATCGTTGCTGGATCTACGGGGAACGCCTCGATCGCGTGCGTCAGATACCCCGCCAGCGTCCGTCGCAGCAGCTTGCCCGGATGTTCGGTGTCGTAGTGAATGCGCGACATCACGTCCGACCCGCCGAAGCGCTGCGGATTCTCGAACGACGATGTGGCGATGATGTCGCCGGTTTCGAGGTTCAGCAACCGGACCACGACGGTCGTGGTGCCGAGATCGATGGCCAGGCCGTGTATGGGCGCGTTCGACCGCGCGATGTCCTCGCCATCGATGAGAATGCGATCGCCATCGCGCGTGACGGCCGGATCGACGTCCAGCGGACGCTCTGAACCAGGCATCGATACCGCGTGTTGCTCGATGCGCATCTGGCCGCGGCGCATCGTGTGGCAGCGGATCTCGCCGGCGTCAGCCGTCACCGTGCTCTGACAAGACAGCCGGAACGGCGGCGTCAGGTGCCGCTCGGCGTCGGATGGCTGCGAGAGGCAACCCGCACCTTCGGCGATTTCGACGACACACTCCTTGCACTTGCCATTCTTGCGGCAGGACGTGGGGACCTGGATGCCGGCACTTTCGGCAAGATCGAACACGGTCGATCCGCGCGGGGCCGGCAGGTCTCGACCGTTGATGACGAGGTGGACGGACACGCGGTCGTTCCTACCAGTCGGCCTGCGCTTCCAGTTCCTTCCGGACGGCCTCGGCAACGTCCTGCGCACTGCCGTCGCGCTCGTCCTCGTCGCTCCACTGCCACTGCGCGAGGTAGTCGTCGGCCGACGACAGGCCACGCTGCGCGGCCAGCGCGTCGATGCGCACCATGAACTTCTGCGGCATCTCGAGATTCACGTCGCCATCGTCGTCTTCCGCGCGAATCTGCGATGGGACTTCCTGCCAGTAGAGGATCTTGTAAGTCGCCATCCTACGCCGTCTTTCCCGCCAGCCGCAGGAACAGATCGACGGCGGCCGAGGCGTTTGCGCCGTAGCCGTCGGCACCAATCTCGTCGGCGAACATCTGACTGATGGGCGCGCCGCCGATCGCCATCTTGACGTGCCCTTTACCCGCCGCCTCGAAGCCGTCGACGACGGTCTTCATGTAGGTCATCGTGGTCGTCAGGAGCGCACTCATACCGACGATCGTCGCGTTGACGCGATCGGCAGCGGCGAGGAACTTCTCGACGCTCTGATCGACGCCGATGTCGTGGACCTCGAACCCGGCGCCTTCGGCCATCATGCACACCAGGTTCTTGCCGATGTCGTGCAGATCGCCGCGTACGGTGCCCATCAGCAGCACGCCGGCCGGTTTCGTCCCGCCCTCGCGCGCACTGAGCAGCGGCTTCAACACGGCCATGCCCGCCTTCATCGCGCGCGCGGCAATCAGCACTTCGGGCACATAGAGAATGTTGTGCTTGAAGTCCTCGCCGACGACGCTCATGCCGGCGATCAGGCCGTCGGTCAGAATCTCCTGCGCCGTGCGCCCTTCCTCGAGCGCCTGGCGCGTCATCGCTTCGACCTCTTTGGCCTTGCCCTCGTAGAGGTACTGATTCATCAGTGCGTAGTCGACCATCGCCTCATCCATCCCCGCAGCCGCGCAGCCCGCAGCCGCGCAGCCCTGTCACCGTCTCCCGTTGAACTCGTTCAGCGCGTCGAGCATCGCGAGGATGTTCTCGCGCGGCATGCCCGGGCTCACGCCACCGCCAACCGACAGGATGATGCCCTCGCCGCCCGCGCCCTCGAGTACGTCGAGCGTGGCTTCGCGGACGTCATCGGGCGTGCCGCGCACGGCAATTTCCAGCGGATTGACGTTGCCCATCAGGCACATCCGACTGCCCACGCGCTCCTTCACTTCACGGATGTCCTTCTGCTTGCCCCAGTTCAGGACATTGAAACCCGCATCCGGCAGGTGATCGAGGCACGCGTCCACTTCCGCGTCGTTGTGGTAGAGCTTCACCCAGTCGTCCGGAAACGCGTCGCAGATGCGCTTCAGGTACGGGTGCGCGAACTCCATGTAGTGCTCTTCGTTGATGAACCCGACGATGTCGTCGAGCACGAAGATGCCCTCGACCTGGTCGCCGAGCACCGCGTGCTGGGCCTTGAGCCAGTCGATGACGACGTTGGTGCACAGATCGATGAGGCGATGGCAGCCGTCGGGATTCTCGACGAGCTCGACCATCAGGTTGGTCGTGCTGCGCACGAACCCCGCGGTGCAGAGCGGCCCGCGCGCGGTCACCATCGGCAGGATGTACCCCGCCTCGCGGATGCGCGGGATCGCCATCTTGTAGCGGTGCAGCGTCAGCGCGGCAAACCCGTCGGCTTCGACTTCGTACTCCGGGAACTCGTCGATGTCCTCGAGCCGGTAGAGCGTGTGGTATTCGCTCGGTGTGTTGTCCTGCCAGAACTTGATCTTCGCGCCGAGAATCGAGGGCTCGGCCGCCATGCCGTATTCCATCCACCAGGAGGGAACGAAAATGACGTCCGGGTATTCCTGCATGATTTTCAGGTTCGCCTGAAACCAGAGTTCCGGGTCGAGGTAGTAGTCCATGTGGGCGATGCCGAGGTAGCCCGGAATCCACGGGCTGTCGACGATCAGCGCCATCGGGACGCGGTCCATCTTTTCGAGGCGGGCGGCCCGTTTGAACGTCTCCCACTGGTGCGGCAACATCCGGTCGTCTCCCACACTCCGCCAGCGGCGGCCGGTCGCCGGGATGGCGATTCGGACCGTGGTAGCGGTTTTTCTGGCGATAAGTGCAGCACAGAGGATACTACGTGTCGGACAGGAGCCCCGGCCGCAGCCATCCCCGCGCGGCCGGCCGGACCGGCCGGTCGAGCGGTTACACTGAAGACTCGTCCGGTCACTCCCCGGACGCTCGACAATTCCCCATGCCCCCACTACGCTCACGCACCGTCACCCACGGCCGGAACATGGCCGGCGCCCGCGCATTGCTGCGCGCCGCCGGCGTCGACGGCGCCGACTTCGGCAAACCCATTGTCGCGGTCGCGAACTCGTTCACCGAGTTCGTCCCCGGTCACACCCATCTCCAGCCGGTCGGCCGCATCGTCTCCGATGCGATCAAGGCCGCCGGCGGCATCCCGCGCGAGTTCAACACGATTGCCGTCGACGACGGCATTGCGATGGGACACGGCGGGATGTTGTATTCGCTGCCGTCGCGCGACCTGATTGCCGACGCGGTCGAGTACATGGTCGAGGCGCACTGCGCCGACGCGATCGTCTGCATCTCGAACTGCGACAAGATCACGCCCGGCATGCTCAACGCCGCACTGCGGCTGAACATCCCGACGGTGTTCGTCTCCGGTGGACCGATGGAGGGCGGTACGGCCACGCTCATCGATGGCCGCGTGACGCGCCGCATGCACCTGATCCACGCGATGTCCGGTGCCGCAGACGCGTCGGTCTCTGACGCCGACCTCGAACGGATCGAGGAAAGCGCGTGTCCGACGTGCGGATCGTGTTCCGGCATGTTCACCGCCAACTCGATGAACTGTCTCACTGAAGCGCTCGGGCTTGCGCTGCCGGGCAACGGTTCGACGCTGGCGACACATACGGCGCGTCGCGCGCTCTACGAGCTGGCCGGACGCACAGTCATGGATCTCGCGCGCCGCTACTACGTCGGCGACGACGCCTCGGTGCTGCCGCGCAACATTGCCACGGTCGAGGCGTTCCGGAACGCGATGTCACTGGATATCGCGATGGGTGGATCGACCAACACCATCCTGCACCTGCTCGCGGCCGCGCAGGAGGGCGAGGTGCCCTTCACGATGGCCGACATCGACGCGCTCTCGCGCGAGGTGCCGTGCCTCTGCAAAGTGGCGCCGAACGGCACGTACCTGATGGAAGACGTGCACCGCGCGGGTGGCATCCCGGCCATTCTCGGCGAACTGCGACGCGCGGATCTGCTGAACGAGGACGTGTCGTCCGTGCACAGCCGCACGCTCGACGCGTGGCTCGACGCATGGGACATCCGCGGCGGCAAGGCCGCGGGCGAGGCCGTTGAACTCTTTCACGCCGCACCCGGCTGCCGGCGCACGGCCGAGGCGTTTTCCCAGTCCGAACGATGGGAGTCGCTCGATACCGACGCCGCCGCCGGCTGCATCCGCGACGCCGCGCATGCGTACTCGCGCGATGGCGGCCTGGCGGTGCTGCGCGGCAATCTCGCACCTGATGGCTGCGTCGTGAAGACCGCCGGCGTCGACGAATCGATCTGGCGCTTCACCGGCACGGCCGTCGTCGTCGAATCGCAGGAAGACGCCGTCGAGGCCATCACCGGTGGACGCGTGAAGGAAGGCGACGTCGTGGTCGTCCGCTACGAAGGACCGAAGGGTGGACCGGGCATGCAGGAGATGCTCTATCCAACCGCGTTCCTGAAGGGACGCGGATTGGGCAGGAGTTGCGCGCTCATCACCGACGGCCGTTTCTCGGGTGGCACGTCGGGCCTGTCGATCGGCCACGTCTCGCCGGAGGCCGCGTCGGGCGGCACCATCGCGCTCATCGAGGACGGCGACCGGATCACGATCGACATTCCCAATCGCACGATCGCGCTCGAGGTCGACGATGCCACGCTCGAGGCAAGGCGCGAGGCGCTCGAGGCCAACGGTGGCTACCAGCCGACGAACCGCGACCGCAAGGTGTCGGCCGCGCTCAAAGCGTACGCGGCCATGGCCCTGTCGGCCGACAAGGGCGCGGTGCGAGACGTGAGCCGGCTGTGACGCCCCTCATCCTCAACGGCGCCGCACCGCTGCACTGGGCACTGGCCGGTG
>CAZVHY010000043.1:0-6585 GCA_964627115.1 uncultured Solibacteraceae bacterium | reverse complement strand
GTGACGCCCCTCATCCTCAACGGCGCCGCACCGCTGCACTGGGCACTGGCCGGTGTCGGCATTGCGCTCATCACGTTCCTGCTGCTGTTCGTCCTGAACCGGCGCCTGGGAATCTCGACCGGCTTCGAGGACGTCTGCAGTCTCATCATCCGCACGGGCTACTTCGATCGCGCAAGCCTGCGCGACGGCCGGCGCTGGCGGCTGCCCTTCATCGCCGGTCTCGTCATCGGCGGCTTCGTCGCCGCTGTTTCGACGGGCGGATGGCAGCCGACCTGGGCGCTCGGCGTGCTCGATGACGTGCTGGCACTGGAGCCGGCCGGCAAGATCGCCTGGATGTTCGCCGGCGGCCTGTTCATCGGCTTCGGCACGCGGCTCGGCGGCGGCTGCACGAGCGGTCACGGCATCTTCGGCCTGTCCAATCTCGAACTGCCAAGCCTGGTCACGACGCTCAGCTTCATGGCCGGCGGTTTCGTCACCACACAACTGCTCTACCGCGTGGTGCTGCCATGACGACGCCAATTGCGCTCGTCCTCGGCACGATGTTCGGCTACGTGCTCAGCCGATCGGGCGCGGCCGACTACACCTACATCCAGGAGATGTTCCTGCTCGAGAGCTTCCAGCTCTACGGCATCATCGGCACCGCCGTCGTGGTGACGATGCCGTTGATCTGGTGGCTCAAGCAACGCGGACGCACGTTGACCGGCGCAGCCATCAACGCCGAAGCGAAGCCGCGCCACGGCGGCAACGTCGTGGGCGGCCTGCTGTTCGGCATCGGCTGGTCGATCTGCGGGATGTGCCCGGGCCCGATCTTCGTCAACATCGGCGAGGGCAAGCTGTACGCGTTCGCGGCGCTGGCCGGCGCGCTCGTGGGCACCGCGCTCTTCGGCCGGCTCTACGCCGTGCTGCAACGACCGCTGCGGCTGCCGCCGGTGCAGACGGGCACTGGCGAAGGATGACCGCCGCCCGGCGCCGTCGTCTGGCCCACACGCTCGTCTTCGTCGCGCCCGCGCTCTGGGGCGTCAACTACCTCGTCGCACGCGCCGCCGCAGACGTCATCGCCCCGCACATGCTCGCGTTCTGGCGCTGGCTGGTGGCGGGCGCCCTGCTCGGAGCGCTGGGATGGCGGGAGATCGCGGCCGGCCGCCAGGCCCTCGCGCGCGAGTGGGCGCACTATCTCGTGCTGGGTGCGCTCGGCATGTGGATCTGCGGCGCGTTCGTCTACATCGGCGGACGCACGACCACGGCCACCAACATCAGCCTGATCTATGCGCTGTCGCCGGTGCTGATTGCCGTGCTCTCGACCGTGGCGCTCGGCGAACGCCTCGGCGCGGCGCAAGCCGCGGGTATCGGCATCAGCCTCGCCGGGTTCTTTCACGTCGTGTTGAGGGGACAGTGGGGCAACCTGTCGTCGGTGCAGTTGACACCTGGTGACTGGTGGATTGCCGTCGCAGCGGTGTCGTGGGCGGTGTACACGCTGCTCCTGAAGCGGTGGCCATCGGCGTTCGGCCCAACCGCCCGTCTGGCGCTCATCGCGGCCGGCGGCGTCATCGTGCTGCTGCCGTTCACGATCGTCGAAACGATCGTGATGCCGATGGCCTTCTCGTGGCGCGCCGTCGGCTACGTGCTGGCAACGGCGCTGTTCCCCGCGTTCGGCGCGTATCTCTCCTATTCCTTCATGCTGCGCGAGCTTGGCGCCGCGCGCGTGGGCGTCGTGCTCTACATGGGGCCGATTTATGCGGCCGTCATGGCCTGGATTGCTCTCGGCGAGCCGATCCAGGCATTTCACGGCATCGGCGCCGCGCTGATTCTGCCGGGGATCTATCTCGCAACGCGCCCCGCGCGCATCCCATCTCGTTCCGAATCGTAGGGGCCGGCCCACCGCGACGTATGGGCGGGCACGGGGGGCGTCCCGACGATCAGACCGGTTCGATGATCTGAAGACGATCGGCCGTGGCGCCGGTCACGGCGCGCCAGGGGATCGATCGGTCGAGCGTCGCCAGCCGGCCGCCGTGCTGCAGTGCAAGGCCGAGCAGGTGAACGTCGGTGACCTGACGGGGATTCGCGATCAGATCCGTCCTGAACGCCGAGGCGTTGGCGATGGACTGGCGGTCGTCCCAGAAGACGTGGTGTCCGCTACCCGTGAAGCGGCGCAGGCGGTCGACCACATCAACAGCCCGAAGACCGACGCCATACGACGGATGCGACAACACGCGCACCAGGCCGTTCTCGGTGACCGAACAGGTCGCCCAGCCGAGCGGACGATGGTCGGTGAACCAGTCGTGCACGATCTCGTGATGGATGTGATCGGGATCGAACAACGCGACGAGCACGTTGACGTCGAGCAGCGCGACCACGTCTCAGGCCTCGTCGCGGAGCTCGTTCACCAGTTTCATGGTCGGTCGCGGTGCGTCGGGCAGGCGCCGCGGCAACAGCGGCACCCCGTTGCGTTCCGCCGCGAGGACCGGCCGCGAGAGACCGATGCGGGCGAGCTCGGACAGTACCTTGCCGGCCGTCGACCCGCGACTGGCGGCCAGTTCCCGTGCCGCCTGCAGCACGTCTTCGTCGATATCCACCGTCGTCCGCATGACAACAGCATCACGCATCACGCATCAGATGTCAACGTCGCCAGACCTGCGTCCGGCGTCATCGAGGCTCGAGCCACTCATGCCGGCAACCGGCCGGCGCGCTGATCGGATTGCAGCGAGCGACGAGTGTCTCGGCTCCAGGCAGCCGCACCCGGTATCCGGATCCGAACGGGCTTTCCTCGGGATAGTCGGTGCTGACGTACTGCGCGCCGGATCGGAACGCCGCGTCGCGACGTGTGGTGTCGCCGCTGCGCGCTTCACTCGTCGGGATGTCCGCGCGCGTACGGACGAGATAGCCCGCCCGCACCTGACGCTGGATGATCGCCTCGTCGTCGCCCTTCGACTCGTTCAACTTCAGGAACGCCGCCGACGGTTCGCCAGGCGGCGAGCTGACAAACAGCACACGTCCTTCGAGCGAAGGATTGCCCGCGAGATAGGCGTCACGGCGCTCGTCGGTGTTGTCGAGTGCGAACAACACCTTTCCGCGTGCGTCGCCGAGCCTCGGCCAGCCGACGGCCAGGATGGCTTCGTTCAACGTCGCGTGGCTGCCGCGCACATCGTCTGGCGTGAGCAGGTGATCCGCGCTGAACACCGAACGGATCTCGGCATCGAGCGCGCGCAGTTCTGCCGCGCCAATCGCGATCGGCGTCACGAAACCGACTCCCGTCGGGTCGTCAATCGGCGCGTCCTTGGCTTCGACCAGCACGAGTACGGGCACATGCGTCGGGTTCGCGCGCGACCAGTCGCGAATCTCGGTCAGGCACGCGACGAACGTCGCACAACGTGTCCGGTAGTCGATGTCCTGCACGTGCAGCACCTTGAAGCCCGGCGCGTGCAGATCCGGGGACACAGGTTCCAGCGTCGCGCCCTGTGTCATGCGAAACGCCGCCGGCGTCGCGTAGCGCCCGCCTTCGGGATCGGCAAAGACGTCAATCTCGAGCTGACGCATGCCGAGTTGCACCAGCTGTTCGGTCAGCGGGCGATGCGTGTATTCGAGGTTCCGCGCCCGTTCCGCGAGCACGGCGAGCACGGCGGGTTCAGGAGCGATGTGATAGCTGTTGTGCGTCCCCAGTGTCTGAACCTGGTTCATGCGCACGCACGTGTCGACGTTACCGGCCGTGAGCGCCGAGCAGTCGACGGCGGCACCGGAGTCGGTGCCGCCGCACGAGGAGAGCAAGAACGACGCGAGGAGCGCTGCAAGCGCACGTGTCGTCGCCATGGCTCTAGAACCCGATCTTGACGCCGACCTGGCCCTGCCGCGGCGTCGTGGCCAGCGACGTGATCGTGCCGTAGGCCGCCGACGAGGCGTTGCCATTGGGCGCGTTGAAGTTCGCGCGATCGAGCAGGTTGAATACCTCGATCCGGAACTCGACGTACCCACGAGCGATCGGCACGTTCTTGTGAAAACCGACGTCGAGCGTCGCAATCGCCGGCCCACGCGCGGCATTGCGTGGCGCGTTGCCGAAGGGTTGCGACGAGTCGGTCGGAATCTGCACGCCTGCAAGGTCGAGATAGCTCTCCGGCGACTTCGCGCTGCTGTAGAGGTTGCCGACGACATTCGGTCGATACGTCGGTGCGCCGCTCACGTTGAACGCCGATGCCGGCGAATAGGTGAGGTTCACGGGCAGGCCGCTCGTCATCGTGTTGATCGCCGTGGCGCGCCAGCCGCCGAGCAGCGCATCGACCACGGCGCCCGCCTCCGATCCCCAGCGTCGACCTCGGCCGAACGGGATCTCCCACACCAGCGTCGTCGTGTTGCTCAGCGGCTGGTTGTACCCCGACAGGCCGAATTCGCCCGCGAGGTTGGCCATGTTGACGCGGCTGTTGTCGCCATTGGCCGTCTCGAGGTGGCCGCTCGCATTGTCGCGCGCGCGCGACCAGGTGAACGAGTTCAGCAGATAGATGCCGTCCGAGAAGCGACGCTCGGCCTTCAGCTGCAGCGCGTGATAGTCGCCCTTGCCGCCGTCGAACGCCGTCTGGATGAACTGATAGCCCTGGATCGGCCGGCGCGCCTGCAGCGAGGTGTTTTCCCCGGGCGCGTTCGGCCGCGCCTGATTGAGGTCGCCGAGGATCATCAAATGGTCGCTGCGATTGCCGACGTAACCGACGTCGACGACGAAACGGCCCGGCAGTTCGCGCTGCACCGTGACGTGCCAGCTCTGCACGTAGCCGGTGCGGAGGTCAGCGGGAATGTGATTCACGCGGCCGTTGATCGGATTGAAGTTTTCCGGCACGTTCAGCCCTTCCGGGTATCCCATCTGCGTGGGCCGGAAGCAGGTCGTCGGCGCCTGACCTGGTGTGCACAGCCCCTGCGACGGCTGCTGCGTGATGGCAATCGGGACGACGTTCGGCCCGTTGAACGACAGCAGGTTCTCGCCGCCGAGGCGATTGAAGTGGATGTAGCTCATGCCGTAGGCCGATCGCAGCACGGTCCGCTCGTTGATCGTGTAGGCCATCCCCAGGCGTGGAGCCCAGTTGTTGCGGTCGGGCCGCACCAGGGCGCGGTCATAGATCGATCCGTTGCGCGCCTGAATCAGCGAGTTGGTCGCCGGCTCGAAGTTCGTCAGCTCGTTGTCGGCTTCCCACTGCGGCGTCGCGAACTCGTAGCGCACACCGAGGTTCAGCGTCAGATCGGGCCGCACGCGCCAGTCGTCCTGCAGATAGCCGAAGTGCATGCGCTGGCGCAGGTTGAACACGGCCGGGTTGACCAGCTCGTAGCTGCTGCGCGCGCCCATGAGGAAGTCCGCGAGGTTGTACGTGCCTGGATCGGCAGCCGCGCCGGCGGGCCTGCTGAACTGACCGGAGTACGAATCGGCGCCGTACTTCGGGTGCACGTCGTCGACCTCGGTATTGATGCGCTGATACTCGTAGCCGGCCTTGATGGAGTGCGCGCCGAACAGCCACGTCTGGTTGAGTCGAACGTTGACCACGAGCGGATCCTGGTACTGCGGATTGCTGCTCTGGCGGCCGATGGCCGTCCACCCGCCGATACTCTGCTGCGTCAGACCGCCGGAGAACACCGCATCGGTGGGCAGCCCTGTGATGCCGTAGCCGTCGAGCATGTTCGGCGTGCCGGTGCCGAACGCCGTCTTGCCGGCCTCGGTGCGCGACAGGCCGAAGCGCAGTTCGAGCAGCGACCGCGGAGAGAACGTGCGCGTCGTGCCGAGCGCAAGTTGCTGATTCAATACGTACACGTACGCGTTGGCTGGACTGCTGATCTCGCCGGGAATCGACGGGGGCTCGAAGTTGTCGACCTTCCGGTGACTGAAGCGGACGAACGATGTGGCCCCCGCGCTGGCGGCGTGATCGATCTTGATATCGAACTTGTCGTTGTCATCCGTCCGCGTCGGCAGCGTGTCGTAGTTGTTGCTGACACCATCGCGTGTCGGCGCGGGCAGCCCCGCCAGCACTTTCGCAGCAAACGGCGTGATGGCCGACTGCGGAATCACGCCGTCGGCGTACACCTCGCCCGTCAGCGGATTGACGACCGGCTTGCCCATGACGCCCTGGCGCTGCGCCTGGGTCGGAATCGTGGAGAACGTCACCGTCCGCTGGGTCTGCCGGAACCCTTCGTAGTTGAAGAAGAAGAACGCCGTGCTCTCGACGATGGGACCGCCAAGGACGCCGCCGAACTGGTTGCGGCTCAGCGTCGGCTTGCCTGTAGTCGGCTTGAAGTAGCCGACCGCGTTCAGCGCGGTGTTCCGGTTGAACTCCCAGAGCGTGCCCGTCAGACGGTTACTGCCGCTCCTGAACGTCGCGTTGATGACGGCGCCGCCCGCCCGGCCGTATTCCGCCGAGAAGTTGTTCGTGTGGACGCGGAACTCCTCGACGGCGTCGGGCGACACCTGGACGACCTGGTTCGAGAACCCCTGGTTGCTCGTGCCGTACGAATTGTTGTCGATGCCGTCCAGCGTGAAGTTGTTGAGCGCGCTGCGCAGGCCGTTCACGTTGAACGACGCGTCGCGCGATCCGCTGATGGCCGAACGACGGACGCCTGGGC
>CAZVHY010000042.1:0-20621 GCA_964627115.1 uncultured Solibacteraceae bacterium | reverse complement strand
ACCGGCAACTCGCTGATATGGGCCTCAGCTACGGCGCCGACTACGCGTACTTTCTGGACACCTTTGTGACAGACGGCGTGCGGACGCAACTGGTGACGTGACGCACGCGGTCGGCCGCGCGGATCTCTACGCCGCCGACGACTCCCGCCGCCGCGCGTCTGGCGGCGCCGTGAGCAGGGCGTTGTAGAGCGCCTGGTAGTCGCGCGCCATGGCTTCCACGGTGAAGCGCGACTGATAACGCGCGCGCATGCGCTCGCGAATGGTGCGGCGCGTGTGGTTGGCGAGGCCGACGACGTTCGAGATCGTCGACGCCAGGGCCGCGGCGTTGCCGACCGGAAACCTGAAGCCCAGGTCGTCACCGACCAGTTCGGTCAACTCGGGGATGTCGCTGACAGCCACGAGCGTGCCGTCGCAGAACGCCTCGAGCACGCTCACCGGCTGCCCTTCGCTGCGCGACGGCAGGACGAGCAGATCGGCGGCCGCGGCCAGACGCCGCGCCGCTCGGCTGTAGCCGTGCACGCGCACGCGTCCCGTGACGCCGGCGCGCGCGGCGGCGTCGTGCAGCGCCGTCGTGTCGCCATCGCCGATGAACACGCAGAGGATCGGCTGCGACGGCAGTTCGGCAATCGCATCGATGAGCTGCATCTGGTTCTTGCGTGCGCCGATCGTGCCGACGCAGGCGATGACGAACGTCCCCTGGCGCCGCGCGCGCGTCATCTCGATGAGCAGTTGCGCGTCGCGATCGTCGAGCTCCACGCCCTCGGACCGTACACCGTAGGGCACCATGGCGATGCGCGACGGCGACACACCGAGCGAGACGAGCGTGTCGATCGAGTGCCGCGATGCCGCGGCCACGCGATCCATCAGGTTCAGAATCGTGACGTCGGTCGCCACCTGATCGCCACTCTTGACCTGTCCCCAGCCGTGCATCGTCTGCACCATGGGCCCGCGCAGGCGGCGGGCGCCGGCAAACAGCAACGCGACCATGCCGGGCACCGCGGCGTGCGTGTGCATCACCTGCGGCTCCTGTCCCTGGCCGTACCAGTCGAGCAGACTGCGCACGACCGCGAGGTTCGCGGCGTGGTGACGATGAAACATCGAGTCCACGCGGCGGAGTGAGACGCCCGCGGTCGACAACTCATCGAGATAGCCGTCGTAGTTGCCGTAGCCGTTCACGCCCGTCGCCGAAGTGACGACGCGGACGTCGTGTCCGGCCCGGTGCTGTTCCAGGGCGAGGTCGGTGACCACGCGGCCCGCGCCGCCCTGCAGAAAGGTGGTCAGGTGGAGGATTCTCATGGCACAGCCACTCCGGGCTCTTCCCGCACTGCGGCGACCGGATCGAGCACGACGATGTCGACGCGCCGGTTGCGCGCACGCGCCCCGGCGGAGTCGTTCGGCAGACGCGGCCGGTATTCTGCGTAACCCGCGGCGGCGAGACGTCCGGGATCGATCCCTTCGTCGATCAGGAACTCGACGACACGCGTCGCACGGGCGGTCGACAGATCCCAGTTCGACGCAAACTGCGCCGTCGCAATCGGCACATCGTCGGTGTGCCCCTCGACGCGGACGAGGTTCGGCAACTCGCGCAGCCGCTCGGCCAGGTCGGCCATCACGGACATGGCCGACAGTGACAAGTCCGCCGATCCCGCCGGAAACGATCCGGCCTCGGGCAGCGAAAGAATCAGCCCGCGCGTGCTCGTCGTCATCTCGAAACCCGGCAGCGCCGGCATGTCGCCGGTCACCCCTTCGAAGACCAGCGCCAGCTCCGGCGTTGCCGCCGGCTCGTCAACGACGGGCTCGACGGGCGGCGCCTCTGGCGCAACCGGCGACGTCACGTCGTTCACCACGGGATCGGTCACCACCTCAGCCGACGTCGCCAGGCCGGACGCGTAGAGACTCGCGAACACGGCCAGCAGCAACGTGACGACGTCCGCGTATCCGAACAGCCAGCGGTCGCCCGATGCGCGCGCGGCGTGGGGATTCGGCACACCGATGCGCGGCTTCATGCCACCTCCGCCCACGCAGCGGCCGGACGTCCGAGCGTCAGGTATCCGGCCAGCCGCTCCTCGAGCACGCCCGGCGACGCGCCGTCGCGCAGCGCGAGCACACCATCGATCACCAGCTCACGACGCAGCATGTCCTGACGCGCGCGCGCGCGCAACCGCGTGGCCAGTGGAAGAAAGACGAGATTCGCCGCGCCGACGCCGAAGATCGTCGCGACGAACGCGGCCGCAATGCCGGTGCCGATGGCATCGGCCGCGGTGAAGTGCTGCATCACGCGCATGAGCCCGAGCACGGCGCCGACGATCCCGAGCGTTGGCGCGTAGCCGGCGGCGGCTTCGAAGACCTGCGCACGCTCTTCATCACGTTCGGCCAGGACGCGGGCATCGATCTCGAGTGCTTCGCGCACGACCTGCACGGGGAGCCCCATCACCGACAGCGACAGCGCCCGGGACAGGAACGGGTCCTGCGCCGACTCGATGTCACGCTCGACGGCCGCGAGCCCGTAGCGCCGCGCCTTTTTCGCGTATGTGATGAACGCCGGAACCAGGGCCTCGAGCGGCACCGGACGACGGCGCAGATCGGCCACACCCGACGCGGCCCCACGCAGGCACGCGCCCGGGAAGCTCACCATGAGCGCGGCCAGCGTGCCGCCGAAGACGACGACCAGCGCCTCGGCCTGGAAGAACAACCGGAGGTCACCGCCCATCGAGATGTGGGCGAAGACGACCACGACCACGCCGAACGCCAGACCTGCCAGCGTCAATGTTCCTTGCGACTTGCGCATCTATGCCCCCTGCCTGACCCGCTTCTGCACCATGCCGCGCACGATTCGCGCGTCGGCCGCCGCGATCACCGCCGCCAGCGGCACGACCGTCTCGGGCTCGCCGAGATCGGCGTGGACCTGCCGGACGAACGCAAGGTCCTCCGGCGTATCGACCGTCAGTCGCAGTCCGGGACGCCGGATAGTCCCGGTAACCACGGCCCTGAGCGCTTTGAACCGCGCGTCGCGCCGGACGAACGACGTGACGTGCTCGCGATCGTACGGATCGGTGATGAGCGCAGCGGCGCGCTCGAGCGCGTCGAGCGTCACGGCTTCGACAGCCGCCCCGACCGGTAACCCGCACTCGACGACGTGATCGGCGTCGACACGCGCGAGGAACTGCAGCGTGCGACGTACGCCGTCGCCGTCCACGAACGGGTTGTCGGCCGTCGCGCGCACCACCTGCGTCACCCCGAACGCCCGCGCGGCAGCGCAATAGCGCGACAGCACGTCCGTGTCGTCGCCGCGGAAGACGTCCGCACCGAGCTGGCTCGACGCCCGTACGATGGCATCGTCGGCCTCGGCCGTCGTGGTGGCCACCACGACCGGATACCCGCTCGCGCGAAGGCGGCGAACGCAATGTTCGAGCACAGACCAGCGCCCGATGGGCGCCAGCACCTTGCCGGGCAACCGCGTCGATCCCATGCGTGCCTGGAGAATGACGGCCGTGCTCATCACGCGACCTCCGGGATGGCGGTGCGCGCGCCAGAGAAACCAATCGCCTGCTCGGCGACGAACACGGACGTCTCGTAGCTCGTCATCCAGAGGCCATCCTGGAACCGCCCGATCTGCGGAGGCACGCGACGGCCTCGCGCCAGTTGCACGAGCATCCGCGGGAAGTCGGCGCCGGCCGCGATCGTGAGCGGAATGCCGCCGGAGAATCGCGGATTGATCTCGAACACCGTGGGTACGCCGTCGACGACGCGGCACTGGATGTTGATCGCGCCAACGGCGCGAATCGCGCGCGCGCACGCCATGCCGAGCGCCATCAGTCCGCTGTCGTTGACCGTCCGCCCGCGATCGACCACACCCGCGCGAATGACCGTGCGCTCCCGCGGCACGATCGCCAGCGGCGTCCCCTCGAAGTCGCAGAGCACGTCGATGGTGAACTCCGGTCCCTCGAGGAACGGCTGCAACACGGGATCGGGGACGTAGTCGAGGAAGAACGCGAGCTCACGCTCGCTGCGCACGGGAAAGGCGCCGATACTCCCGCGGCCGGTCCGCGGCTTGATGAAGAGTGGCAGCGGATGCGGTTCGGGCAACGTCCCGGGCAGCCACGTCTGCGCCGTGGCGATGCCGCGCGACTCGAGCAGGCGCGCCGTCTCGTATTTGTCGTTGCAGGCGATGGCCGCATCCGGCGGCGAGACGGCCACCGTGACGCCACGCTCGAGGAAACGCGGCACCGCGGCGGACAGCGTCGCGAGTTCGTCGTCGATTGTCGGGATCAGCAGGCCGATCCGCTCGCGCGCGCAGATGGCCAGGAGCACGTCCACGTACGCCGCGTCGGTGGCCATCGGCACCTGGCAGGCACGGTCGGCCACATAGACCGTCGGCGACAGCGGATTGACGTCCGTGACAATGACGTTCCCGCCGCCGGTCGAACGAAGCGCGCGCTGAAACGCCTGGACCAGCGGCACGCGGCGCGATCCGGCGGTGACCAGCACGTTAAGCGACACGGTGCGCCTCCACGGCCCGTCGATCGAAGTGTGCCGTGGTCAGTGGCTCGCCAGCGCCGATGGCGCACACGAGGCGCCGGCCGACCAGCGACCCGAGGGCCGACGGCGGCAGCCCGGTGGCGGGCCGCAGCGCGACGAGATCGTCGGCCGCGATCTCGTGGCCCGCGGGAAGCGGCCGGGTGGCGCAGAGCGATCGGCGGCTGGCCACGACGTTCACCGCTTCGGCCGCCAGACACGCCTTGCGTCCGGATCCGAGCGCGGACCACGCGCGGCGCCCCGCACGAATCGCCGCGGCCAGTTCCGCCGGTGCGCTCGAGACCGCCCGATCGATCGCATCGTCTTCGTCGTCGAGCACGAGGTGGCGTTCGTAGAGGCAGGCGCCCAGGCCAACGGCGATGGGCAGGGCGAACGCGTCTTCGCCGTGGTCGGACAGACCCACCGGCACACGACACTCCTCGGCGAGCGTGCGGATGGCGAGCAGGTTCTCGCTGCCCTTCGGTACGGGATACGCCGACACGCAGTGCAGCAGCGCCACGTGCTCGGCGCCGGCGAGTCGTGCCAGGGCCAGCGCGTGGTGCGCCTCGGCCAGCGTCGACATGCCCGTCGAGATGATGAGCGGCTTGCCGGTCGCCGCGGCGCGGACGATCAGCTGATCCCACGTGATGTCGCCGCTGGCAATCTTGTAGGCGTCGACGCCGACACGCTCGAGCATGTCGACCGATGCCTCGGAGAACGGGGTCGAGATGATCTTCAGTCCACGCATCGAGGCCCGTTCGGCAACGGCATGATGCGCCGCCTCATCGAGCTCGAACTGCCGGAAGAAGTCCACGAGCGACGCGGCGCTGACGTGCGCGGGCGCAGGACACGCGGGCGCCACCAGCGCCTCGGCGTCAATCGTCTGGAGCTTCACCGCATGCGCCCCGGCGCTGGCAGCCGCATCGACGAGCGCCAGCGCGCGCTCCGGCGACCCGCCGTGATTGAGACCGATTTCGGCGATGACGAACGGCGGGATGTCTTCCGCGATGCGACGGCCGGCAATGGAGATAGCGGGACGATCAAGCGGCATGGCGATTCGAAGCCTCCTCAATCAACGACGATGCGATGACGGGCAGTGCGCTCAAGCGGTCGACGACGGCGCGCGCGGCGGTGATGCCGGCAAGCGGCGTCCAGACGGCACAACGGACCGGCACCATCCCGGCGGCCACGGCGCCGCGGACGTCGCACCGCTCGTCGTCACCGACGTGGATGACGCGACCGGCGGGCACCGAGAGCCGCCTGGCAATCCACGCGAACGCATCGGCGTCTGGCTTGCCGCCGCCCGATCCGACGGCCGACGCGTAGCCGATGACGTCGACGAACGGCGCCAGGCCGAGCGCCGCGACCTTGGCGGCCTGGATCGATCGGGGGCCGTTGGTCAGGACGCCGAGACGCCAGCCATGCTCGCGCAGGGACTGCAGGACGCGGCGGCTCACGCGCGGCAGCGTGAGGCGCGGCTCGTGATGACGCAGGATGTCGATGAGTTCCGGCAGCCACTCCGCGGGAAGATCGTGTTGCGCGAGACAGGCCTGCAGTTCCTGGCCACGCGACGGGCCGCGCGAGGCGGCGGTCATCGCCGCGAAACCGAGACGCGAGTCGAGGCCCGCGCGCTCGGAGAGATGACGCGCCACGGCCAGAAAGCCGCTGAGCTTGAAACGCCGGTACGGGTAGAGCGTGTCATCCAGATCGAAGATGACCGCGCGGGCATCACGCCGCATGTCGACTGCCTCCGGAGTGGGTACGAATCAATGCGTGCAGCCGCGCGGCCACGCGCGCCGCGCCAGCGCCGTCGATGGTGCGGGCCGCTCGGGCAGCCAGGGCCGAGGCCAGACGCCGATCGGACAACACACGCGCAACCGCGCCGGCCACCGACGACGGCGAGGGGACGCGGCGGCCGGCGGTGACCGCCAGTACGGCGCCAGCCGACGCAAGTGCGGCAACGGCGGGCCGTTGCGCATCGACCATCGGGACGGCCACCGACGGTGTGCCCAGCGCACAGGCTTCATACACGGTGAGACCGCCGGCCACGACCGCCGCACCGGCTGATGCGAGGTGGTCGACGAGTCCGCGCGGCGCGTGAATCCAGCGGCCCCCGTCTGGAAGCGGCGCCTCCGGGGCATCGGTGAAACCGGATGCCACATCCACGCGCGCACCGGGCACCGCGTCGACAATCGCCTGCGCGATCGCTGCACCGACGCGGCGCACGTGCGCACCGCCGCCCAGCGCGACGAACACGCGCCGCGCGTCGCGCGCGATCGGACGGGAGCGTCGCGACGCGACCGCCGGTGACAACACGGCAAACGATGGGCCGGCGCAGCGATGGATGCGCGCGTCGGGCCGCGCGACCACGCTGCCATCGACGATCAGGTCAGCGTCGATACCCGCGCCATCACCGTCGACGATGACGGCCACCGGCACGCCGGCGCGCCGTGCGGCTCGCACCCACCGCTCGCGGTGTACGCGCGACGGGTCGTCGACGACAACGAGATCGGGTTGGAGCAGACGCGTGAGGCCGCGGCCGCAATGCACCGTCCAGCCGAACTCGAGCGCGGTCAGCCGCGCGGACGGCTGTCCGCGCAGCGCGAGTTCGCGCGGCGCATCGAGGGCGTCCGCCAGCACGCCACACCGCACGAGGTGGCCGAATCCCATGTCGGGTCCGGCCGCGGCGGCAAACAGGACGAGGGGACGACGAGCACCAGGCATGTCAGGCTCCGAAGACCTCGCGCACGGCGTCGATGACGCGGTCGATCTGCTCGTCACCGAGCGCCGGCGACATGGGCAGCGACAGCACGCGGTCGGCAATCCGTTCGGCCGCGGGAAACATCCCGGGACGGAAGCCGAACCGATCGCGATAGAACGAGTGCAGGTGCACGGCGGGAAAGTGCACGCTCGTGGCCACGCCCATGTCGGCGAGGGCGTCCGCGACGCCGTCGCGCGATCGGCCGGCGGCATCGATCAGCACCGTGTACAGGTGATGGGCATGTGTCGACCCCGCCGGCGGCGGCGCGAAGCGCGCGATGGGCAGGTCCGCGAACGCGTCGTCGTACGCCGCGGCGATCGCGACACGGCGCGCATGATTGACGTCGATCTGCGCGAGCTGGTGCAGGCCGATCGCCGCCTGCAGGTCGGGCATGTTGTATTTGAAGCCGGCCGTGACGACGTCGTAGCGCGCCGGACGGATGGACCGATGACGTGACCAGGCGGCACGGCTCATGCCGTGCAGCGACGCCGTCCTGATCCTGTCGGCAGCCTCTGCGGATGCGGTCGTCACCATCCCGCCTTCGCCGGTGGTGAGGTTCTTCGTCGCGTAGAAGCTGAAGCAGGTGAAGTCGCCGATGGTCCCCACCTTCCGGTTCGCGGCCACGCCCTCGATGCAGTGCGCAGCGTCTTCGATCGTCCTGATGCCGCGAGGCGCGGTGAGCCGGCGGATGGCCAGGACGTCAGCCGGCAGGCCGCCGTAGTGCACGGGAATGATGGCTTTCGTCCGGGGTGTGATCGCGGCAGCCACGGCCGCCGGGTCGATGTTGCCGGTTCGGGGATCGATGTCAGCGAACACCGGTGTGGCGCCGGCGTGAACGATGACGTTGGCCGTGGCACAGAACGTCAGCGGCGTGGTGATGACCTCGTCGCCGGGCCCGACGCCGGACGCCAGTAAAGACAGGTGCAGACCGGCGGTGCACGAATTGAGGGCCACCGCGTGCGGCGCGCCGATGTATTCGGCGAAGGCCTTTTCGAACGCGCGCACGCGCGGGCCGGTCGACAGCCAGCCGGACGCGAGCGTGGCCAGCACTTCGGCCGACTCCTCGGGGCCGATCGCCGGCGGCGAGAACGGCACGACGACGTCCGTCGCGACCGCCTTCATGCCGCGTCACCCCACGGACCGGTCGCGGCATCGAGGGCGAGGAAGAGCCGTCGCCAGCCGCCGAGTGCTGCGGTGAACGATTGATCGATCGTGCGCGCGAGGCCGTGCCAGTCATGCTCGAGTTGGCGGCCGATCATCGCCGACAGCGCCGAGCGCGTATCGTCCTCGACCGTCAGCTCGTGCCGGGCGCAGATCGACGTGACGTCCGTGCCCGAGGCCTCGGCGGTGACGACAGCCAGCGTGAGCAGCGTCTGTGTACTTTCGATGATCTGCGCCAGGCCGGCCTGCGCGTCGTCGATGGCGAACCGGCGAAAGCGGCGGGCGGTGTCGCGCGCCTGGTGGTCGAGCGCGTCCAGGCTGTCGAGAGCGGTGTCGATGGCCTCGCGTACGAGCGCGGGGGTCGGCAGCGGTTGCGTATCGGACATGTAGACGACGCTCCTGTCGTCGCTGGTCATCGATGTCACGGAAGCGCCGGAGATCGTCGGCGCGCCGACACCGTCACGCCGGCCGGCCGTCACGACCGACCACGCCGGCCGAACGGGACGGAATCGCAGATTCGACGAAATCGGGCGCATTCCTGACGATTTGGCGAGATCTCTCGGGTGCACGGTGGCGACGGACATGGCGATGCGATCCTTCCTGCAGATGACAAAGGCGAGATCGTTGCCAGCAGGACTAAAGAAACATCGCGTGCCCCCGATTACTCCACCATGCCGGCCGACAGGGTGTCGGCGGCACGACCGGCATGGACGCCGGTGCTGAACTCAAGGAGGAATCTCACATGGCTTCATTCTCAGTTGTCTCGAACGTCTCGGCGGTCAACGCCCAGGCCAACCTGAACACCACCAACATCGGCCTGCAGAAGGCGCTCGAGCGTCTGTCGAGCGGCTACCGCATCAACCGCTCGGGTGACGACGCGGCCGGCCTCGTCGTGGCCAACCAGTACCGATCCGACGTGGCCGTGCTCACGCAGGGTCTGCGCAACGCGGGCGACGGTCTGTCGACGCTGCAGATCCAGGACGGCGCGCTCAACAACATCGCGCTGCTGCTCGACCGCATGTCGTCGCTGGCCACGCAGGCGGCGTCGGCGAGCTCGACGGTCGACCGCACGATCCTGAACACCGAGTTCCAGGACGTCATGACGGAAATCGGCCGTGAAGCGACGGTGGCGGGTCTCGACACCGCCCAGGGCTTCTCGGTGTTCGTGAGCAGCGGTGCCAGCGGCACGGTCGGTGGCTCCATCTCGGCGGTCACCACGGCGACGCTCGGTATCGCCAGCCTCACGGTGGCGAATGCGACCGATGCGGCCACGGCAGTGACGACCATCACGTCGGCGGTGTCGACGCTCGGCAGCGCCCAGGCCACGGTCGGCACCATCCAGAACCGGCTCCAGTACGCCATGTCGCTGGCGCAGTCGCAGATCACCAACACGAAGGCGGCCGAAAGCCGCATCCGTGACGCGAACATCGCCGAGGAATCGGCGAACCTGACGCGCTACAGCATCCTGACGCAGAGCGGCATCGCCGCCCTCGCGCAGGCGAACCAGATGACCGGTTCGGTGCTGTCGCTCCTGCGATAAGTGACCCATCGCCGGAACGGCCTCGACAGGGCCGTTCCGGCGACGCACGTCTCGTCGCGTCGGCTGGTAGCCTCGTAGCCTCGTAGCCTTGTCGACTTCTCTATGAGCACCCCCATCACCTTCAGCGGCTTCAACGACATCGACTTCAACGTCGTCCTGAATGCGCTGATGACGCAGGCCAGCGCGCCGCTGACGGCGCTGCAGACCCAGCAGTCGGCGCTGAAGTCGCGGATGACGTCGTTCGACTCACTCCGCGCGCGCATCGACACGCTGAAGACGGCGGCCGATGGACTCAGTTCGCTCAGTGGCGTCTCCGCCACGGCGGGCACCTCCACCAACAGTGCGGCGGTATCGGTATCGAGCGGCCCCGGCGCCACGCCGGCTCACTACGACGTCGTCGTGTCGAGCCTGGCACGCGCGCAGGTGACGGCCTCGGCCGAGACGTTCGCCGACGCGGATACGACCATTGTCGCGAGCGGTGGATCGCTCACCATCGGCAGCGCCGTCGTGACGATTGCCGGCGATACGACCCTCCAGGGCCTGGTCGACACGATCAACGCCACGCCGGACACCGGCGTGACGGCCGCTGTCGTCCAGACGGGGCCTGGCGCGTACCGGCTCGCGCTGACGAGCACGCTGACGGGCACGGCCAACGCCTTCACCGTGACCAACGGCTTGACGGGCGGTGCGGGCCTGACCTTCGGCGCCAACGTCGTGAACGCGTCGGACGCGGCGATCACCATCAACAACATTCCCGCGACGAGCAGCTCGAACTCGTTCAACGGCATCGTGCCCGGCGTGACGGTGACCGTTCATCAGGTGAGTGCGTCACCGGTCGGCATCGACATCGCGCAGGACAGTGGTGCGTTCGCCGACAGAATCGAACGCTTCATCGCGGGGTACAACGACATGGTGGGCTTCCTCGAGGCCCAGCGCGTGTCGGCCGGCGCGGGCGACACGAAGAGCATCGGCAACGATCCGCTCCTGCGCCAGCTTCGCGGCAATCTGCGGTCCTCGCTGCTCGGGGCGCATGGCTCGGGCGACAATGCCTACAGCCACCTGTCCGAAATCGGCATCGAGTTCATGCGCGACGGCACGCTGAAGCTCGACCGCACGAGGTTCGACGCCGCACTCAGTGCCAATGGCGACGATGTTCGTGCCCTGTTCGCCGGCGACGGCGGCGCGTTCCCTGCCGTGCAGACGATGCTGGCGGAGTACACGACGTCGACCGGCTTCATTTCGAGCGCCAAGGACCGGCTCAACAAGCAGGTTTCGCTGATGGACAGTCAGATTCTGGCGATGCAGTCGCGCCTGGCCATCCAGCGCGACGCGTTGCAGCGTCAATTCACCGAAGCCGACGCCGCGATGTCGCGGCTCAAGAACCAGTCCGGATCGCTCGCGAGCCTGGGCATCTAAATCTAGCGCTCGCGCGTTCCTTTCTCTCTCGATTTCAGGACGACGTCACATGCTCCAAGCCGGCCGCGCCGCGCAGCACTACATGCAGACCCAGGTCCGTTCGAGCAGTCCGCTCGAGCTCGTCGTGATGCTCTACGATGGCGTGCTCCGCCACACGGCCGCGGCCATCGATGCGATGGCGCGCAAGGACATCCGCTCGCGACGCGACGCCATGTCGAAGAGCCTGGCGATCATCAGCGAGCTGCAGAGCACGCTGAACATGCAGCAGGGCGGCGATGTCGCCGTGCAGCTCGATCGGCTCTACACCTGGATGACCGAGTCGCTCGTCGACGCGACGGTGAAACAGGATCCGCAGCGCATCCACGACGTCCGCCGCGTCCTCGAGACGCTCCGCGACGGATGGCAGCAGATCGCCACCGGCCGCACCGACGCACCGGAGTCCGCCGCATGACACCCGACGAAGCTGCGCGCCTGCTCGCGCAGTACGGCGCGGGCATCGATGCGGAACTGGCGCTGTTGCATCAGCTTGCCGACGTCGCGAAGGACCAGCGCGAGGTGACGGCCGCCTCGGACTTCAGCGCATTCAATCGCGTTGCCGACCGGCGCGACGCGATCATGCGCAGCCTCGTGACGGTCGAAGAGGGGTTGCGGACGATCCGGCTCGAGCTCACCGCCCACCGCGACGTCGCGCGGCTCGTCGAGGGCTACGACGACGTGGTGAACCGCCACCGTGAGGCGACCGACCTGGTCAACGCCATCCTCGCGACCGACCAGCAGTCGATCTCGGCGCTCGCCAACGCCGAACTGGCGCGCCGCAGTGCCATGGCCAGTCTCGAGCGCGGCGAAACCACACTGGCCGCCTACCGCCGCGTGCTCGCCCCCCCCTCCGCCGGCGCGAAGCTCGTCGACAAAGTCGGGTAGAGCTCGGGTACCACAGGTGTGACAGGTGCGGCGGGTGCGACGGGCGACAGGAACCTGCATTCGACGTCGTCTTCACTTCAGATCGGGTTAGACAAATTCGGCCCTTCGCGCTCTGACGCCCCGCAGGGGCTGCTGAGGCGCCGTTCCGGTCCTGCTCGAAGTCCGGCAGGCGTTTGCGCGGCCGCACCGCTTGCCCGTCGCACTCCCCGTCGCATCTGATCGTTCCCCGGGGCTGAAGCCCCGGGGTTCCACTCGCCCGTCGTCCCCTGTCGCACCTGTGGTCCCCAACCTCTTGCACTTCTACAAGTCGCGTGTTACCGTCCGACCTGCAGAAGCACAAAGGGAGCATCGATGGCCGACGACGACCGTCTCGATCTGCCGCAGGGCACGCTCGACCTGTTGATCCTCAAGACGCTTTCGCTCGAGCCCATGCACGGCTGGGCGATCGCGGAGCGATTACGTCAGGTCTCGAAGGCTGCGCTGCAGGTGCCACAGGGCTCGATCTACCCTGCCCTCCACCGGCTCGAACGACGCGGCTGGATTGCGGCCGAGTGGGGACCGTCGGACAACAACCGCAAGGCGAAGTACTACGAATTGACGCGACTCGGGCGGAAGCAGCTTGCCGCCGAGACGGCGCAGTGGTCGCGACTGACCACGGCCGTCGGGTTCGTGCTCGACATGGAGTGAGTCGCCGTGTTGTCCGAGCTCTGGCACGACCTCCGGTACCGGCTGCGCGCGCTGACGCGGCGTGGCCAGCTCGATCGCGATCTCGACGCCGAGGTCGAGTCTCACATCACGAAACAGACGGAGGTCTACGAGCGGCAGGGGCTGACGCGGCGCGAGGCACAGCGACGCGCGCGGGTCGACTTCGGCGGCGTCGAAGACATCAAGGCGCAGACGCGCGAGGCGCGCGGGACATCGCTCGTCGAGTCGCTGCGCCACGACCTGCGCGAGGTGCGTCGCAGCCTGCGCACGCAACCGTCGTTTGCCGTCGCCGTGACGCTCGCGCTGGCCGTCGGCATCGGCGGCAGCACCGCCACCTTTGTCGCGCTCAAGACCGTCCGGCACGATCCGCTTCCCTGGCCCGACGATGACCGGCTCGTGATGATCTGGATCGTCCAGCGTAACGATCCGGGGCAGAAGCTGCCGCCGACGTTTCCCGAGTTCCTCGCGTGGCACGCGCAGGCCACGCTGTTCGAATCGGTCGGCACGGCTGGACTGGCCGCCACCCATCTCGCGGACACCGACGAGGATCCGACGGGTCTGCCCGACGAAGAGATCACGACCGAGTTGTCGTCGGCCGAGTTTCTGCGAACGATCCGTATTGCGCCGCGGCTGGGACGCCTGTTCACCGACGCCGAGGACACACCGGACGCGACACCCGTTGCGCTCATCGGGCACGGCCTCTGGCAGCGCCGTTTCGGTGGTCGCCCCGACATCGTGGGCCGAACGATGAAGCTCGACGAGGTCGACACGACGATCATTGGCGTCATGCCGGATGGTGCGGCGAGCCCGGTGCGTTACGGGATCGATGTCTGGGCCCCGGTGAAAATGGACGCGGTCCGGCGCCAGGTGTCCGCGCGTGGCTGGCCGGTCGTGGCGCGGCTGAAACCCGGCGTGTCGCTCGCCGACGTGCAGGCCGAGGCGAGCGCGATCGTGGAGCGGTCGAGTGCGCGATCCGGCTCGGCCCCTTCGCTCGACGCGACGGTCGAACCGTTTCGCGAGTCACGATACGCGACGCACTTGCGTGTCGTCGAGCGCTTCGACATCCTCGCGGCGGCGGTGTTCGTCGCCGCGTGCGCGAACGTCGCGGGGCTGCTGTTGATGCGAGCCGCGTCGCGACGCGCCTCGCTGGCCATCCGCTCGGCCGTCGGCGCCGGCCGCAGCCGTCTGCTCCGTCAGTTCCTGATCGAAGCCCTCACGCTCACGGCCGCCGGCGGCCTCGGCGCGATGGGCGTGGCGTGGCTGGTCCTCGAGTGGTCGAGCCACCTGGGCCCGACTCCCCTGCCTCACGCCGGCGCCACGCCGTTCGACATGGCGACCGTGCGTTTTGTCGGTGGCGCATCGGTGCTCGCGGCCCTGCTCGTGATCCCGCTCGCCGCGATGCACGTGGCGCGGGTGAACCCGGCCGACGCGTTGCCCACGTCGCGCGCGAAGACGACGGAGTGGTCAGGCGCGCGACGCCTTCGCGGCAGCCTCGTCGTCTCGCAGATCGCACTCGCCATGGTGCTGCTCGTCGGTGTCGGGCTGCTGGCCGTGACATTCACCCGCATCAGCCGCAGCGAGCTCGGGGGCGATCCGAAGCACATCCTCACGTTCACGATCAGGTTCGCGCCCGCCCAGTATCGGGCGTTCGTCGGCCCCTATGAAGGTCTCCCCATGACCGAGGTCAGTTCCACGCCTCCCCTCGTGGCAGAACAACTGCGTTCGCGTCTCGAAGACATGGCCGGAGCCGTATCGGTTGCCGTGGCCACACGCACGCCGTTCATCGGCGACAACGCTCCGGTCTCGTATGAGGCTGATGACGCGACGGCGTCCTCGGGGAACGTCGCCCTCCGGATCGTCAGCCCGCGGTACTTCGAGACGATGCGCATCCCGTTGGCGCGCGGACGTGATTTCTCCCGCGACGACACGGCGACGTCGCCCTGGGTCGCGATCGTCAACGGGGCCATGGCCAGGCAGGTGTGGGGCGACCAGCCGGTGCTCGGCCGGACCATTCGGATGAGACACACACCCGACGAACAGCCGCGCGAGATCGTCGGTATCGTGGGCAATACGCGCCCGCACCCGATGGCCGGCGCCGACACGCCAGCCATCTACCTTCCCCTCGGACAACAGCCCGCGTTCGCCACGCGGCTCCACGAACGTCTGCTGATGACGTTTCTCATCAGAACCGATGGCGATCCGATGCGGGTCCTGCCGGCCGTGCAACCACTGGCGGCCACTGTCGATCCGACGAGGACATCGGACAAATTCAACTCATTGGAAGACGTCATCGCTCAGGGGCTCGTGGCGCTGCGTCATTTCTTGAACATCGTCGGTGCCTTCATGATCGCCGTCCTGGTGCTCGCGGGCGTGAGCGTTCGCGCCGCCGTTGCGTATGGCATGGCGCAGCAATCGCGCGAGATCAGCGTCCGCCGCGCGTTCGGCGCTGGCCGCGGCGATCTCTGGCGGATGACGCTTGCTCGCCTGGGCTGGATCGTCGTGCCGGGCATCGTCATCGGCACGGGCATCTCCGTGCTCGCGGCGCCAGCGATCGACGGCCTGTTGTGGAGCGTGTCCACGACCGACGTGCCCACGTACGCCGCCGCGGCGCTGTTGATCTGCGCGATGGCGGTCGTCGTCGCGGCTGGTCCCATACGCCGCGTGCTCTCGTCGTCGCCCCACACGGCCCTCGAAGTGGAGTGATTCGTGAAACAGGATTCGAAGGCTCACCAGGGTCGTAGGCGGCGGGCTTCACGCCCGCCGCGGCGCGCCCGCAGGGCTGAAGCCCTGCGGCTACGACTGTCAACGGGCATCGTCGCACTCGTCGCCGCCGCCACCGCACTCGTCGCACAGCAGACGCCCGTTCCCGAACAGGCGCCCATCTTCCGCGCGTCCACGGATCTCGTCGAGGTCGACGTCTCGGTGCTCGACAGCCGTCGTCGCCCCGTGCGCGACCTCACGGCAGCCGACTTCACCATCCTCGAGGATGGCCAGCCGAGGCCGGTCGAGACGTTCACGTTCGTCGACCTGCCGGATCGCGAGACGTCTCGTGATGCCGAGTGGATGTCGGAAATTCCTGCCGACGTGGTCACGAACCGCGCGATGGAACAGGAGGGCCGCCTGGTGGTCATCCTGATGGATCGCACGATTCCCGTGGGACATCCGACGCTCACCGCGCGAGAGGTCGCGATAGCCGCGGTCAACGAGCTCGGACCTGGCGACATGGCCGCGCTCGTGTCGACAGGCGGTGGCGTGCCGCAGAACTTCACGTCGGATCGCGCACGGCTGCTGCGGGCGATCAATCAGCGTGATTGGAGCGCGGGATCCTCGGGAGAACATGCCGAGATCATGAACGACGTCGGACTCGTGGATGGCCAGTTCACGAATCTGACCGATGGCCGATGCCTCTGCGGTTTGTGCGTGCAGGAGACGATTACCAACGTGGCGACGGCGCTTCAGGATGTGCCACGTCGCCGGAAATCACTCCTGTTCATCGGCAGCAGCGTGATCTGGCAAGCCGGCCCGCAACTCCAGCAATCGGAGATGGGCTGCGGCATGAAGCTCGAAGACTCGAGGAAGCTGATGTTCGCCGCCCTCGATCGATCTGGTCTGACGGTGCACTCGATCGATCCAAGTGGACTGGAGGTCACCGGTCCTATGGGCCAGGCGTCTTCATCACGCCGGGGTGGCCGGGTACAGCAGGATCAGATCGACGCCATCAACGCACGGCTGCAGACGCAGGGAGGACTGCACGTCCTGCCGGATCGGACCGGCGGTCGAGTCGTCACCAACACGAACGGCCCCCAGGCCCAGGTCCCTGCCATCGTCCGTGAGAGCGCGTCGTACTACCTGCTGGGGTTCCGTCCGTCCGATCCCGATCCCGCGCGCCCGACTCGTTCCATCGAGGTCAAGGTCAATCGACGCAATGTCGACGTGCGATCGCGGCGGCAGTTCTCCACGCGGTCATCCCAACCGGCGGAGGGGTTGGTCAACGCGGCCGTTCGTCCCGGCGATCGCGCGCTGACCGGCATGTTGCCGGCGACGCAGTTGCCGCTCGACGTGCACCTGTCCGCGTTCGCGACGTCCGACTCGACACGACCAACCGTTGTGGCATCGGTCGGCCTCGACGCGTTCGCGCCAGCTGAGGACGCGACGGTCAGGAACACGCCACTGGCCATTATGGTCGGCGCATTCGACGCGACCGGCAGACCGCGCGCCAGCGCGCGGCAGACGCTCAATCTCGAGTGGCCCGCTGCGGCCGACACGCAGGCACGGGTGCGTACCGAAGCGCTGACGCGCCTTGCGCTCGATCCCGGCGACTACGAGATCCGTGTGGCTGTGGAGAACACCGAGTCACAGCAGACATCGAGCGTCTTCTCGTACGTCACCGTCCCGGCATTCGCGTCGTTGCCCCTGTCGTTGTCCACGATCGTCGTTGATGCGCCGAGGCCCACGAACACCGTGCCGCGCGATGCGCTGCAGGATCTGCTGCCCGTCGCGCCGACGACGACACGCGTGTTCAGGCGCGCGGGCGGACCGGTCGCCGCGTTCTTCCGCATCTATCAGGGGACTCGCCGAGACGACGACCTGCAGCAGGCCACCGTGCGCGTGCGCATCATCGACGCGCAGGATCGCACCGTGCGCGACGAAGGCCTCACGCTCGCCGCCTCGGCGTTTGGTGACGCCCGCGCGGCCGACTGTCGCATCGGCCTGCCCGTCGCGCAACTGCCGCCCGGCGACTACCTGTTGCGCCTCGAAGTCGCGATCGGCGAACGCCTCGCCGGACGCGTGATGCGGTTCTCGGTGGAGTAAAGGAGGCAGCATGGCCGACATGACGCGGACCTCGACACTCGTCGCGGCGCTGATGGTGACGGTAGGCGCCGTCCTGTTGGCACAGCAGCAGCCGACAGACGCCGACCAGACACCGGTCTTCCGCGCGGGCACCGATGTCGTGCAGGTCGACGTGTCGGTGCTCGATCGCCGGAGACGGCCCATTGGCAACCTGACGGCCGCCGATTTCACGGTCTTCGAGAACGGTCAGCCTCGCCCCGTCGTCTCGTTCACGGAAGTCACGCTGCCACCGGCCGATGCGCCAGCGCTCATTCGTCCCGACACGGACGTCGCCACGAACGCCATCGGCAACCAGGAGGGCCGGCTGGTTATCGTCCTGCTCGACCGATCGATCCTGCCTGGATGGCCGTGGGCGTCGGCTAAGCGGGTGGCGACCACCACCATCGAGCAACTCGGTCCCAACGATCTCGGCGCCGTCGTCACATGGAACGGCGCCACGCAGAACCTGACGACCGATCGCACCCTTTTGCTGAGGACGATCGACCGCGCCGATCCCAGCGGCGTCATCTCGGCTGACGCGCAGGCCATCGAAGACCGCGTGCACCAGATCCAGGGGCGGGCCATGTTCTCGTCGCTCGGCGACGGCCGCTGCATGTGTGGCGTGTGCGGGCTCGAATCAATCCGCAGCGTGGCCGACGCGGTCGCAGACGTGCCGTCGCGGCGCAAGCTGCTGCTGTTCGTCGGATCGAACCTTCTCCTGCAAGACGCACCGACGGACAATGCCACGCAAGGCTGTGGCTTCAGCCTGAAACAATCTCGTGAAGCCGCGTTCGCGGCGCTCGAGCGATCGAACCTCACCGTGCACTCGTTCGATCCGACCGGGCTGGAGCCACCGCCGCTGATGTCAAACGGCTTCGCTTCAGCGAGGCTGGCGATGATGAGCAGGCAGGACAATCTCCGCGTGCTCCCGGACCGTACCGGCGGCCGGGCCGTGGTGAACACCAACGGTCCCGAGGACCTCGTGTACCGCGTCTTCACCGAGAGCGAGACGTACTACCTGCTCGGTTTCGAACCAGCGCCGTCGACGTCGGACGACGAGCGCAAGGCGCGGAAGATCGACGTGCGGGTGAGCACGCCAGGCGCGCGTGTCCACGCGCGGCGGCAGTACCAGCTTCCGCGCACCGACGCGACTGTCGACGTGACGGCATCACGCGCCGAGTCGCTCGCGCGTGCGCTGCACGGTCTGCTGCCCTCGGCGCCGGTCCCGATGGATCTGCACGTGGCGTCGTTTGCCGCCACGGGATCGGCGCGCGCCGTCGTCACCATCAGCGCGGACGTGGCCGCGCTGGCGCCCGACACGCTCGCCGGCAAGGGCGAGGTCGTGGCTCCGCTCGAGCTCGTGGCCGGCGCCTACGATCGGCGCGGGCGTCCGATCGCATCGAGCCGCCAGCGGCTCGAACTGTCGTGGCCAGCGCTGCAGGGCGGTGCGCGACGTCCGCGTGTCGAGGCGCTGTCAGCACTCGAGCTCGATCCCGGCGACTACGAGATCCGCGTCGCCGCCGTCGGCGCGGATCCCGGACACGCGGCGAGCGTCTTCACGCATCTCACCGTGCCGGCGTATGCCACGGACTCACTGAGCTTGTCGAACATCGTCGTCGGGGCTGGCGAACGGACGAACGCCGTGCCCCGGGACTTCCTCGCCGGCGCGCTGCCCGTCGTGCCGACCGCGCAGCGAGCGCTGGCGCGCAACAGCGACACGATTGCGTTCGTGCAGATCTACCAGGGCACCATGCAACGTCAGGCGCTGCGTCCCGTCACGGCGCGCGTCCGCATCCTGGACGAAAATGATCGCGTCGTCCGCGAACAGTCCGTCGTCTTCAACGAACGCGAGTTCCAGCCTGCCCGCACCGCGAACGCACGCCTCACATTGCCGGTTCGTAATCTCACGCCCGGCGACTACGTGCTCGAGCTCCAAGCCTCGTCGGATACGGGACGCGCGGAGCGGCGGGTCAGGTTCGAAGTGCGACAGGACTCTCCGAGCAGCGTGAGATAATGTCCTCATGCGAACGGCTGGGCGTCGTCGACCTGATGGATCGGCCTTGACCGATCAGGGTGCGCTTGCACGTACCGCGGCGGCACTGCGTGGCTCGGCGTGGCTCGTTCCCAGAGGTGTATCCCGGTTTCGCTCCTTCGAAGAGGCCGATACGTGGATGACCGAGATGACCCGTCGTACTCACGAGCACCTGAGCCGGACGACCTCGTCCGGCTCTGCCGAGCGCTGAACAGCGCCGGCGCCCGCTACATTCTCATCGGCGGTTTTGCCGTCATCGCCCACGGCGCGACGCGCTTCACCAAGGACGTCGACCTGCTGGTCGACGACGCTCCTGACAATGTCGCCAGGGTCAAGCAGGGCCTCAGCGTCCTCGCGGACAATGCCGCCGCGGAGGTTCACGATCACGACATCAGGGACCACGTCGTCGTTCGCGTTGCCGACGAGATCATTGTGGACCTCATGGGACGGGCCTGCGGGCTGACGTACGCAGACGTCGCGGCCGACGCCGAAACGCGCGTCATCGACGATGTGACCATCCCCATTGCCAGCCCTGCGATGCTCATTCGAACGAAGGACACGTTTCGACCGCAGGACGCGATCGACCGGGGTTTTCTCGAAGTCCTCATCAAGCGTCGCTCGGCGCCGTAGCGTGTGTCTGTTCGGCTGTCCGGGGCCGTATCGCCCCATGCGCGGATCGCCTTCACTCCTTGACAAACTAGGAGAGCATGTCTACTCTCCTAGCTCGTCTAGGATTTGCT
>CAZVHY010000041.1:3535-20754 GCA_964627115.1 uncultured Solibacteraceae bacterium | reverse complement strand
TTCCCCAGCACAATCTCGATCGCGTGTGTGCCGCCATCGTCGGCATACGGGATCCGTTTCGCATCGACCGGCGCACCGTTCAATGTCGCGGACTGGACGCCGCGATACTGGTTCTGCGGGTTGCTGACCACGATGCGGTAGTGCGTGCGGCCCTGGCGCCAGTCGATCGAAAAGCCAGGCCACATCGCCGGGATGCAGGGATCGACGGCAAACACGGCGCCGCTCCGTTTCAGGCCGAGCAGCTGACCGATCGCCACCTGGTACATCCAGCCAGCCGATCCCGTGTACCAGGTCCAGCCGCCCCGGCCGACGTGCATGGGGTGCGCGTAGACATCGGCCGCCACCACGTACGGTTCGACGCGATAGCGATCCACGTCGTCCGGCGTGCGCGCGTGGTTGATCGGGTTGATCATGTGGAACAGTTCCATCGCGTCGTCGCCTCGCCCCAGGCGCGCGAAGGCCATCACCGTCCACAACGCCGCGTGTGTGTACTGTCCGCCGTTCTCACGGATGCCGGGCAGGTAACCCTTGATGTACCCGGGATCGTGGGGCGTGCGATCGAACGGTGGTGCGAGCAACAGGATGAGTTGCGCGTCGCGCCGAACGAGGTGCGTGCGCACCGCGTCCATGGCGCGCTCGGCGCGCGTGCGGTCCGCCACCTCGGAGATGACCGACCAGGACTGCGTCAACGAGTCGAGCTTGCACTCGTCGTTCTGCACCGAACCGAGCGGCGTGCCGTCATCGAAATATGCGCGGCGGTACCACGCGCCATCCCAGGCCAGTTCGAGATTGCCCGTGAGCCACCGCGCCTGGCTCCGGTAACGCTGCGCGCGCTCTCGATCCTGCCGGCGGTCGCAGAGTGCGGCCACTTCGGTGAGAACGGTGACGAGGAACCACCCGAGCCACACGCTTTCGCCACGCCCTTCGGCGCCGACGCGGTTCATGCCATCGTTCCAGTCGCCCGATCCCATCAGCGGCAGGCCGTGCGTGCCGTACTTGAGAGAGCGATCGATCGCGCGACACATGTGCTCGAACACCGCCGCCGACTCGTTCGAAACCGCCGGCTGCATGTACGTCTCGTCCTGATCGGGCGTCAGCGCCGGCGCGTCGAGGAAGGACACGACCTCGTCGAGCACACTGTCGTCGCCGGTGTGACGGACGTACGCGGCCACCGCGTACGGCAGCCAGAGCAGATCGTCCGAGCAGCGTGTGCGCGTGCCACGACCGGCGGGCGGGTGCCACCAGTGCTGCACGTCGCCTTCCACGAACTGCCGCGACGCGGCCAGCAGCAGGTGCGATCGGCAGAGATCCGGCCGCACGTACAGCAGCGACAGCACGTCCTGCAGCTGATCGCGAAAGCCGAACGCGCCGCCCGGCTGGGACGGTCCGCTGCGCGCCCAGACGCGACACGCGAGCGTCTGATACAGCAGCCAGCGATTGACGAGCAGATCGAAGGAATCGTCGGGCGTTTGAATACGGACAGCGCCGAGCGTGTCGTCCCAGAACGCATCGACGCGAGCGAGCGACGAGATGGCATCCGATGTCGTGGCGTAACGCGCCCGAAGCGCGGCGGCCGCATCCGCGCCGCGCGCCTGGCCGAGCACGAAGGCCACTTGACGCGCCGATCCGGCGGGAATCTCGATCGCGATCTGCAGCGCTGCGCACGGGTCGAGTCCCGCGCCGGTGCGCCCGTGGAGTCGCTCGGCTGCCAGCGCGGCCGGTGCGGCCGTCGACCCATGGCGCCCGAGGAACTCCGTGCGATCGCACGTCCACGATTGCGCCGGTTCGGTGGCCTGCCAGAACGAGACCGCGTCGGCCAACTCCTGGTTGTACGTGTTGGTGGCGATGAGCGATCCCGACGCGTCCCGGTGGGTGACCGCGAAGCGGTCGTCGCCGGCGCGCGGTGGTCCCAGACGCCACTCGACATAACCGAAGACGCTCAGGCGTCTGGTGGCCGACGACGTGTTGGTGAGCGTGAGCAGCACGAGCTTCACGAGATCAGCGGGATCGACGAAGACGGTCAACTCCTGATCGAGCCCGGACACGGCGTGCTGGTAGCGCGTGACGCCTGCGCCGTGCCGGACCACCCAGCGATTCGGATCCTGCGTCCTTGGAATCGGTCCGGGCGTCCCGCCCCATACCGCGCCGGTGTCGTCGTCTCGCAGATAGATCGCCTCGCCCGAGGGATCGCAGACCGGATCGTTCGCAAACGGCGTCAGCCGGTTCTCGCGGCTGTTGCCCGCCCACGTGAACGCCGCACCGCCGCTGCTGACGATGGTGCCGAACGCGTCGTTGGCCATCACGTTGGACCAGGGCAGGGGCGTGTCGGCGCCTGGTTCCAACGCGATCACGTACTCGCGTCCATCGGCGGTGAAGCCGCCGAGGCCGTTGTGCATGACGAGAGCCGGGATCGGCACCGGCGCGTCTGACCGGCCAGGTCCGTCGGGTCGACGACGATCGGCGACGACGATGGTGTCGTACAGCCACGGCGCTGGACGATCGAGTTGCAGGGCCAGCGCGCCCAGCCCGCCGCGCAGCACGACGCGCGCTGCCGCATGGAGCAGGTGACGGTCGTCATCGCGCATGCCGTCGGCGCGCAGCAAGAACATGCCGCCGTTGCGGCCCTGCCACGCGCTCCATCGCGGCTCCTGCAGGAGCGCCGCGAGTTGATGCTGCAACTCGTCCAGGTAGTCGGCCGCCTGTTCGTTCAGGATCACGACATCGGCCAGCAGGCCCTTGACGCGCCAGTACTCCTGCGCCAGCAGCAGTTGCCGCACGAGCGCCGTCTCGCTGGCTTCCGTCACGCTGACGAGCACGATCGGGCGATCGCCGGAGATGCCGAATCCCCACAGGTTCGGCTGGCCGTAGACGTTCCGCGCCATGTCGGCCGGGCTCGTGCACGACACGTCGGTGCCGAAGACCCGCGACGCCAGCCGATCGAACAGGATGGCGTCGTCGTCGGTGAGGCCGACGTACTGCAGCGTGACGTGCGCGTGCGTGAACGCCATCGAGAACGTGCGCGACGCCGCGCTGCCGTCGCGATACTTGCTGACGAGCGCACGCGCGGTGTCCTGATCGGCCGCCACGCCCGTGGCGAACGTGATGCGCACGAACGCGCCGGGCACCAGGCGCACGCGGTCGCGCAGTGCGGCCACGGGATCGAGCACCGCGTCGATCGACCCCGACAGCGGCCGTCCTTCGAGCGCGACGGGATCGCGTGGCGAGCGCCCGCGCCCGAGGAAGAGCGCCCTGTCGGTCTCCCACTCGACGGCGCCACCGAGTCGGCCGTCGACACCGAGCACATGGAAGGCCCAGATCGTGTCGTCGTGTGCGCCCCGCGCGCGCCGGCTGAACAGCAGGCCCGCGTTCTGCGCATCGTGTTCGGTCTGGATGAACAGCTTGCCGAAGGCCGGGTGCGCCAGATCGTCTTCCGGACGCCCGAGCACGATCTCGGCGTAGCTCGTCACTTCGATCTCACGCGGGCGATCGCCGTGATTGGTGATCGACAGCCGGCGGATCTCCACGTCGTCTTCGGGCGAGACGGCAATCTGCAGGCGCGTCTCGAAGTCGCCGTCCCGGCGATGGAACGTGACCTTCTCGAGCTCGAACGTCACGTCGTACTCATCGGGCTCGCGCCCGGCAGGCAGGTACGTCGGTGACCAGACCTCGCCGGACCACGGATCGCGCAGGTAGATGTACTGCGAGCCGTGATCGGTGGTGCGGTCGTGGCGCTGCCGCGTGATCGCGAGATCGCGCCACACGCTGTAGCCACCGCCCGCATGCGTCACCGCCGTGGTGTACCGGCCATTGGAGAGGAAGTGCGTGTGTGGACTGGCTGCGTGCGGCGAGCGGAACCGGCGCGTGGCCGCCACCGGCACCGACGGCATCGTGCGCGCGCCTTCGGCCGGTCTCGGTTCCGACACGATCGCCTCGCGCGGCACCCGCTCCTGCAGCAGGAGCTCGGTCGCCTGCACACGCGGGTCCGAGTGGAATCGCCGGACGAACGCGTCGTCGCCAATCACGTTCGCGAGGGCGACGATCGACATGCCCTGGTGATGACTGAAGTACGCGCGGACGACGTCGGGTCGCGTGGCCGGCCGATCGACGGCGCCGGACTCGTCGGCTGGCCCGCCGGTGCGCGTGCTGTAGTCGAGCGCTTCGTAGAAACCGAATCGGCCCTCTGCGCCCGCGCGCGTCAGCGCGTCGAGATTGCCGGCCGCGGCTGCCGGGTCGAGCAACGCCGCCAGCACGGTCGCGTACGGCGCGACGACGAGCTCGTTCTCGAGCCCGCGCTTGAGGCCCAGTCCCGGCACGCCGAACGCTTTGTACTGATAGGTGCCTTCGCGATCGGTCAGGCCGTAGGCCGATTCCGAGATGCCCCACGGCACGCGTCGTCGCACCCCGTAGTCGATCTGTCGCTCGATGCTGGCGCGGCAGCTTTGATCGAGCAGCGTGCCGGGGAACGTACGCATCACGAGCAGCGGCATCAGATACTCGAACATCGTGCCGCCCCACGACATCAGCGTGGCGCGGCCGTTGATGCTCGTGACGAGCCGGCCGAGATGGAACCAGTGGTGCTGCGGAATGTCGCCCTTGGCGATGGCGACGAAGCTGGCCAGCCTGGCTTCGGATGCGAGCAGATCGTAGAACGACGCGTCAGGGCGACCCGGGCCCTCGGCATCGGCCAGGCGATAGCCGATCGTGAACATGCGTCGTCGCCGGTCGTACACGAGGTCGAACTGCATCTCGTCTGCGAGCCTCGACGCGCGGCGCGCCAGCGTGGCGAGTGTGGTGGTGACCTCGGGCGACAGCGTTGCGGGCTGCAGCGAGAGCGCGACCGCTCTGGTTGTGGCGTCGAGCCAGAACGCGAGGTCGTCGGCTTCGGTGGGCGTGGTGTCGCCCGGTTGGCTGACGGTGTCGCCCGTCAGCGCACGGCCGAGCGGCTCGAGCGGGGCCACGATGCCGGTGGTCATGGCCGTGCGCGCCGCTGACGCGATGTTGGTCGCGATGCCGGCCAGCGCCCCCGCGCCACGGTCCCCGTCCCGCGCGCGCGCCGAGGCGACGTCGGCCAGCACGGCGGCCGTATCGATCACACCGCTCAGCCGCTGCGCCATCGTCTGCGGCGTCGTGATCTCGAGCAGCCCCTGCGCCAGCGCCATGAGCGCGCCCGCGAGGTTGCCGCTGTCGACGGTCGAGACGTAGTGCGGCCGGAGCGGCGCGAGCGTCGACGTGTCGTACCAGTTCAGGAAATGGCCAGCATGCCGCTCGAGCCCTTCCATGGTGGTGAGCGTTCGGTCGAGGCGGGCGCACAGTGCGTCGGTCGAGAGATAGCCGAGGTCGTGCGCCGCGAGTGTCGAGAGCAGACTCATGCCCACGTTCGTGGGCGACGTGCGGCGCGCGAGTTGCGGGACGTCGCCGCGCTCCTGGAAGTTGTCCGGCGGCAGCCAGCCGTCTGCCTCGGTGACGAAGGTCTCGAAGTAGCGCCACGTACGGCGCGCCGTCCGCCGGAGCCGCGCGCGGTGCGTGGCATCGAGCGGACGCTGGCGGAGCCGCGCGGGCAGGCTGAGCCAGTAGGCGGACGCGGGCGCGAGTGCCCAGAGCAGCAGAATGGGGACCGCCGAAGGCAGCGCGTCGGGACGTATCAGGAGGGTCAGGAGCGCGACGGCCGCAGCGATCAGCGGACTCGAGACCATTTCCTCCGCGAACCGCGTCAGGCCGCGCCTGCCGACCAGGCCGGCCGTGTGCGCGGAGGTCACGGCTGCGGTCTCCCACTCGAGCAGGCGGCGCCTGGTCACGCCCATCCGCACGAGCGTCAACGCGATTGCGTGTGTCTTGCGCCACGCGTTGTACGCGAGAAACGTGACGGCCAGCGCCACCTGTACGAACGCGGTCGCGGTGTCGTCGCGCAGGTTCCGCCAGAAGACCGGCAGCGACTGGGATCGCCGCGGCCCGACGAGCAGCCGGCCGACGAGCGGCAGCAGCTGCGAGGCCATGACGACGAGCGTGGCGGCGAGCCAGTACCAGCGCGGGCCGGGCAGGACGGTCCAGCCAGCCACGAGCATGGCGAGCAGTGTGGGCGGCACGAGGCTGCGGCGGAGGTTGTCGAGGATTTTCCAGCGGCCGATGATCGGCAGCGTGTTGCGCTTGAAGCCGCGTCGCGCGGGCACGAATGGAAACAGCCAGAAGAGAATCTGCCAGTCGCCGCGCACCCAGCGGTGTTCTCGGCGCGCATGCGCCAGGACGCTGGCCGGGTACTCGTCGACGAGCTCGACGTCCGACACGAGCGCCACGCGCGTGTGCAGCCCCTCGAACAGATCGTGTGACAGCAGCGTGTTCTCCGGTACGCTGTCGGCCAGCGATGCCGTGAACGCATCGACGTCGTACAGGCCCTTGCCCGTGAAGATGCCCTCGTTGAAGAGATCCTGATACGTGTCGGAGACGGCCGTCGTGTAGGGATCGACGCCCGTGTGGCCCGAGTAGAGGCGCGCGAAGAGCGACCCGGCCGCACTCGCGTACGTCACGCTCACCCGTGGTTGCAGGATGCCGTAGCCGGACGTGACGCGACCGAGTCCGGGATCGATGGCAGGGCGGTTGAGTGGGTGTTCGATGATCCCGACGAGTTGTCGGGCCGCATCGCGCGGCAGGCGCGTGTCGCTGTCGAGCGTCAGGCAGTAGCGCACCGACGGCAGGATCGCGATGTCGCCGACGATCGTCGTGAAACTCGTGTCGGTGGCACCGCGGAGCAGACGATTGAACTCCTCGATCTTGCCGCGTTTGCGCTCCCATCCCATCCACAGGCCTTCCTGCACGTTCCACTGGCGCGACCGGTGGAACAGGAAGAACCGGTCGCGGTGGCCGTTGCCGTGTCGGGCGTTGAGGGCGGCGACGCGCTCGCGCGCGGCGGCGACGATGGCCTCGTCTCCGTCGCGCGTTTCCGCGGCCGCATCGGGCAGGTCGGTGAGCAGGGCGAAGTGGATGTGCGGGTCGACGTTGCCGAGAGCCTGCACTTCGAGGTGGGCAACGAGGTCGTCGACCCGCTCGATGCTGTCGATGATCGTCGGTACGATCACCATCGTCCGTGCGCTCTCGGGGACGACGGTGAGTTCGAGACGCGGCAGCCGGCGCGGCGGTACGGCCATACTGAGCAGCCGCTGGAGGACCTGGATGACCAGCTCGCTCGCCGGAATCGTGACGAGCAGCGCCACGGCGACGAGCAGACCGCCGGTCCAGCCCGAAGACCAGGCCACCAGGACGGCGACGGCCACCAGCGCCGCGGTACCACCGGCAATCGCGAGCAGATACCAGATCGGCGCCGACGCGAAGAACCACCGGCTGGCCTGCAGCGCCAGGCCGGGCTTCCAGCTGATGCCGCGCTCGAACTGCTGACGCCCGGCACCGATGAGATAGTCGCCAACGTGCGCGCCGCGGTCGCCCGGCGCGTGTTCGGCCACCTGCCGTGCGCGTTCCACCGATTTCAGCGCGACGCGCAGCTGCGCCTCGCCCGACGGCTGCGCCATGGCTTCGACCGAATGGCGATAGCGGTCGCGGCTCTGAAAGTCCATGCGGCCGTAGACGCCGGCCGGATCGCGCCGCAGCACCTGCTCGACCAGGCTCACGCTCTCGAAGAACTCCGTCCAGTCGAACGTCGAGATCAGCCGCAGGCTGCCGATGAGGCTCGACATGAAGGCGTGCTCGGACGCCTGGTGCTGGCCTTCGGCGCGAATCACATCTTCGAGCGTGATCCCGGCGCGCGAGAGCTCGGCGTCGAGGTGGCCGCGTAGTGGACCGGACGCCGCCTCGTGTTCGCGGGCGTGCTGCAGCAGCCGCACGACAAAGGCGTGGTGCAGGTCGGTCGGCCATGCGGCGCGGCCCGTCGCCTCGATTGAGGTGGCCAGCTGGTCGGCCGCCGCCCGCTGCTCGCGGTTGCGCGCGAGCAGATCCGCGCGGACGCGCAGATAGTCGAGCAGCGCCAGCTTGAGCACGCTCGGCCACGCCCACAGCTCGCCCATCGTCAGCGGCGTGACGGACTGGAACGCGGTGACGAAGCGGTGCAGGCGCTGTGGGTCGAGGCGTCCGGCGCTCCGGCCGATCAGCTCCACCGCCATGGCATAGACACGCGGCAGTCCGGCGAACTCGTCGGCGCCCATGCGCGGCAGCCGGCGGTAGAAGGCGGGTGGCACATCGTGCCGGATGTCGCGCGCGGCCGACGAAATGATGTGGAAGTTGTCGAGCAGCCACTCGGCGGCCGGCGATGGACGTTCGCCCTGGCGCGCGTCGTCGGTGAGGCCCACGTAGACGTCGCGCAGCACACGCATGTGCGCGTCGAGCTTCGTGAGGTGAGTGCTGCCGCTCATGTAGCGGCGGGTCTTGACGGTGAGCAGCGCTGCGAGGCGGCGCGCGTGTTCCTCGAGCGGCTCGATGCCCAGCAGTTCCAGACCCGCGTCGGCCGACGGATGCACGCTGGTCAGGACGCGTCGGGACGGTCGGAAAGGGGCCATCGACGCGGCAAACGCAACGATGGTGCCAGCGCAGTCGGCCGGTTATCGCTTCGGCAGTGGTATCCGCTTGCCAGAAAGTGCGTAGCGCGTGGTTCCTGCGGCGGATCCGGATCGGGGCGTTGCCCACCGGGCCGCGTCAAATTGCCGCATCACCGCCCCAGGCGCGTCCTTCGTACAATGTCACCGTGTTCAGCGCGCGGACAGTGGCCTGGTTGCTGGCGATCCTCGTCGGGGTGATCGCCTGGGTGTATGTGATGAAGACGCCGTCGCGGCATCAGCAGGGCGGTGTGCCGCCCTCGGCGGATGCGGCGAGAACGCCGGCGCCGTAGCGGCTGGCCGGCTCTACGCGTTCATCTCCTCGAGGGCCAGGAACAGCGCGTGCGTGCCCTTGCGGCCGTGGCCGAGTTGCTGCGTGCGCTGGTAGATGCTGTGGACCAGCGTGAGACCGGGCAGCTTCAGGTTCATACGCCGGCACTCCGCGAGCGCAATGCCCATGTCCTTCACGAAGTGATCGACGAAGAACCCGGGATCGAAATTGCCTTTCAACACGCGCGGGGCAAGGTTGGTGAGTGACCAGCACGCCGCCGCGCCGCCGCTGATCGACTGCAGCATGGTGTCGAGATCGAGGCCCGCGCGTTTGCCGTAGATCAGCGACTCGCAGACGCCAATCATCGTGCCCGCGATCACGATCTGATTGCAGAGCTTGGCGTGCTGGCCCGCACCCGCCGGTCCCTGGTGGACGATGGTCTTGCCCATCAACTCGAGGAGCGGGTGCACGCGCGCGACCGTGTCAGCGTCGCCGCCAACCATGATTGACAACGTCGCATTGCGCGCGCCAACGTCGCCGCCCGACACCGGGGCGTCCACCGTGGCGATCCCTTTCGCGCGTGCGGCCTTGTCGATGTCCACCGCCAGCGAGGGCGACGTGGACGTCATGTCGACCGTGATGGTCCCGGGTTTCGCCGCCGCGAGAATGCCGTCTGCACCGAGGTACACCTCGCGCACGTCCTCCGGCATGCCGACCATGGTGAAGACCACGTCGGCCTGCGACGCGGCTTCGCCAGGCGTGGCCGCCCATCGCGCGCCGCGTTCGACGAGCGGCTGCGCCTTCTCGCGCGTGCGGGTGTAGACAACGACATCGTGACCGGCGGCAATCAGGTGACCACACATCGAGGCACCCATGACACCGGTGCCAATCCAGGCGAGCTTCTGCGATTCGGACATGGGGGAAGAGGGTACTACGGAGGCGGGGAGGCTGCAGGCTGGAAGGAGGCGGGAAGGCGGGAAGGCGGGAAGGCGGCGGCGCGGAAAGACTGTCGTAGCCGGCGGGCTTTACGCCCGCCGGGTGGTCCGCGGGCTGAAGCCCCGCGGCTACGTCTGCAATGGCGCCGGCGCTCGAGAACCTCCGCCGCACGCCTCAGGTGCCTCTCGCCCGTCGCACCTAGGCACCTCGCACCCTGGCACCTGTCATCGTCTCACCCCGTTCCCCGCGACGTACCCGGTCGACCACGCCCACTGGAAGTTGAAGCCGCCGAGGCGGCCGTCGACGTCGAGGATCTCGCCGGCGAAGTGCAGGCCCGGTGTGATGCGCGATTCCATGGTGGCCGGGTTGATTTCAGAGAGGTCGACGCCGCCCGCCGTCACTTCCGCGTAGTTGTACCCGCGCGATCCGGTGACGGGCAGCGGCCAGTCGGTGAGCGTGTGGAGCAGGGCGCGGCGTTCGTCGCGGCGCAGGTCCGCCAGCGTGCGTTCGCGCGCGAGGCCGGCGTACGCCACCACGCCGTCGGCCAGGGCGCCAGGCACGAACGACGCGAGCGCGGTGGCGATGAGCTGGCGCGGGTGCGCGGCGCTGTGCGCGAGCCAGTGGGCTTCGGCGGTCTCGAACGACTCGCGCAGCAGGTTGGCGCGCAGCGTCGCCTCGCGCGCCTCGAGCGCATGGCGCAGCCAGTGACGTGACGCGTCGAGCACGGCTGGTCCGCTCATGCCGAAGTGCGTCCACAACATCGATCCGTCGACGGTGGTCACGGGCCGTTCCGGCGCGACCACGCGCAGCCGGACGGGCATCGAGACGCCTGACAAGCCGGAATGCCACGACTGGACGGCGTCGCGATCGAACACCATCGGCACGAGCGCGGGCGTCGTCGGCACGATCGAGTGACCGAGCCGCCTCGCCAGCTCGTAGCCGAAGCCGTCGCTGCCGGTTTTCGGCAGCGAGAGACCGCCGCTGGCGAGCACGACACGCCGGCAGTGGAACGTGCCGTGCGACGTCACGACCTCGAATCCCTCGTCGGTCGACTCGCAGCGGGTGACGGCGCGCACGCGATGATCGGATCGCAACTCGGCACCGGCTGACGTGAGGCCGGCCAGCAGGGCGTCGAGCACATCACGCGATCGATTCGAATCGGGAAACAGTTTGCCGTGGGCCTCCTCGTGCAGCGTCACGCCGAGGCCGCGGAAGAAGTCGACCGTGGCCGAGGCAGGGAAGGCGCGCAGGATGCGGCGAACGATTGCCGAACGCCCGCCATTGAAGTCGCGTTCGGCGACCGTCGTGTTCGTGACGTTGCAGCGAGAGCCGCCGCTCACGAGAATCTTCGCGCCCGGCGTCTTCGCGCCATCGAACACCACGACGCGCAGGTGCGGCGCTGCCCGCCGCGCGAAGATGGCGGCTGCAAGGCCCGCCGCGCCGGCGCCGACGATGGCGACATCGATGGAGGAGGGCGTCACGGTGTGCATAGTGACACGGGGGGAGGGACAAGGGGCGACGGTGCGAAGGTGCCACGGTGCCACGGTGCGACGGTGCCACGGTGCGAAGGTGCGAAGGTGCGACGGTGCCAGGGTGCGATGCCGGACGTGTGAGAGACCAACTGAATCAGTTGACAAGAATCAGGCTCGTTTCACCGTGGCACCGTGGCACCCTCGCACCGTGGCACCGTCGCACCCTGGCACCCTGGCACCCTGGCACCCCCGCCCCCCGCCCCCCCGCCCCCGCGTGTATGATGCGCGCACTCGAGGAGGCAGAATGTCGAAGCTGAGCGCGGCGCTCGTGGCCGTCGTCGTCGTGATCGGTGGTGCCGGGACGCCGCTGTCGGGCCAGGAGCCGGCGCAGAATCGTTTCGAGCCGAACGTGCGCGCGTACGAGGCGGCCGACAAAACGTCGCCCGCGCCCCGAGGCGCGATCCTGCTGGTCGGCGACTCGCAGTTCTATCGATGGCGTACGCTCGCGGAGGATTTGCCGGGATACACGGTCGTCAACCGCGGGATCGACTCGTTCCAGACGTCCGATCTGCTGCACTTCACCGATCGCCTGGTCCTGCCCTATGTGCCGCGGCTGATCGTCACCCACGTCGGCGGCAACGACGTGAACAACGGCAAGTCGCCGGAACAGATTCTCGCGGACGTCCAGGCGTTCGTCGCGAGGGTGCGCACGGCGCTGCGCGACGTGCCGATTGCGTTTTCCGGCATCACGCCCGGCCCGGGCCGCTGGCAGCAGGCCGATATCCGCAAACGCACGAACGCCGTCGTCAAAGCCTGGGTGGAGACGCAGGCGAACATGCACTTCATCGATCTGTGGGACGTGATGCTGACGCCCGACGGCCAGCCGCGCGAAGACCTGTGGGTCGAGGATCGCATTCATCCGAACCAGGCCGGATATCGGATTCGCGTGCAGGTGATGACGCCCATCCTCGGCCCGCCGGATGTTGGCCGCGGCCGCGCGCCGCAAGGACCGCTGCCGACGCACGCGGGCATCGATTACGCACCGCCGGAGCCGGCCGACAGCCTCGGTCACAAACTCGATCTCTACATCCCATCGAATGTCACCGGCCCGATGCCGCTCGTCATCTGGACCGGCGGATCGGCCTGGCTTGCCGAAAATGGCCGGAACTCCGCAGGCGGTGTCGCCGTGCAGCTCAATCCCGCCGGCTACGCCGTGGCGGGAGTCTCGATCCGCAGCAGTCGAAACGTCCGGTTCCCCGGACAGGTCCACGACATCAAAGCGGCCATCCGCTGGCTGCGTGCGAATGCCGCCACGTACAACGTCGATCCGAATCGCATCGCGATCATGGGCGACAGCTCCGGCGGCTGGACGACGGCGATGGCGGCACTGACGGGCGATGTGCCTGAGCTTGAAGGGACCGTGGGAACAACCGGTGTGCCGAGCACGGTGCGGGCTGCCGTGGCGTTCTACCCGCCCACCAACTTCCTCGACATGGATCGCTGGATGCTCCAGCCCTGCGCCACTGGCACGTTCTGCCACGACGCTGCGGACTCGCCCGAATCGCAGCTGATTGGATGTGCGATTCAGGGCTGTGCGGATCGCGTCCGCGCGGCCGACCCGGCGCGTTACATCAGCGCCGCCGATCCGCCCCTCATGATTCTCCACGGTGGATCCGATCCACTCGTGCCGCACCACCAGGGCGAGCAGCTCTACATGGCGCTCAACAAAGCGTGTCACGAGTCGGTCTTCATCAGTCTGCCGACCGCCGGACATGGACCGTGGAACGCCTTCCTGACCAACGACGCCACGCGTGCTGCTGCCACCATCCGCACCACGAGCGCCGACGGCTGTCGTGTCGTCAACCCCACGCCGTTCACACCGACGTGGCAGACCGTCATCGATTTCCTGGAAAGGGCGATGAGGTAAAGGCTGGGAGCGTGAAAGCGTGGAAGCCCGGGGGGAAGGCCACCTGACCTCCGATCGCCGCCGCGCCGCCTGCGGCCGTGCTGCCTGTCTAGCCCAACGCCTCCGTGATCGCCGCCGAGGCCTGTTGCAGCGCGGGCAGGAATTCGCGGCGCAGGGCGGCGGTGTCGGCGCGTGCGACGTGAACGCCGGTGTTGATGGCCGCGATCACGACGCCGTCGGGGCGACGTACGGGCACGGCAATGGAGCGCAGCCCAAGCTCCAGTTCCTGATCGACAATCGCGAACCCCTGCGCTCGCACGCGGTCGAGCTCCGCGCGAAGTTCGTCTCGGTCGACGATCGTTCTGGGTGTGTGCACCTCGAGCGTCACTCGTTCGAGCGTCTGCACACGCGGGCCATCGTCGAGCGACGCGAGCAGCACGCGTCCCATCGACGTCACCACCGCGGGCAGGCGGCTGCCAACCGCGAGCTCGATCGAGAGAATCCGTCGCGCGGCCGCGCGGGCCAGATAGACGATGTCGTCGCTGTCGAGCACGGCAAGCGACGACGATTCGTGAAGCTCGTGGGCGAGCCGGTCGAGAATCGGCTGCGCCGTGGCCGCCAGCGTCGCCGGTCCGAGCACGTGCGACGCCGAGGTGAGAAACGGCGAGGCCAGCGAGACGACGGTGGGGGCCAGCTGGAATCCGCTGCCCGTGTCGGTGGCGTAGCCCGTGACGACGAGCGTGTGCAGGCAGCGGCCCGCGGCGGCGCGCGACAGACCTGTGTGTCGCGCCACGTCGCTCGTCGTCTGCACGCCGTGCCGGGCCAGGGCGCGCATGACGGCCAGGCCACGCGCGAGCGACTGCATGAAGTCCGGATCGTTGGCCACAGGCGCCAGATTATCGGGCATCGCGCCCGACTGCGCTACCATCGTCGGCTGCCGTGTCGGCTGACGCGGCCTGAGCCGTCATGTCCTCCCGTGCCCTCAAGACCGGCGTGTTCGCCGCCACGTCGCTGACCACCATCGCGACCTTCCACTACTTCAGCTATCTGTTCTTCCTGCTGCGCGATCGCTTCGGGTTCGACAATCGCGCGAACCTGGCCGTGGCTGCGCTGCACGGCGGCATCTACGTCGTGGCCGCATGGCAGGGCGGCCGGTTTGCCGAGCGGTACGGCAACGTGACGAGCCTGACGATCGGTTTCGGTGGTGTCGCGCTCAGCATCGGGGCCGGCGCGCTGGTGTCATCGGCTGCGGGGCTGATGGTGCTCGTCGCCGTGTACACCGTGGCGCTGCTGTTCATCTGGCCGGCGCTCGAGGCGATGGCCATTGCCGGTGAACCGCCCGAGCGCGTGCCGCACGTCGTGGGCCTCTACAACCTCACGTGGTCCGGCTCGGCCGCACTGGCGTACTTCACCGGTGGTCCGCTCTACGACTGGCTCGGCGCGTGGATGATCTTCGGCATTCCAGCGGCGATCTCCGTGTTCGAGCTCGTGGCGCTGCTGATCATGACGCGCGGGACAACGGCGATGCTGGCGCCGCCGGTTGCGGCCGCCGCGATCGACACGCCGGTCGCGTCCTCGATCGACGGTCGAACGCGTCCGCCGCGCGGTCCGACGTTCCTGCGGCTCGCCTGGCTGGCGAACCCGCTCGCCTACATGGCGATCTATACGCTGCTGGCCGTCATGCCCGGTCTGGCGGCATCCCTCGGGTTGTCGCCCACCGAGGTCGGCCTGTTCTGTTCGATCTGGTTCTTCGCGCGACTCGTGTCGTTCGCAGTGCTCTGGCAGTGGACGGCGTGGCACTACCGCTTCCGCTTCCTCGCCGGCGGCTACATCCTGCTGATGGTGAGTTTCCTGGCGATGCTGCTCGCCGGCAATCTGACGCTGCTCGTGATTGGCCAGGTGGTCTTCGGCGCCGCCGCGGGCGTGGCCTACTATTCGTCGCTGTTCTACTCGATGGACCTCAGCGACACCAAGGCCGAACACGGCGGCCTGCACGAAGCCGGCGTCGGGCTCGGCATTTTCGCCGGCCCCGCGGTCGGCGCGCTGTCGCTCCATCTGTTCCCCGCAGCCGCCTCAGCCGGCGCCTTCGCGGTCACCGGTCTGCTGGCGTGCGGGTTCGTCGCGATGCTCGCGATCTGGCGAAGAGGATGAACGAGCCCGTAGGGGCCGACCTTGTGTCGGCCCTGGCGGCGTGGGCGGATACAAGGTCCGCCCCTACGGCCGTCTCCGTCCGCCTCATCGCCTGTCGTCGTCCCGTCGCCTTCCCGCCTCCCAGCCTGCAGCCTCCCAGCCGTCCTACAACACCCCAATCAACCTCAACGCCGCGACGGCCGTCAGCACGAGCAGCAGCGCGTTGAAGAGACCCTGCGGAACCGAGTGCGTCAGCCATCGACCGATGGCGATGCCGACGACGATGGGCGGGATGAGGACGAGGTTGAGCGCGAGCGAGGAGCCGCCGATCAGGCCCAGGCTGTAGCTGAACGGCAGCTTGAACGTGTTCATGATGAGGAAGAACCACGCGCCCGTGCCGACGAGCTCGAACTTCGGCAGCCCGACGGCGAGCGTGAACAGCGTGATGATGGGGCCGGCGCCGTTGGCCAGCATGGTCGTCCAGCCGGCCAGCAGCCCCATGGACCAGGCGAACGGCTTCGAGTGTGGCGCGCCGGCGAAGAGATTGGGCTTCCACATGTGAAGGAGCTGCATGGTCGTCAGGGCGACGAGGATCCAGCCCATCAAGGGACGGAAGAGGCTGTCGTCGGTGACCTGCCACATGAGGAGCGCGCCGGTGATGACACCGAGACACGCGGGTGGCAGCATGTGCCGCATGTAGTCCCACCGCGCGTGCTGGCGGAACGCGACCACCGCGAGGATGTCGCCGAAGACGAGCATCGGCAGGATCAGGCCCGTCGATTCGCGCGGACCGAAGACGAACGCGAAGATGACGAGGTGCACGAAGCCGACGCCCGCGAATCCCGCCTTCGAGATGCCGATGCCCGTGGCGCCGATGACGACGAGGACCCACTGCAGCGGCGTGAGGTCGGGTAACGGGAGCATTGCGGGGCAGGATCTTCGCCGCTGCCGCGACCGACGTCAACCCTGAGGCAGACAAAAGCGTACGACGCGCGATCGTAAGTGCATGATGCGCCGGCATTTGTTACGATGCGACGGCTCGTTCGTCGTTCGTCGTCGTGTGTGGAGGTTCCACCGTGTCAGACATCGAGACTTCCGATCTCTCCCTCGGAAGGCGCAGTACCCCCGAGCGGTTCTCGTCCGAACATCGCGACGCTCCGCAGGATCCGTCGGCATCCCGTCCCGAACGTGAAGGTCTTCCCTCGACATATCGCATGCGCGCAGACGCGCACTATGTGGAACAGCTCGCGAGCCGGCGCGAGCGGGCAGAGCGTGCCGACGCGCCGCACGCACATGGTGAGACGACCGGCGCCGGCGCGGCTGCCGGCCGCGATCGCCGGAGCGATCGCGTGATGGGGCAGGTGAGCGACGAACTCGCGACCATTGCGTCGGCCGCCACGATGCTGGCCGGCGAGACGTCGCCGCTGGCGCGCCGGATCGGCCTCGAGCTCGTGCGCGCGCAGACCTGGCGCGCGTCGTGGCTGCTCAAGGCGTCGACGATTGTCGACGGACGTCATCGCGGAACGGTGAAACCGACGCCGCTCGGATCGATCGTCGAACAGTTGCGGCAGGGGCTGACGCCCGAGTGCCGGCTGGCCGCCGTGACGCTCGAACTCCACGCGTCGGACGGCAATGCGATGGTGGCCGTTGACGCGCCGCTCGTGATGGCCGGTGTCACCGGGGCCGTGGTGGCCACGCTCGGCCTGATGGACGAAGCCGAGGGCGCGGCGATACGTGTCACGTTCGACGCGGCCGGGCACGATCTGCGATCGGTGGAGGTGACACAGGATCTCGTGTCGGTGCCGCCGACCGCCGCGCTGCGGTTGTTCGACGCCACCTGGTCCGAACGGCCCGGCGGCTGGATGGCCACCATGGGCGCTCTCGTGGCACGCAGCGTTGCGCAGCAATCGGGCGGCAGCGCCTCGTTCGTGCCGGGCGAGAGGCGGGGAAGCACGATACGGATAGCGTTC
>CAZVHY010000041.1:1793-3435 GCA_964627115.1 uncultured Solibacteraceae bacterium | reverse complement strand
CGCGGTACAATGTCCCCCCTGTCATGAAGATCGCGACCTTCGACACCACGCTCCGCGACGGCACCCAGGGCGAGGCCGTTTCCTACTCGGTCGACGACAAGCTGCTGATTGCGCAGAAGCTCGATGAGTTCGGCATCGACTACATCGAGGGCGGTTGGCCGGGGTCGAACCCCAAGGACCGCGAATTCTTCGCCCGGGCGAAGGGGCTGACGCTCCGGCACTCGAAGCTCACCGCATTCGGCGCGACACGACTGGCGCGTCACCGCGTCGACGAGGATCCGAGTGTTGCGGCGCTGGTCGAGGCCGACACGCCGGCCGTGGCCATTTTCGGCAAGACGTGGGACTTTCACGTCACGCGCGCACTCGGCATCAGTCTCGAGGAGAACCTCGTCCTCATTGCTGAGACCGTCGCGTACCTGAAGGGCAAGGGACGCGAGGTCGTCTACGACGCCGAGCACTTCTTCGACGGGTACATCGCGAATCCCGAATACGCGCTGCAGACACTCGAAGCCGCGCACACGGCCGGTGCCGACGTGCTGTGTCTCTGCGATACGAACGGCGGCACGCAGACCGGCCGGCTGAAGGACATTGTCGCCACGGTGCGCCGCCGGTTCGACCGTGCGGTCATCGGCATCCACCCGCACAACGATTCGGACGTCGCGGTGGCGAATGCGCTGGCGGCCATCGACGCTGGGGCCACGCACGTGCAGGGGTGCCTGAACGGGTACGGCGAGCGCTGCGGCAACGCGAATCTCGCGTCCGTCATGGCGAACCTCGAGCTGAAGCTCGATCACGAGACCGTGGGACGCGATCGCCTGAAGCAGCTCGCGTCGCTCTGCGCGTACATCGCAGACCTCGCGAATCTTCCGTTGCGCAACGATCAGCCGTTCGTCGGCAAGAGCGCGTTCGCGCACAAGGGCGGCATTCACGTGGCGGCCGTGCTCAAGGACGCGGCCACGTACGAGCACATCCAGCCCGAGCTGGTCGGCAATCGCCAGCGCGTGCTCGTGAGCGATCTGTCGGGCCGCGGCAACATTCTCTACAAGCTCGAACAACAGGGCCTGGCCACGCGCCTCGACGCCGGCGCGCGCCGCGATCTGCTCGAGCGCGTGAAACAGCTCGAGTACGAAGGCTACGAGTTCGAGTCTGCCGAGGGCTCGTTCGAGTTGATCGTCCGTCAGGCCGTCGCGCCCGACGTGCGGTTCTTCGACGTGGCCGACTACGAAGTGACGATGCGATCGAGCGGCACCGACGGCCCGCGTGCCACGGCCACCGTGTCGCTGCGCGCCGATCGCGGGCCGATCTCGGCCACGGCCGACGGCCACGGTCCGTTCAACGCGCTGCACGAGTGCCTGTGCCGCGCACTCGCGCCCGTGTACCCCGTCGTCGGCGACATCGAACTGGTGGACTACAAGGTCCGTGTGCTCGATTCCTACAAGGGCACGGCCGCGAAAGTGCGCGTGCTGATCGAGTGGGCGAACGACCACCGGACGTTTGCCACGGTCGGCGTGTCCGACAACGTCATCGAGGCGAGCTGGCGGGCGCTCGTCGACGCCGTGCAACTCGAGCTGATGCGCGCGGCCGATTCCACCCATGGCGTTGCCGCGCAACCGGTCCAGGCGGGCTGAAGGCGGGCGACCGG
>CAZVHY010000041.1:0-1693 GCA_964627115.1 uncultured Solibacteraceae bacterium | reverse complement strand
GCCGGTTATGCGCCGACACAACTCTCGTGGCTGGGCGTCCCTGTTCCGGCCATTCGCCGCGTGGTTCGTGAGCTCGCGGCGGCCACGGCGGATCAGTCGCCCCCGGCCGTGCTGCGTCTCGCGCTCGCGACGACGAAGCGCGGGGCCATCGAGGCGCGACAGGTCGGCTACGAACTGATCGCGCGTCGTCCGGACGTACTGGCGCTCGTCGATCGCGTGATGGCCGAGCGGCTCGGGCGCGGCAACGACAACTGGGCATCGGTCGACGCGTTTGCGACGTCGATTACCGGGCCTGCGTGGAGACTTGGCTACCTGACCGATGCGGATCTGCTCGGCTGGGCGCGATCGGTCGATCCCTGGTGGCGCCGTACGGCGCTCGTGTCCGCGGTGGCGTTGAACCTTGCCTCGCGCGGCGGCAAAGGTGACACGCGACGGACGCTGATCGTCTGCCGCGCCGTCACGCGCGACGTCACCCCGATGATCGGCAAGGCGCTCTCCTGGGCGCTGCGATCGCTCGCGCCACACGATCCCACCGCGGTCGCGGCGTTTCTCGATCGCTATCGCGACAGGCTCCCGGCCGCGGTCATCCGCGAAGTCGAGACGAAGGTGAGGACGGGGAAGAAGGGGAGATAGGTGCCAGGGTGCGAAGGTGCCAGGGTGCGGAGGAGCGAAGGTGCCAGGGGGCGGAGGTGCGGTCGCGAATGGGCTGTTGAATGACGATGCGACTTCGCGTTGCTGCGATCGTGCCGTTGGTTGGCGCCGCGGTCCTTGCGGCACAGGGGCCGGCCAGTCAGGCACCGACGTTCGGCGCGCGTACGGACCTGGTTCAGATCGACGTCTCGGTGCTCGACGGGGCGCGGCGGCCGGTGCGCGGGTTAACCGCTGACGACTTCACTGTCTTCGAAAACGGTGTCGTGCAGCCGGTGACCGCCTTCACCGAGATCGATGTGCCGGCGCCGACGCCAGGCAAGGCTGCCTGGGTGCGCGACGTCGGGCCCGATGTCGTGGGTAATCGGCCCGGCACGCGCCGCGCGGTCGTCATCGTGATGGACGACTTCAATACGCGGTGGGGCACCGCCGCGACGCGCACGGCAAAGGCCACGGCGATGGCTGCGGTCGATCAACTGGGCCCTGCCGATCTTGCCGCCGTCGTCTACGTTGTCAATCGCCGCCTGGGGCAGGAATTCACGGTCGATCGTGGACGTCTGCGTGCGGCTATCGATCGATTCATGCCGTCCGGGATGGCGCCGCAACCGGACAGTCGGATGTCCGCCAGCACGCCGGGCAGCGGGTTGACCATGCCGTCGATGGCGGGGCGCGGCCGGCCGGGCGCGTGCCTGAGGGACTGTGTCATGCAGGCGCTGCACAACGCGGCCAACATCTTCCTCGCGTGGCCCGGCATGCGCAAGACCGTGATCCTGATCGGACCAGGACGATATGGCGACTCGGATCCGCTCGAGTTGCTCGCCGAAGGCGATCCGGTTCGAGAGGCGATTGCCGCGATGCAGCGCGCGAACGTCACGGTCCATCATTTCGATCCGCACGGTCTGGAGGTCGAAGCGCGACCGTCCTTCGATTTCGCGTTGTACGCGGATGCCACGGGCGGCCGCATGATCGCCAACACGAATGCGCCGCAGGAGATCGTGCCGCACGTGTTCCTCGAGAGCAGCTCGTATTATCTGCTCGGGTACGA
>CAZVHY010000040.1:11212-21759 GCA_964627115.1 uncultured Solibacteraceae bacterium | reverse complement strand
AGAAACGCTGAAAGCATCTAAGCGTGAAACCCTCCACGAGATGAGATCTCCCTGGGTAGCGATACCCCTGAAGGCACCTGGAAGATGACCAGGTTGATAGGTCGGGTGTGGACACGCTGTGAGGCGTGAAGCTGACCGATACTAATCTGCCGTGAGGCTTGACCATTGATTCTTTCCCGCCGGGATATGCAACCCGGCACACATCGCGAACGCTGATGTGACGTGGTGAGACGAAACTACCGTTTGCAGGATATTCAGTTGTCATGATTTTGCGTGACGCAGCGCGTATCGCGCCGCTGAACGCAGGTGCCGGCGGGCGTATGTTCCGCCGCCACACGTTGAATCGGGCAGGCGCCAAATGCGCCGCCCCCGGGTGTAGCAGCCCGGTCGTGTTTCCCGGTGGTCATAGGAGCAGGGTCACACCCGTTCCCATTCCGAACACGGAAGTTAAGCCTGCTACCGCCGATGGTACTGCATGGGTAACTGTGTGGGAGAGTAGGTCGCCGCCGGGATTATTCACCAGAGGCCCGTCAGGTTCCATGCCTGACGGGCCTTTTTCTTTTTGCCTGCTTGCCACGGCGCGTCGGATGTCGCTTCAGCGAGACTCGCGTCGTCGACCGGGCCAGGAGCGTCAGTGCCGAGAGTCATCCCCGTCAGCGACCCCGGTGACCCCCGTCTCGACGGCTACCGCGACGTGCGTGACCGCGAGCGGGCATCGCGTACCGGGCGATTCGTTGCCGAAAGTGCCCAGGTCATCGAACAACTCGTGAGCTCGTCGCGCTATCCGGTCGAGTCCGTGCTACTGACACCAGTTCGCCTCGAAGGCGCGATGTGGCTCAATGGGCTGCCGGACCAGACGCCTGTGTATGTCGCCGATGCCGCGCTGCTCGAAAGAATCGCCGGTTTCCGCGTCCATCGCGGGTGTCTCGCGCTGGGAATTCGCGGCGAAGCGCCTCGAGTCGACGACGTACTCGGCGACGAGACGCGGACCGTGGTGATGCTCGACGGTGTTGCCGACCCCGACAACGTGGGAAGTATCTTCCGATCGAGCCTGGCGCTCGGCGGTGACGCGGTCCTGCTCGGAGAGACGTGCGCCGATCCGCTCTATCGGAAGGCGATCCGCACGTCCATGGGGGCGGTATTTCGTGTGCCGTATGGGCGCTTCGGGCGCGTCACCGACGCCGCGGCGACGCTGCGCGCTCGCGGATTCTGCGTGGTCGCATTGTCGCCGGACAGCGCCGCGGAATCCGTTGCCGATTTCGCGGCGCGCACGGACGTCTACACGCCGGTCGCGTGGCTTCTGGGCAACGAAGGCACCGGCCTCCGCTCCGACGCCCTGAGAGCGGCCGACGTCAAGGTGTGGATTCCCATGCGGCCGGCCGCCGATTCCATCAACGTGCACGTCGCCGCGGCCGTGGCGCTCTCGCACCTCGGGCGTGCGGTTACGGCGTCGACGCGGAATCGGTAGCCGCGAGCAGCACGGCGCGACGCCGATCGGCGAAGGTCTTCAACTCCGCAACGCTTCGTTCGAACTCGCCATACGACGCCAGCTTTTTCTGATCGATTTCGACGAGAGGAGCGATGAGCGCGTGGTGCGCCTCGACGATCGGTCCAAGCCGGTTCCAGTCGAGCCAGGTCTCGGCGATGTCGCGGACGTAGGCGAGATATTTTGCGCGCAAGGATGGCACGGCCAGCAGTTTCGAGATCAACGGCTTCGACGGGTCGTTGACGGCGTGCATCGGATCGAGGTCCGGCGAGCCGCCTCGTCCGCCGCGGCCGAAACCGCCGCCGCGCGGAAACGTCGAGTTGACGTCGTAGGGCAGCAGCCGGAACCGTCCATCGGGGTGGAGATACAGGCTGTAGTCGCTCGCGCGCGTCCAGTAGCCGTCGCTGTTGGCCAGCGCGTTGTCCAGCGCGAGAAAACGCAGCGTGGCGTCGACATCGAGCAGCGGCGAGATCGCCTGCTCGAGCGCCGCCGGCGGCGTCTGGTTCAGCACGCGCGTGAGCCGGACGAGCGCCGCCCAGGCCTCGAGGCGGTCGCTCGACTTGATCTCGAACGCTCGTCGATACGCCGCCGGGTCGTCTCCCAGATAGACGAGTCCGCCTGAGCCTCGACCCGGACTCCCCGGGACCTTCCAGCGCGTACCGCCATCGGTACCGAAGGCGTCGTCCAACAGCGCCTTGTTGAAGTGCTGCTGATTGACGTACACGCCCCAGTCTTCGCCGTTGATGACCACGCGCACGAAGTTGGCCTGCGGAGCCGGGATATACGACCGGGCGATCTGCATGAAGAGCACGGTGCGCAGCAACGACGGATCCTCGTGCGCGTTGAGCAGCATCAGGTTGTTGTAGCCGTACACGTGCTGCCTGCCGTGAATCCAGTCGACATTGACGCTGATCGAGTGTTTCAAACCGACGGGGACACCCGAGAACGACGAGTTCCCGCGGAACTGAATGCCGACGTCTCCATACGTCCGGCCGTCGACCGCGAGCGTGGCGGGCACCTCGACATCGGTCGGCTTGAAGGCCATCAGTTCGGCTTCCCACTCGTCGTTCTCGAACTGGAGGAACAGCGTGCGCACGGTACGCGCATCGAAGAAGGGAGTGGACGGGAAGGGGCGGACCGACGCCGGCGTCACGCTCGCGCCCGGCGACGTCGAGACGGGCACGCCGCCGCGGCGGCCCCTTCCGCGATTCAGGCCCATGGTTTCGGCATGCTGGCGCGCGGCGCGGCGTTCGGTGCTGTCGAGGCGTCCGTTGCCGTCCGCGTCGAACTGCGCCGTGAGCGGGACATCCTCCTGGCCGCCGCCGAACCCGCCGAACTGTCCCGCCCGCAGCGTCGTCGTTCGCGCGAGGACATGGCTTTCGAGCGGCGAACCGGACAGCACCTGCGACGCCCGCTGCGGCGCGGCGCTCGCCAGCTGCACCAGCGCCGTCGAGATGGTCAGGCTTCCGAGGAACCACCGTACCTTCATGGGAACCCTTCCGTTTCCGCGTCCTCGACGGGACGCGGAGCGTGCGGCGCCGCCGCACGTGTCACTGCTGCGCGTAGTTCAGCACGTACTGTCGCCGCGCCTCGACGAACGTCCGAAGCGGACCGAGACTGGCCTGGAACTGCTCGTTCGACACGAGCTTGCGCGTGTCCGCGTCGACGTACGGCCCGATCAACTCATGGTACTGGCGCGCGATCGCCCCAAGCTTTTCCCAATCGAGCCACGTCCGGGCGATGTCCCGGCAGTAGGCCAGGTATTTTTCGCGCAAAGCCGGCACGGCCAGCAGCCTCGAGCGGAGCGGCTTGGTCGTGTCGTTGAGGCCAACGAGCAGGTCGAGATCGGTACCGCCGCCGCCCATCATGCCGAATCCGCCTCGACCGCCGCCACCCCGGCCTCCACCACCACCGCCGCTCGAGAACGTCTCGTTGGTGTCGCCGGGGATGACGTGGAACCGTCCGGACTCGTCCAGGTACAGGTAGTAGTCGCTGCCGCGCGTCCAGTAGCCGTCGCTGTTGACCAGGACGTTGTCGAGCGCCAGGAATTTCAGCGCTTCGTCGACATCGAGCACCGGTGCGAGCGCGGCTTCGAGCTGCTCGAGCGGCGTCGTGTTGAGAATCTTCGTCAGGTTGACCAGCGCTTCCCACGAACGCCGGTTGTCCTTGTTCTTGATCTCGAAGAGCCGTTTGTAGGGTTCGGGATCGTCACCCGTGTACTCGAGGCCCGCACGGCTGCCCGGGTTGCCGGGCACCTTCCACCGCACGCCGTTTTCACCTTTGAACCGGTCGGCGACGAAGTCGCGATTGATCTGTTCCAGGTTCGTATAGATACCCCAGGACTCACCGTTGATGACGACGCGCACGAAGTTGGCGCGTGCGGCCGGCAGATAGTGGCCGGCGATTTCCTGGAAGAGCGCACCGCGCATCATGGTGGCGTCGTTCATGCCGTTGAGCAGGTTCAGCGTGCGGAAGCCCTGCACGTTCTGCCCGTCGTTGACGAAGTCCACCGAGACGTTGAACGACCGCTTGAGCCCTTCCGGCACCATCATGAACGAGCTGTTGCCGCGGAAGCTCATGCCGACGTTGTCATACCGGCGTCCATCGACGGTCATCGTCGCCGGGACCTCGACGTCGGTGTCTTTGAAGACCGCGAGCTCCTGTTCCCAATCGGCGTTCTCGAACTCGAAGAAGAGCGTGCGGACAGTATCGGGCGCGTAGAACGGCACCGACGCCGGAACTGCGTTCACGCTGGCGACGTCGACACGCGGGCCCGGCGACCCGGGAGCCATGCCGCCGCGTCCGAAACCTCCCCGGCCGCGTCCGCCGAATCCACCGCGGCCCGATGCCGCGCGTGATGCGACGAACTCGCGAGCCGCCTTGCGTTCCTCGGCGTTCAGCCACCCGTTGCCGTCCTTGTCGAATTCCTTGACGACCGCGAGATCCTCGCGCGCGCCCGGACCGCCGGGACCACCTGGAAACGGGAACTGCTCGGCCGAGAGACCGGCAGCAACGCCAGCGGCCAGCGCGGCCACGACGAGCGCGATGGTTCGATGATGATTCATGGCACTTGCTCCTTGGATCACGCCTGAGGTTCGTCGAGCGAACGTGTCGACAGCAGCACGTTCTGCACCCCGTCGATGCGGTTGAGCGCCTTCACCAGGTCGTCGGGGCGCTGACCCTGGCGAAGCTTCACGGCATACGACGCCTCGAGTGCGATGCCCTGGCGCGCCGTGCCGAGTGAGACGAGCCGGCGGTCGCTGACGAACGTGTCGAGCAGGCCGCCGATGACGTCATCGAGGTCGATTCCGCTCGCGACACGCAGTTCGAGCACGAACGAGTCGCCTGCGTGCTTCGTCTTCGGCCGCATGACGAACGCCGCCGCGCTCACGACGACAAGGCCGATGAGGGCCACCCGCGGATCGCTCGCTCCGCACGCCATGCCGACCACGACCGCGAAGATCACGAACGCGGTGTCCTGCGTGTCGCGCACGACCGTACGGAAACGCACGATCGACAGGGCCCCCACCAGGCTGAAGGCCCGCGCGACGCTGTCGCCAATCACCTGCGTCACCATGGCAATCAGCACGGCGAGCAGCACGAGCGTGGCTGGAAACGTCGAGATGTGTTCCGCGCGCGTCCGCCGATAGACCCATGCGACGACGCCGCCGAGCAACACGGCGACGACCAGGCGGGCGAAGACATCGACCGGCGAGATGGCCGACGTCTGAACGAACGGCGCGGTGAGGAACTCAGGCACCAGCCAGTCCCGCCAGTCCGCTCGGCCCGGGGGCCACCAGAGGCGGCCTCGTGGCATGGCCCGCCCCTGTCGCAGCGGGCAGCTGCGCCATCAACGCATCGATCGACGTCCGATACTTGGACATCGGGACCGGCGACAGCGCGAAGCGCTCGACGAGCTCCTTCATGATGCCGGGCGTGTCGATACAGAACTTCATCTCGATGATGACATGCCCATGCAGAATCGGCGTGCCGCCATCAGGCGCGAAGATGGTCGTGCCATTGACCTGCGCGCGGATGTCGTCATCGAAGGTCAGGCGCATCGGACCGTACAGCCCCGTGCCGACCAGCGCGTGACGTCGATAACTGACCTGACTGATCGGAAGCAGCTGACGTGTGGCGATGCGGTCGACAAACCACCGGGCCGGCGCATCCTCTGACGCCGCCGTCAGATCCGGCAGGTCCAGGACGCTGATGGCCGTGCGCCGCTTGCTCAGCAGGCGGTTCGTCCGCAGCTTGCGTTCGAGGAAGGCGACGTCCGACGTCCCATAGCGGCGGATCCGGTACTTGCTCCGGCCGTACGAGCCGCGGCGTTCGTAGACCGCGCGGTCGTTCGTGTCGAAGTAGATGGTCGTGGTCCGGTACTCGCCGCCGGACGGCCCTCCGCCGTTCGGGTCCGCCTCGAGGCGGGAGCCGGCCCAGTCGAGCACACGAGCGGCGTGGTCGGTTGTGGCCAGGAACTTCACTTCCCTGGCGCCATCACGGGTTTCGCGAGAATGGGTTCCTTGTAACATGGCCGTTACGTGAAGAGAATACGGCAAGGATTTCCACCGCGTTCTGGCCGGAACGTGCGGTGCAGCCCGAATCACGCTCTCTTCACGGCTTTGCCACCGTTTCGTCACAACGTCGGGGCGCCGGCGATTTTCAATAGAGGAGCAGGCACTCGATGACAACAGCGATCGACGCCGAGGACACCGCCGGGCGGCTGAGGAAGGCGCTGGTCGTCGAGGACGAGCCCCACATCCGTGAGCTCGTGGCGCTGCACCTGCAGCTCGAGGGGCTCCAGGTCGTCGAGTCGGCCAGCGGGGATGACGCCATCCGGATTCTCGAGGCCGAGCCGTTCGACCTGGTCATCCTCGATCTGATGCTGCCGAAGGTCGACGGCATGACGGTCTGCCGGGCCGTTCGACGCCAGCGCGTCAACGGCGACGTCCCGATCCTGATGTTGACGGCGCGCCGCGAGGAATCTGACAAAGTGCTCGGTCTCGAGAGCGGCGCCGACGACTACCTGACGAAGCCCTTTGGCGTCAGGGAACTGGTGGCGCGCGCGCGCGCGCTGCTGCGGCGTCCGCGCGCCTCACGGCTGTCAGTGCAGGGGCGGACCGACGCCCCCGTGGTTGCGGGGCCCCTCAAACTCGATCCGGCGCGTCGTCAGGCGATCATCGGCGCGAATGTCATCGAACTGACGCCGCACGAGTTCGACGTCCTGTATCTGCTGGCGTCACGCCCGGGCATCGTGTTCACGCGCGAGATGCTCCTCGAGCAGGTCTGGACCAACGACACGCACGTCACCGAGCGCAGCGTCGACACGCTCATCAAGCGTCTTCGTCAGAAGATTGAGGCCGATACCCGCGATCCCCAGCTCATCCTGACGGTCTGGGGAACCGGGTACAAATTCGCCGATGCCTGAAGTCCTCTGGTACCGCAGCCTGTACTGGCGCATCGCCTTCGGTTTCGTGACGGTGGTCGCGACGCTGCTGGCCGTGCAGGGCGCGGTGTTCCTGTGGATGTCGGGGCAGATGAACGACATGTTCCCGACGCGATCGCCGGCGCTGTTCGCCTCGGCGCTGGCGAGTGACGTTGGCGCCCTGCTGGTGGAACAGCCCGGCGTCGATCTGCGCGCGCACGTCATTCGCAACTACTCCAGCCCGTACCGGAGTTATGCGGTCGTCCTGGCCGACGGCCGTTTTGTCGTCAGTGAACGGACGCCGCCACCGCCGCAACTCGTGCGATCGGCGAGGTCCCGGCTGCTGGTGGAGCGCGGCGAGGAGCCGTACGACGATCACGGACGCGGCGGGCGTGGAGGTCGCGGTCACAGCGACGGTTCCCGTGGCGGTCCGGGCGCGCGGCCTCCGGACGCGCCCAAGGACCCGGATGCGTCGTTCGACAGCGGCCCGGGCCGGTTCTTCGGTCGCGGCGGCGGGTTTTTCAGGGGCGGCGGTGACGGTGTTCCCGGCGGTACTGAATACGCGCGCGTACTGCACGACGGCGTCGTCATCGGCATGGTGGCGGTGCCGCGCGAAGCGCCGCCCATGTCGGTGACGCTGCGCGCGCTCGGCCCGATCCTCGCGGCGATTGCCCTCGGGTTGCTGGTGGTCGGCACGGCCGTCGCGGCGCTCGTCATCTTCAGACCCACGCGTCAGCGATTGAGCCAGCTTCAGGACGCGGCGCGCGCCATCGGCGCCGGCGAAACCGGCGTGCGCGCGCCGGAAACCGGGGGCGATGAGGTGACGTCGTTGTCGCGTGCGTTCAACGAGATGGCCGGACAGCTCGAGCAGCGGACCACCGCCCTCGAAACCGCCGACCGCACCAGGCGTCAGTTGCTGGCCGATGTTTCGCACGAACTGATGACGCCGTTGGCCGCCATCCGCGGCTATGTCGAAACGCTGCAGATGACCGGTCTCAAACTCGACGACGCTGCGCGCCAGCGATATCTGGGGATCGTCAACGACGAGTCAGAGCGGCTGGAGCAGATTATCGGTGACCTGCTCGAACTGGCCAGATTCGACGGCGGTGGCGGAAGCTTCCGCAACGAAGACGTGCTGGTGCCGCAGCTGTTCGAACGTCTTCGGCATCGGCACGAGCATGGACTTCGCGATCGCGGCGTGAGTCTGGTCACGAGCGGCAGTGTGGAGAGCGGACGGCTCCGCGGCGATCCGTATCGTCTCGAGCAGGCGCTGCAGAACCTGGTGGCCAACGCGATTCGTCATACGCCATCCGGCGGCCAGGTGAAGGTGTCGGCGGCGGTCGAAGACGACACCTGCGTGCTGACGGTCGAGGACACAGGTCCTGGTATTCCCGGCGAGCACCTCGAGCGTGTGTTCGATCGCTTCTACAAGGTCGACGAGTCGAGGACGGGGACCGAAGTCCCATCCGGCAGTGGACTCGGACTCTCGATTGTCCAGGCGATCGTTCATCGTCACCAGGGCACGATCACCGCGTCGAACGTGCCGGGGGGGGGCGCCCGGTTCGAGATTCGCCTGCCGTCTGTCCGTCCAGACGCGCCAGCGATCGGATAATCTGAAGCCGGATCCCATCCGGTGATGACTCGACTTCGATCGGCCCTCCTCGCTGTTGTCCTGCTGGTTCCGGCCACGGCGCTCCTGTCGGCGCAACTTGCACCGTACGGCGGCGCCGTCGAGTACGTGGCCGATCTGCAGGCGCGCCGTGCGGCACTGATGCAGACAATCGGACCCGGAGCGGCGCTTGTCCTGTGGAGCGCACCGCCACGCGTCTACTCGACCGACACGGACTACGAGTATCGGCAGGAGAGCAACCTTCTCTATCTGACCGGTCTCGACGAACGCGATGCGACCCTCGTGCTCGTGCCGGGAGCGGATGGACCTCGCGAGTTCCTGTTCGTGCGCGCGCGCGACGCGTTTTCCGAGCTCTGGAACGGCTCGATTCCATCGCCCGCGGAGGCGACCCGCCGCACGGGCATCGAGCGCGTGTTTCCACAGAAGGCCACCGAAGCACTCGATGCGTTCTTCCGAGGGCTGACTGATTCCTCGAACGCACCGTTGACCGACGCATCTGGCCCGGAGGCCGCTGGTCGCGCCGCCGCGCCACGCGCTGGTGCGTTCAGGATCGTTCTTCTCCACGATCCGGCGCGCGTGTCGAACGAGCCAGCGGCGAACCGGCAGATTGCGTGGGCAACGGACGTGGCGGCACGTCGGCCCGACACAACGGTCGCCGCAGCCGCCGGTGTCATCGAACGCCAGCGGCGCGTGAAGACGCCCTACGAACAGCGCGTGATGCGTCGCGCTTCCGAAATCTCTGCCGAGGCGCACATCGAGGGCATGCGCGCCACGCGGCCGGGCGGCTGGGAGTACGAGGTCGAGGCCGCCATCGAACACTGGTTCCTGAAGAGCGGCGCGATGTCGTGGGCCTATCCGTCGATTGTCGGCAGCGGTCCGAACGCGACGACCCTCCACTACATCAAGTCGACGCGGCAGATGGCCGACGGCGAACTGCTGCTCGTCGACGCGGGCGCCAACTTTCAGGGACTCACGGCCGACATCACCCGGACGTGGCCCGTCAACGGCCGATTCACCGCCGATCAGCGCGCGCTGTACGACATCGTCCTTGGTGCGCTCGACGCGGGCGCCGCGGCGGCGCGCCCGGGCGGATCGATAGACGACGTCAACCGCGCCGTTCGAGAAGTCGTGGGGCGGGGCCTGTTGCGCGTCGGGTTGGTCACCGATCCGCAGGCGGCTACGGGCCGCAGCGCGCAGATCGATCTCTGGTTTCCCCACAGTCCATACCACGGCATCGGCATGGACGTTCACGAGTCGCTTGGCGTGCTGGAACCCGGCGTGGCGTTCACGATCGAGCCGGGCATCTACGTGCGACCGGACACGCTCGAGCGGCTGGCCGCCGATCCCGCGCAGGCGTCGTTCGCCAACGCCATTCGTCCGGCGGTCGAACGTTTTCGCGACATGGGCATCCGGATCGAGGATACGTTCCTGATGACGCCGAAGGGACTCGAGTCGTTGTCAGCAAAGGCGCCGAAAGCGCCAGACGAGATCGAGCGCCTGGTCGGCAGCGGGCAGTAGCGCTTACGGAGCGCAGGCGCTTCAGACCCGGGGGGACACCTCGACCTTCGCGCCGTGTTCAACGTGGCAGATTCGGCGATCGCTCTCGATCCGGCGCGGCGTTGTACGCCGTTGACCGGCCTGGCGGAATGCTCAGCGACACCCACGCGTCTCCCCGCGCGGCTTTGGCGATGAACACGATCTGCCCGACGTGATAGCTGACATGTGCGAGTGAACGGAGCAGGGCCTCGGTGACCGTCAGTGGCTGTTGCCGGATCGTGACGATGCGCGACAGGTCGGCGTCCGTCAGTCCATCGAGCGCGGCCAGGAGCGCGTTCCACGCGTCGACCCATCGGTTGAGCAGTACCTGACGCGTGTCGACGCCGGGGACGAACTCATCGTCTCGCCTGCGCCAGGGCTTTTCTCCGTCACTCGTCAGAAAGTCGGTGAACCGCGACGTCAGGTTGCCGGCCATGTGCTGACAGATCACGGCAACCGAGTTGCTGCCG
>CAZVHY010000040.1:0-11112 GCA_964627115.1 uncultured Solibacteraceae bacterium | reverse complement strand
CGACGTCAGGTTGCCGGCCATGTGCTGACAGATCACGGCAACCGAGTTGCTGCCGACTGCCGCTGTTGCCGTCAGTTCGGCATCGGTCATCTGCGCCAATGCACCTTCGGCCAGCGCCCGGTAGCGGAGGAACTCACTTCGTACGGCGTCAATCATTGTCACCTCTGTCCGCCCTGAGCCGACACGAGGTCGGCCCCTACGCTCCTCCCGAAGGCCCTGCGCCCTCCGAAGGTCGCGCAGCTCACGGCCGAATCACGCGGACTTCGAACAACCGCGGCCAGAGTTTGCCGGTGACGAACAGGCGGTCGCCGGACGCGTCCCATGCGATGCCGTTGAACACGTCGATCGGCTGATTCGTGCCGAGCTGCGAGCGCAGCGCGCGGAAGTCGATGCGTGCCGTCACGTGACCCGTCTCCGGTGCGATGACGACGACGTCGTCGCTCTGCCAGATGTTGGCGTAGAGCTCGCCTCGCACCATCTCGAGCTCGTTCAGAGAGGTGACGGGGAATCCGCGTTCGGTGACCTCCAGGCGGCCGGTTTCGGCGAGCGTGTCGGGATCGAGAAATCGGAGCGTCGACGTGCCGTCGCTCATGATGATCCGGCGATCGTCGCGCGCCAGGCCCCATCCTTCACCGGTATATGGAAACGTGCCCTGCGGCTCGAAGGAATCGATCGCATAGACGAATCCGATGTTCGACTGCCACGTCAGCTGAATCAGCCGGCTGCCCCAGTCGACGAGCCCTTCGGCGAAGTACTGCGTCGGCACGTCGCGTCGCTGCACGACGCGGCCGGTCTCGAGCTCGACCTTGCGGAGGCTCGATCGCCCGTTGAGTCCCGTGCTCTCGTAGAGAAACCCGTCACGATAGATGAGACCCTGCGTGAAGGCCTCGGGATCGTGCGGATAGACGTTGACGACCGAAAACGTGTAGCGCGCCGGCGCCGATGTCGATGTCTGCGGCGGCGCGCCCGACGCGGCCGTCGATGACGAAGGGCCTCGCCAGTCGACGAAGACGAGCAGCAGCGCCGCAACGACCGTCGTGATGCCGCCAGCGACAAGAAACGTGCGGCGGCTCATGCCGGGACTCTGCGCGGAGCGCCTGGAGCGAGTGTGTGCCATTCGTGCGCCTGCAGGCAGACTAACACGCCCGCTTCGTCCGGAATGTGCGACACAAGGTCCGCCTACGCATCGTCAAACCCTCCGCGACATCCAGGCGGCCGCGCGCTCCAACGGATCGGCGGCAACCAGCAGGTGGTTGCGCAGGCGGTGTGGGTAGTCATCGGGCAGTGTCTGAATGAAGTGGCGGACATCGGCGGCGACGCCCGGGTCCTGATGGCCCGACAGCGTCGTATCGATCCAGCGCTTCGGGAAGAAGATGTCGCCGGTCTGCTGAATCTCGCGCGAGAGCGACAGTGCCGGGCACACCAGGTGCGCTGAGGCGCGCGCGCGAAGCGGATGGTGCAGGAGCCGCATCGCGTCGAGCACCCACGACTCGCGCGCACGTCGCGCGGGATCCGCGAGGCCGCGGAAGAAGTCCTCGCGCTGCGATGTGTCTCCGGACGCCGCTGGTGCAAGGAACGCCAGGCGTGCGGCCCGGTCGGCGTCCGTCGTGCGCGCCTGCTGTGCCGCGAGAATGGCGTCGGCCTTTACGGGCAACCGGACGGCCAGATCGAGCGCCAGCGCTGTCTCGTCGAGATCCGACAGCGGCAGTCCCTCGACGCGCCGCGCTCGCAGCCAGACGCTCTCGAGCCACTCGACAACGGCGTCCGAGAGCGCCACCGAACGCAGGGCCGTGAACCAGACCGCCTTGCGCCACGGCTCGCTGGCGCGGCGCAGGCCGTCGAGCAGCCCTTCCTCGAGCTGGTGCGCTGCCGGTGCGCGACGCGCAGCCGGCGTGAATCGCCAGAACGTCGTCGTCACCTGATCGATCAGGAGCTGACGGGTGAGATCTTCGGGCTCTGTCGTGAGCGCCGCCAGCAGGGACTCGAAGAGCGTCGCCGGGTGCAGGCGGCCGGCGAGCATCGCGTCCCACAACACGACGTGCGCGGCGGCACGATCGATCGGGTTCCGCCAGGCGCCGGCGGACTGCACGAGCCACTCCTGCGCATCCGCGTCGAGGACGATGTCGGCGTACGCCATGCCGTTGTCGGGCAGTGCCACGGAGGTCACGACGCCGTCCGTGCGGCAGACGTCGGCCGCGAGCGCCGGCCGGCCGGGCGTCTCGATCCAGTCTCGGCTCCACGTCTCGAGGTCGCGATCGGTACGGCGCGAGAAGACGGCGAGCAGCGTCGGCCAGTCCACGTTACCGAAGCGATACGTCGACAGGCATTCGCGCAGCGCGTCACGGAAGGTGTCCGCGCCGATCAGGTGCTCGAGCTGACGGAACACGACGGGCGACTTCAGGTAGATGATCGGCCCGTACAGTGAACCGGCCTCGTCGAGGTTCGCGAGCGGCTGACGGATGGCGTTGGCGCCGGCGGTGCGATCGACGTCGTAGGCCGCAGGGTAGTGCTGCACCAGGAACCTCAGCTCGTGCGGTTCGTCGGGATACCACGCCGCCACGATCTTCGCGGCCATGACATTGGCCAGCACTTCCTTCAGCCACACGTCGTCGAACCACGTCATCGTGACCAGGTCGCCGAACCAGAGATGCGCGGTTTCGTGCGCGATGACGTGTGCGCGGCCGAGCTGCTGTCGAGGTGTCGCACTGCTGTCGAGCAGCAGGAGGTCGGCGTGATAGTAGATGGCGCCCGGGTGTTCCATGCCGCCGAACTGGAAGCCGGGGACGAGCACGATGTCGAACGAATCGAAGGGATACGGGACAGCCGTCCACGCCTCGAGCCACTCGACTGCGCGATGGTGGAGATCCACCACGGCGTCTGCGTTCGCGCCGTATCTCGTCTCGTCGGGCTCACGATGGACGACCCGGAACGTGCGCCCGTCGCGCACGTGGTTGTCGATCGTGAGTCGCCCTGCGACGAACGCGAGCAGGTAGGTCGGCAGCGGCGGCGTCTCCGCGAACACGTAGCGGTCGTGTGTGCCCGCACGGTCAACGGATGTCGTGCGACCGTTCGACACGGCCGTCCACCCAGCCGGCACGTCGAGTGTCACCGTCCATCGCGTCTTCATGTCCGGCTGATCGAAACAGGGGAACACGTGGCTCGCCCTCGCGGGAACGAAGAGCGAGTAGAGGAGATCCGTCGTTCGATGAACGCCTTCTCGGCCGGCTGTGAAGGTGGCGTACACCGTGTTGGCGCCGGGCCGCAACGCCGTGGCCGGCAGGATCAGGTGGCCGTTTTCAGCGGCGACCTCGCGCGGATCGCCGTTGATGTCGACTGCGACGGTCGCCCCGCACGCCGGTGTTGGAGAAAAGTCGAGAAGGAGAGGTACGGCGGCGTCGTTCAGCTGGAACTGCAGTGTGACCGCGCCATCGATCGGGTCATCGATGGCTGCGCCAATTCGGAGGCTGAGCGCACACCGGACGTCTGACAGGCGCGATGCGCGCTCCGCGGCCAGGGCCCGCGTGACGCCGGCCGGTGGCGCCTCTCCATCATCGTGCAGACGCGTCGGCCCTCCGCTCGAGCGTGGTTTTCAGCGTGGAGTAGCCACGCGTCAGCAGAAGTCGCACGTGATCCCAGTCGGGCGTCGCGTTGCGCGTCAGAAACAGTCGGTACGCTTCGGTGCGATCGCTGGCGACCGGCAGCGTGTATGCGGCCGGGACGCCGAATCGAAGCCCGATCTCCTCAGCCATCTGGGACACCGCGTGCTCCGTGCCTGTCTGACGCCGGTCGCGCAGAGCCGCCAGCCAGCTTCCGTGATGACGCGCGACCGCCGCGGCGTCGAACTCAGCGCCCTTCCACGTTCGCTCGATGGTCGCTATCTGTTCGAGTTGCGGGATGACGCGGTGGAAGCGATCCGTCATCAGTACGAACTGTCCGAGTGCGCGCGACATGGCCATGCCGCTTTCGATGGCGCGGAACCAGGACAGCCGGTGCAACTCCCGCTGATAGAGGATGCAGCTGACCATCGAGGAGAATTCTTCCTGGACGAGCGCGGCCTGCCAGGCGGAGGCTTCGTGTCCGGCCACGACCTCGGGATCGAATTCCGCCGCGCCCGGAGCATTACCGGGCACCGCGTAGAAGCCCATGTAGACCAGAAACGCGAGGATGGCGAAGGTCAGCAGCCGGCCCGGCCTGAACATCGGCGAGATTCTAGCCTGATTCGCTGTTCGCGTGCAGATTCCGTCGTCGTGGGCACACAATGAAGCCGCCCCGGGGAGGCGCCATGTTCATGAAGATCCTGCTGTGTCTGTCTGCGCTGGCGGTCGCGTCGTGGAGCGGAGGGTCGGCCGACGCCATGGGGTTCAGGCTGGTGTCACAGGATGGCGCGACGGTGTGGGACGGGGTGTACACGACCGAACAGGCCGACCGCGGCGCGGTCATCTACCGCAGGGAATGCGCCTCGTGCCACGGCGACGGCCTGAACGGCGTCGATGAATCACCCGCGCTCGTGGGCACGACGTTCCTCAGCAACTGGAACGCCCAGAGCGTTGGCGACCTGGTGGATCTGACGCGCAAGTCGATGCCCAAGGACAACGAGAACACGTTGACGCGCCAGCAGTATGTGGACGTCACCGCGTACGTGCTCCGCGCGAACCGCTTTCCCGCCGGCGCCGCCGAGTTGCCATCGAACGCGCTGCGCCTGGGGCAGATCCGGATCGACGCGTTCAGACCGTAGAGACGTACCTGTCATCGATCAATCCGGCAGCACGTACGCGATCAGCTCTCCCGGGAAGCCGGTGCCCGACACGGCGACGACGATGTACTGGCGGCCGCCGAGCATGTAGCTCATCGGCGAGCCGGTTTGCGGTGCGGGCATGAGGACGGCACCGGCGTCGGCGCCCGTTGCCTTGTCGTACGCGCGCAGCAGGGCTCCGCGCGCGTGGCCGGCTGTCGAGAACTGTGTTTCGCCGGCGATGACGAGCGTCTTCGTGACGAGTGTGCCGGCCATGCCCGGTTGTCCCGTGCGCGTGATCGTCAGGCCCTTCAACGCCGGGTTGTTGCGGATGGCGTCCGGCGTGTCGCCGTGCGGCACCTGCCACACGATCTCACCGCGATCGAGGTTGATGGCCGTGATACGACCGTACGGCGGCTTGATGATCGACAGGCCCTGCACGGTCATCCCGCCTCGGCCAGGGTCGGGGCCGGGTGGCAACGGCGCCGTGCGACCGGTGTACGGAAAGTCGGTCTCGGCCGGGTCGCCGGGCAGCAGGCTGATGTTCGCAAGGTTCGTCTGCGAGTACACGTAGAGCGTGCGCGTGTCGGGGTCGAACGATCCGCCCGGCCAGTTCGCGCCGCCCTGGTTGTGCGGCAGCATCAGCGTGCCGAACGTCCCGTTCACATCGATGATCGACGGCGGCGTGAAGAGTGGACCTGTGCGATAGGCGGACATCGCTTTCAGCGCCTCGGCCCGCAGTTCCGGCGTGAAGTCGATCAGGTCGTCGGCTGACACGCCCTGTCGTTCGAACGGACCGGGCTTCGACGGAATCGGCTGCGTCGGCGCGTACCACTCGCCGGGCACGTCGCCGGCCGGCACCGGCTGTTCGACGATCGGCCACACCGGCTCGCCGGTGGCGCGGTCGAACACGTACACGAATCCCTGTTTCGTGAGCTGGGCCACGGCCTTGATGTCACGGCCGTCGACGGTGATGTCGACCAGCATCGGTGCGCACGGGATGTCGCTGTCCCACAGTCCGTGGTGAACGAGCTGGAAGTGCCAGCGCCGCTCGCCCGTGTGCAGGTCGACCGCCACGAGCGACTCTCCGAACAGGCCGTTCCCGGCGCGATGACCGCCGTAGAAGTCGCCGGTCGGCAGCTCCACGGGCAGGTACGCGAGGTTCAGCTCCTCGTCGACACTCATCTGCGTCCAGACGCCGACGTTCCCAGCGCGCTCGCTCGTGCCCGGCGCCCACGTGTCGTAGCCGAACTCGCCCGGTCTCGGAATGGTGTGAAAGATCCAGCGGCGCTGACCGGTACGGACGTCGAATCCGCGGACGTAGCCCTTGACGTTCGACATCGCGCGCGGGCTCGTACCCTGCGAGTGCGCCGCACCGATGATGATGACGTCTTTCGCAATGACCGGCGCGGCCTGCAGGCCGACATCGGCCGTGTCCGGATCGAGCGACTGATCGAAGTCCTGTTTCAGATCGACGACGCCGTCCGTCCCGAAGCCGGCCACGCGGCGCCCGGTCTTCGCGTCGAGCGCGATCATGCGGTAGCCGGGTGTCACGTAGACGATGCGTGCGTCAGTGCCGTCGCTCCAGTAGGCGAGTCCCCGTCCCGAGAGCTGTCGCGGCGCGTTGCGGCCGCGTTCCCCCTCGTCGGGCTCGCGATAGGTCCAGAGCACCTCGCCCGTGGCCGCGTCGAGCGCCACGACGGCGCGCCGCGTGCCGGCGGTCGTGTAGAGGACGCCGTCGACCATGAGCGGCGTGGACTGGAAGCGGTACTCGGGCCGCGGACCGAAGCTCTCCGTCCGGAAGCGCCAGGCGATTTCGAGGTCGTCGAAGTTGCCCGCGTGGATCTGGTCGAACGGCACGTAGCGCTTGTGACCGAGATCCCCGCCATACGTCGGCCACGACGAATCGGGGCCGGCGCCGGGGCGCGGTGGTCGCACCGGCGTGTCGGATCGCCCCGTGGCGTCGAGCGCCTGGGCGTAGACCGGTGACGAAGCGATCGTCAGCGCGCACGCGCAGGCGGCTGCGGCGACCAGCAGCCGGGCGGAACGGGTTGTCATGGTGCGCGCGAGTATACATCGCCGAATCTGCGCCGTACGGCACACAATAGGAGAAGCCCCCGGCCACCGACGACAGGAGGTTTCCATGTCCACGACCGAACAGCCATCCGGCCTCCCCGCGACCGACGACGAATGGCAGACGCGCCTGACGCCGGCGCAGTACAAAGTGTTGCGGTGTCACGGCACGGAGCACCCGGGCACGAGTCCGCTCAACTACGAGAAACGCACGGGCTACTACCACTGCGCCGGCTGCGGCCAGGCGCTCTTCACCTCGGCCGCCAAATTCGACAGTGGTACGGGCTGGCCGAGCTTCTTCACGCCGATCGACGACAGCGCCGTGGCCACGACCGTCGATCGCTCACTCGGTATGGTCCGCGTCGAAGTGCACTGCAGCCAGTGCGGCGGCCACCTCGGACACGTGTTCGAGGACGGCCCGTTGCCGACGGGCCTGCGGTACTGCACGAATGGTGAAGCGCTGCACTTCACGCCGACTGACGACACCGGAGCATGACGATGTTCGCTCATACGAGGAAGCTGGCCCTGCCGAGCGTCAACGAAGCGCTGAAGGGGCGTGATGTGCCGATGCCGGTGCCCGATCGGCATTTCGTGCTCGACGCGCCGTTGCAGCCGCCGTTCCCCGCGCATCTCGAACAGGCAGTCTTCGGGCTGGGATGTTTCTGGGGCGCCGAGCGCAAGTTCTGGCAGATGCCGGGTGTCTACACGACCGCCGTCGGATACGCGGGCGGCCACACGCCAAATCCGACCTACGAAGAGGTCTGCTCGGGCATGACCGGCCATACCGAAGTCGTGCTCGTCGTGTTCGATCCGGCAAAGGTCAGCTACGCGCAGATGTTGCGCATGTTCTGGGAAAATCACGACCCGACGCAGGGGATGCGTCAGGGCAACGACATCGGCACGCAGTACCGGTCGGCCATCTACACGTCATCGGAACGCCAGCGACAGGCGGCCGAGGCATCGAAGGTGGTCTACCAGCAGGCGCTCGCGTCGCACGGGTATCCCGCCATCACGACGGACGTCGAGCCGGCGCCGGCGTTCTATTACGCCGAGGACTACCACCAGCAGTATCTCGCCAAGAACCCGGGCGGCTACTGCGGCATCGGCGGCACCGGCATCGCGTGCGCCTGATCGCGGCCGTCCTCAGGAGCCGTGCGCGCTGAATCGACTGGCCGGAACCTGGCGCGCGGGCGATCGCTCGCGCTCGTCAGCGTTGTGGTCAGCGCCGCACTGGCGGCGCTGAACGTCGCGGCCGGCCTGCACGCGCAGTCAGCGTCGGTCGTGGCCATTGGTGTCGAGTTCGCCGGCGACGTCCTGGCGTCGTCGGTCGTGCTCGTCGGGCTCGTCATCGCGTCGCGCCCTCCCGACACGAATCATCCGTACGGGCACGGCCGCATCGAGACGGTCGCCGGTCTGCTCGTCGGCTTCGTGCTGGTGACCGGCGGCCTGGGCGTGATCTGGCGCGCGATCGTTTCGCTGGGATCGGGCACCGCCATGCCCGGCTGGCCTGCGGTGATCGTCCTGCTCGTCGCGATTGCGGCGCGCGCCGTGATGGCGACGCGCAAGTTCCGGGTCGCGAGCCAGATCGGCAGTTCCGCCCTGCGATCCGACGCGTGGAACGATTCGGTCGACATCCTCTCGGCGGTCGTGGCGCTCGGCGCCGTCATGCTCACGCGCCTGTCGCCGGGGCGTTTTGCGGATGCGGACCACTACGGCGCTGCCATCGTCGGACTCGTTGTCGTCATCACCGGCATCCGCGTCGTCCGGAGTGCGACACTCGATCTGGCCGACACGATGCCCGATCCGGCGATGACCGACGCGGTCCGTCGTGTGGCGCTGTCTGTGCCCGGCGTCGAAGACGTCGAGAAGCAGCGCGCGCGCAAGACGGGGCTGCAGTACCACGTCGATCTGCACATCGAGGTGGCGCCCGACATGACGGTGCGTCAGTCGCACCGCATCGCGCACGAGGTGCAGGATGCCATCCTGTCGGCATTGCCGTGGGTGGCGGCCGTGCTCGTGCACATCGAACCGGCGGGCGACCAGCGGCGCACGGCGCCCGGTGACGATCAATCCGGCTAGCGGTTCGCGAACGAATCGCAGGCGTCCGGACGGCCCGTATCGAAGCCGCGACGGAACCACTCCATGCGCTGCGCTGACGATCCGTGCGTGAAGCGTTCGGGCGCCACGCGTCCACCACCCATGCGCTGGATGCGGTCGTCGCCAATGGCGGCCGCGGCGTTCATGGCTTCGTCGATGTCGTCGACGTCGAGCATGTTGCGGCGCGAGGTCGTGTGCGCCCACACGCCTGCGTAGCAGTCGGCCTGCAGTTCCATGCGGACCGACAACTGATTGGCCGCCGACGGATCGGAGCGCTGCGCCTGGCGCACGCGCGCCTCGGTGCCGGTGAGCGTCTGGACGTGGTGGCCGATTTCGTGCGCGAGGACGTACGCCTGCGCGAAATCACCCGGCGCGCCGAACCGCTGCTGCAGTTCGCGATAGAACCCGAGGTCGATGTAGACACGCTGGTCGCCCGGGCAATAGAACGGGCCGGTGGCCGACTGCGCGAAGCCGCAGGCCGAGTTGACCGCGTCGCTGAAGAGTACGAGACGGGCGCGCTGGTAGCGCGGCCCGAGCAGGCTGGTCCAGACGTCCTGGCTGTCGTCGAGCACGAACGAGACGAAGTCGACGAGCTTCTCTTCTTCCGGTGAGGCCGTGTACGGCTGCGACGTCGTCGTGTCGAGCGTGCCGCTTCCCGGATCGGCCAGCGACAGGAAGTCCTGTCCGGTCAGCAGCGTGAGGATGAGCAGGATCAGGGCGCCGCCGATGCCGATCGGGGCGGCCCGACGCAAGCCACCCTGGCCTCGTCGATCTTCGAGATCCCGGCTTCGGCCGCGAGATGTCCAGCGCATGGTGTGCTCCTTGGCGGGGCGGGCCGCATCTTCGTCTCTTGCGTCGGCCCCCTCGGCAGAAGAGAATAGCGCGGCTTCGGAGCCCTCCCTATGAAAACTCTGCTCAAGTTCGTCGGCGTCCTGCTCGCCGTCGTACTCGTCGTGGCGGTGGCCTTCTACCTGTGGGCCGGGTATGCCGCGAGTCAGCGGCTGGCGCGGACGTTCGAGACGCACCTCGTCGACTTTCCGATACCGTTCCCGCTCAGCCCCGAGGACCTGGCCGCGGCTGGCGTCACCGAAGACGCGGATGGCGCACTCGCGCTGGAGCGCGCGCGCGAGCGCGGACGTCACCTCGTGCAGTCCCGCTATCACTGCGTCGAATGTCACGGCGCGAACTTCGGCGGGGGCGTGATGGTCGATGCGTTCCCGATGGGGCGCTTCCTGGGACCGAACCTGACCACCGGCCGCGGCAGCGCGGTCATCGCCTACGCGCCGGCTGACTGGGACCGGGCGGTGCGTCACGGTGTGCTCCCCGATGGACGCCCATCCATCATGCCGGCGCAGGACTTCCTGCGTCTGTCGGACCAGGAATTGTCGGACATCATCGCCTACATCCAGGCGCAGCCGCCGGTCGACAACGAGGTGCCGAAATCCTCACTGGGGCCGCTGGGGAAGATTCTGGTGGCCACCAACCAGTTGCCCCCGCCAGCCGAGGCGATTCCGGACCACCGCGGCGAACATCCGTCTGTGCCGCCGCCGGCCGGCGTGTCGAACGAATTCGGCGCGCACATCGCCGCGACGTGCGTGGGCTGCCACTCGATGAACCTCGCCGGGGGACCAATTGTCGGCGGCGACCCCAACTGGCCGCCGGCCCGCAACCTGACGCCGCACGCGACCGGACTGGCCGGCTGGACCTACGAACAGTTCGTGACGGCCCTTCGTGACGGCACCCGTCCCGACGGCACGAAACTCCTGCTGCCGATGACGTTCGTCCAGCCCTACGCGCAGCAGATGACCGACGTCGAGATGCGCGCGCTGTTCACGTACCTGCAGTCGCTGCCGCCGACGCCGGGGTCGTAGCACGGGGGCCAGGGGGCCAGGGGGCCAGGTGCCACGGTGCGACGGTGCCACGGTGCGGTGGTGCGGTGGTGCCAGGTGCCAAGGTGCTAGGGTGCGACGGTGCCAGGGTGCGACGGTGCCAAGGTGCGACGGTGCGGGGCCTCCTTGCTCCTCGCCGAATGGAGCCCCGGGCCTTCAGACCCGGGGAACAAACGTCAACGTAGGAGTCTCCGCATCAGATTCTTCTCGCCCGTCGCACCCTGGCACCGTCGCCCCCCGCACCCTGGCACCTTCGCACCGTGGCACCCTCGCACCTTATAATCCCCCGGATGCTCCGCCCGTATCGTGGCCGCCTGCCGG
>CAZVHY010000039.1:15137-21807 GCA_964627115.1 uncultured Solibacteraceae bacterium | reverse complement strand
CGTACTGCCGTCGCACCTGGTCGGCGCTGAGCGCCGTGTTGAAGAACATCAGGTCGTCGAGACGGCCGTTGAACGGGTTCCGTTCCTCCGTGTTCTGCGGGAAGCTGCCACCGATCTTGATGCCGGCCGGCGCCGAGGGGGACACCCGGTCTGGCTCCGGGGGCCCGCTGACGTCCCACGCATCGGCGTCGCTCGTGTACGTCGCTGTGAGCGGCTGGCCGTTCCGGTAGAGCGCCATCGTGCCCTCGTCGAAATCGAACGTGGCTGTCATGTGCGTCCACGTATCGTTGGGCAGCAGCGTGCGCCAGTCGTCGTCTGCAGCCAGCGTCCGCGAACTGGCGCCGTCGATCCGGCGCCCGAGCGCTACCAGCCGCGGTGTGCCCGCCACCTGGATCACCTCGAGCAGCGCACGTACGGCATGGCCGTCCGAATTGCCGGACAGGATGCCGAACAGTCCCACGGCATTGAACGCGTCGTCGGGATCGGGCGTGTTGGAGTTCGGGCTCGGATTGATGCCGGTCGGCTTGACCCAGCCCATCACGGTGATGCCGGTGACCGACGCGAACGCCGCCATCGTTCCCGCGCCGGTGGCATCGTAGACACCGGCCTTCCAGTCGTCGTTGCCGCGAACATCAGGGGCGATTTGTTGCGTCTGGATCGAGAACGTGCTGCCACTATGGGCGCCGTCCCGCACACGCATGTCGGCACCACCATTGATGAGGTTGAGCACCGTGCCCGACGAGCCGCGATCGCGCTCACGGCTGGCGTCGCCGCTGACCGGGTGTTCGAAATCGTAGAAACAGACGAGGTGCGGCAGCAGCTCGGGAAGGACCGCGGTCGGCGGAGCGGAGCAGCCCGACACGGCGGCGAGTGAGAGGCAGATGGCGATGCCGGTCAGCGAGCGGTGATGTCCCACCGCGGCATTGTAGTCGGCGTCGCCGGGCCGGATAGGATCGACGGGCATGACTGCGCTCTCGTACGTCGCCATGTGCCTCATCTGGGGATCCACATGGCTGGCGATCAAGCTCGGACTCGACGGCGTACCGCCGTTTCTCGGCGCTGGCCTGAGGTTCGTCATCGCCGCGTCGCTCGTGGCGGCTGTGCTGCTGTTCCGGCGCCGGCCGGTTCGGCTGACGCGCGACGATGTCATCAGCATCGCGTCGCAGGGCATCCTCGTCTTCTGGCTCAACTACGCGGCCGTCTACTGGGCCGAGATGCGCATCTCGAGCGGCCTCACCGCCGTGCTGTTCTCGACGATGCCGTTGACCACCGCGATCCTGAGCCGGTTCTGGACGCGGAGCGAAGTAATTGGCGGACGGAAGCTCGCCGGTATCGCGGTCGGCATGGCCGGCACGCTGCTGTTGTTCTGGCCGGACGATCGTCTCGGCGCCTCGCAGCTCTCCGGCATGCTCGCGGCACTCTTCGCGAGCACGTGTTCGGCGGTCGCCCTGGTGGCGCTCAAGCGCTACGGCTCGAAGACCGATCCCTTCGTGCTCAACGCCTTCGGCATGGGGACGGGCGCTGCGTGCCTGTTGACGATGAGCATGGTCTTCGAGCGATCCATCGCGGTGCACTGGAGTGCCGGCAACATCAGCGCGCTCGTGTACCTGGCCGTGTTCGGATCGGTCGTGGCCTTTTCCCTCTACTACTGGCTCATCAAGCGGCTCGACGCGACCGTTGTCAGCCTGAGCACGCTCATCACGCCGATCATTGCGTTGATTCTCGGACGCGCGTTCCTGGGCGAGGTGATCACGCCGCTTGGGCTCGCGGGCATCGCAACCATCCTCGTGGGAGTGGCGGTATCGATTGCGCCGGTGCGTGCGCGGAGTTGAAGACCGCCTTCACAACCGATTGACCGCTCACTCCGCCCGCAACGCAACCACAGGATCGACCGTTGCCGCGCGCCTGGCGGGAATCCAGGCGGCGAGGAGCGCGATGAGCATCAGAAACACCGCCACGCCGACGTAGACAGACGGTGCTGTGGGCTCGATCCCGAACACGAACGAGACGAAGAGCCCGGATGCCAGCCAGGCGGCGGCCAGGCCGATGGCCGTGCCGATGGCCACGCGGCGGAGTGCCGCGCCGAACACGTCGCGCATCACGCGCGTCTGAGAGGCGCCAAGCGCGGTGCGCAAGCCGATGGCGCGCGTCTGCTGTGCGACCACGAACGCCATCGTGCCGAAGATCCCGAGCGCGGCAATCAGTACTCCGACGAAGCCAAACGAGGCCATCAGTGCCGCGTTGAACCGGCGGTCCGCGGTGAGACGTCGCCAGTCGTCGTCGAGGAAGTGGACGGTTGGCGCCTGCTCGGTCGCTGAGAGGCGACGCATCGGCGGCAACGAGGCGAGTGCCGGTCTGACGGCTTCGAGCAAGGCCCTCTCGAGCCGGCGCGCGTTGCCCGTCGTCCGGATGACTATCGTGCCGAAGACGCTGCCATCGCGCAGCATCGGCTCCTGGTCGATCGGCGTGTACATCACGGGCCGGACCTCCTGCTCGGGGCCGTCGAAGTGCACACTGCGCAGCACGCCGACGATCGTTCTCGAACCTCGGAAGGTCACGAGCTGACCGATCGGGTCGCGGTCCGGGAAGAAGCGCCGCGCGGCCGCCTCGTTGATGACCATGACGAGCGGCGCGCCGAACGTGTCGGCCGGTTCGAGGGAGCGGCCCCGCACCAACTCCATGCCCATGGCCGCGAAGTAGTCCGGCGTGACCATGTTCGTTTCCAGCATGCCGTCCCGGCCGGTGTCGCCCACGCCCGGAATGTCGATGCTGTACTTCACCGAGCCACCGGTGAGCGGGCCTGGCGCGTTGTTCGAGAACGCCGCGTGGGCAACGCCTGGCACCGACCTCACCCTGGCCAGCACGTCGTTGCGCAGCGCCGTGGCAGCGGAGACACGCTCCACCTCGGCCACGGCTTCGAGTGAACCGGTGTAGGACAGCCTCGCCATATTCCGCCGATCGAAGCCGAGATCGGCGGTTTCGATGCGAATGAAGCTCGTGACCACCAGCGTCGTGGCGACGAGCAGGGTGCAGACGAACGCGATGTCGGCGACAAGAAAGGCGGAGAGCGACCGGTCGCGGCGCCGGCCGCCAATCACCCCGCCCCCGTTCGTCTGCATGACGGACAGCAGGCTGACGCGGGTCGTTCGCCACGCGGGAGCGGTGGAGAAGACGAGACCGCACAGCGCGGATGCGGCGATGAGCCAGGCCAGCACCCGTCCGTCGATCGCCACCTCGGACAGGCGTGTCAGTCCCGGCGGCAGGAGGGCCTTGGCCGCGTCGAGCGTCGCCGCTGCGAGGACAACGGCGACGGCGGTCGACAAGGCAGAGAGGAGCAGGCCTTCGAGGAGCAGGCCAGCCGCCAGCCTGAGGCGTGACGCGCCGAGCGCCTCGCGCGTGGCGAGCTCACGGGCGCGGGTGGCTGCACGCGCCATGAGCAGACTGGCGACATTGATACACGCGACGAGGACGACGAGCACGGCCGCGGCAAGGACGAGGATCAGCCAGGTCTTCGCCGGACCGACGACGTGGTCGTGCAGTGATACGACAGCGGCGGGCGCGACCCTGTCGGCGTCGGCCTGTGCCTGAGTCGCCGTGGTGCCGGCACGCAGGCGACCGACAATCGACATGTCGGAGACGAGGGGCCCATTGCCGGCGCGTTCAGTCAGCGTCGGGACGAGCGGAACGTACACCTCAATCGCTGGACCGGTCGTGATCGGATAGGAGACGCCTGCAGGTAGAACGCCGATGACGGTGCGCCGCTCCGCGCCGAAGGCGAAGGTACGGCCCAGGATCTGCGGGTCCGCGCCGAAGCGCCGCGTCCAGATCGCGTGACCGATGATGACGTCGCTGGGGCCACCGGGCCGTTCGTGTTCCGGCCCGAAGAAGCGACCGAGCTCGGGCTGTACACCGAGCACGTCGAACAGATTCGCGGTGATGCTTCGCGTCGTCAGCGTCTCGGTTTCGCCCTCGTGTTCAAGCTCTCGCGGCGGGACGAAGCGCGCGCCGGCAAGCCCTTCGAACGATGACGTGCGATCGAGCCATCGGAAGTATTCGATGGGCTGGCGATGGGGAACCGTCCCGTCGAGCGCGTCGGCGCCAGGGAGACGAGCGCGTGCGGATCGCCGTAGGGAAGTGGCCTCAGCGCGACGCCGTCGACCACCGAGAAGGTAATCGTCGCCGTCGTCATGGTCGTCACCATGATGCCGAAGGCAAAGGCGGACGTGCCGCGGTGGTGCCAGAGCGTGCGCGTGGCCTGACGCACTTCGAACACGACCGTTTCCAGCATGCCGGCTCCTCTGACGTCGTATCCGCGGTCGGCCATCACCGCGACGTTGCCGAACTTCTGCCGCGCCGCGCGCGCGGCATCGTCGTTGGTCAACCCACGCTCGCGGTATTCGGCCGTGCGCATGTCGACGTGGAAGTGCATCTCGTCACGAATCTCGTCCGCGACGGCGTTGCGGCGGAACAGCGCGCGGATGCGGGCGAAGACGGCGCGGAGGGTGGACATGCGCAGCTACTCCGCCCGCAGCGCCACGACAGGGTCGACCTTGGCCGCACGGCGGGCCGGGATCCACGCGGCGAGGAGCGCAATGGCGACCATGACGGCCGCGACGATGGCGAATGTCACCGGCTCGCGCGGCGGTGTGTCGTAGAGGAAGCTCTCGATGAAGCGCGCCGCGTAGTAGGCGCCGGCCAGGCCGCCAACCGCGCCGATGACGATCGGCCACGCCGTGTCGCCGACCATGCGCCGGACCACGTCGGTGGGACGTGCGCCGAACGCCATGCGCACGCCGACCTCATGTGTGCGGCGGGCGACGGCGTATGCCGTGATGCTGAACACACCGACGAGTGTCAGCGTCAGTCCCAGGCCTCCGATCAGGCCGAGCAGGACCGTTCGATGGCGCGTATATTCCAGATTGTCGCCGAACCAGTCGGAACCAGAACGGATGCGTTCGACGATGACGGGCGGGCCGACGGCGTGTGCTGCGCGTCGGAGCGCGTCAGCGAGGCCGGGGACGCTGCCGTCCGGGCGCACGATGATCGTTGGAAGTCTTCCGTGCCGCCCGGACCACTCCTCGGAGTCGCGGTGGAGCATCAGGTAGACGTCCGGGCGCTGCGTATCGAGTTCGAGAGCGGTCTTCCCGCGGACGTCGCGAACGACGGCAGCCACCGTGTGGGACTGTCGCTGCAGTTGGAGTTGGCGGCCGATCGCGTCCTGGGCAGGGAACAAGGCACGCGCCGCACCGTCGCTGATCACGATGGGGTTCGGGGCACTCGGATCCCAGTCGGGGAGTCGCCCCTGCACCGGTGTCAGACCGATGGCTTCGAAGTATCCAGGCGTGACGCTCTTCGTCGACACCATGTGCCGGTATTCGCCCGCGGTGGCGTCCGTATACGACCCTGAACGGCTGAGGGGCCCCAGCGTGGCAGCGCCAGCGGCCTGCACGCCGGGCAGCGCCCGGATCGCGTCGAGCAGCTCCGGAAAGTAGGTCGTGTGTGACGATTCGCCGGTGACGATCGGAAACACTTCCATCGTGACGAACGACGCCGGATCGAAGCCCACGTCGATCGAGGATGCACGTGCGAGGCTCCGCACCATCAATCCGGCGCCGCTGAGCAGGACGAGAGCCAATGCCACCTGCGCGGCGACCAGCATCTGGCCGCCACGTCTTGTGAGTGGCGTACCGTGCCGGCGCGCTGTTCGCGAGAGCTGCGGGCCGAGTGACACCCGCGACAAGCGCAGGGCGGGGAGCAGGCCGAACACGAGCGTGACGACCATCGAGAGCGTCAGGCCGAAGCCGAGTACCGTGAGATTGATCGCCGGCGGCGCGTTGGCGGGCAGGCGGATGGGCAGGACGGCGACCAGACCATCGAGGATCAGCGACGCGAGCGCGATGCCGCCGACGCCGCCGGCGATCGCAATGATGGAGCTCTCGGTCAGGAGCTGGCGGACCAGGCGTCGCCGGCCAGCTCCCATCGACGCACGCACCGCCAGTTCTCCCTGTCGTGTCGCCCCGCGCGCGAGCAGCAGGCCCGCGACATTGACACAGGCAATCAGGAGCACGATGGCGACCGCGCCGACGAGGATGTGCACGGCCGGGCGATAGGCATTGACGACGTCGTCGTACAGCGATTGCAGCTCGACGCGCAGAGCGACCGGGCCGTCCTGCCCTGGCGCCGTGGTCATGTCCGTCAAGCGACGTTGTGCGTCATCGAGTGACAGGCCGCGGAGAAGCCGGCCGTACGTCGGCGTGCCGCTGCCGCGAATCGTCTGCATCACCGCCGACGGCTCCATCATCGGCATCCACACCGCGCAGTCGCGATAGAACCAGCCCGGCAGGACGCCGACGATGGTCACGAGTGTGCCGTCGACGCGAAGGGTTTCACCGATCACGTCAGCGCGCCCGCCGAAGGCGCGCTGCCAGTAGTCGTGGCCAAGCCAGCCGACCGGCGCCGCCCCGGTCCGTGTGTCGTCCTGTGTCACCGCGCGGCCCATGACCGGTGCCACGCCGAAGACCTCGAGAAATCCTGGCGAGATGCGCGACGTCAGCAGTCGCTGTGGTTCGCCCGCGTCAACGATGAGCCGTTCCTCGTTCACCCTGCCGCGGCCAAGGTGAGCGAACACGGTGCCGGCGTCCCGCCAGAGGTCGAGATCATCGGGCGAGGG
>CAZVHY010000039.1:11748-15037 GCA_964627115.1 uncultured Solibacteraceae bacterium | reverse complement strand
GAATCTCGTCGGAAATGACGTTGCGGTGGAACAGGGCACGGACGCGGGCGAGGGCAGCGCGGAGGATGTTCACGTCAGCTCTCCATGACACGTGCGACAGCAGTCGACAGGCGCGTCCAGCTCGCGGCTTCGGCCTCGAGCTGGGCACGCCCCGTCTTCGTGAGCTTGTAGAACCGCGCGCGGCGGCCGGTGTCGGTCATCGCCCACTCGGACGACAGCCAGCCGCGTTTCTCCATGCGGTAGAGCGCGGGGTAAAGCGAGCCTTCTTCGACGCTCAGCCCATCGTCCGAGAGCTGTTCGAGCCGCACGGCAATCGCATAGCCGTGCAGCGAGCCGTGCTGCAGCGTCTTGAGGACGAGCATGTCGAGCGTGCCGTGCAACTGATCACTGTTGGTGCGCGCCATGATGGTGATGTCTAATGATTAGACAATCTAAGTATGTGGGCTGCGGATGTCAAGCCGCCTTTGCCGACGCGCCGGCACCGCTCTTGCTATTCTTTCCGGCCGTGTTGTCCCAGGAATTGCTCGCTGCCAACGTCGAGGCGCTGACGACGGCCCAGGGCGCCTGTCCGCCACTGGCCGCGCCGACCGATGCCGTGCGCCTGCGCGCGGTGGCAGACGGCGTTGTTCTCGACCGTCGCGACGCCGCGGGCGCGTGGCACGCGCTCGATTTCGACGACGCGACCGAGGCGAGCACGTGGCTGCAGGACGTCTGTGGCGACGGCACGCGTCAGGCCATCGTCGCGGGCGCAGGTCTCGGCCGGTCGCTCGAGGCCGCCGACGCCCTTGGCCTCACCAGAATCCTTCTCATCGAACCCGATCCGGCCGTGGCAGCCGTGTTCCTGTCGTGTCGCGACTGGCGCCCGCTCATCACGTCCGGACGCCTCCGGCTGCTGACCGGCCCGGACTACCGCGGCGCTGCCGACATCGCACGCTTCTTCGACGGCCTCGCTGACATCGCCGTCGTCACCCATCCCTTCAGAACGCACAGCGAACCGCGCGAAGCGGCCATGGCCACTGTGGTCGGGCAGCGCATTGCGAACGGCGCACGCGCGAACGGCGAGGCGCGCCGCAAATTCGCCGGGCCGTACCTGCTGCAGACGCTGGCAAACCTGCACGTCATCGGCCGAAGCGCGCCGGTGGAAGCGCTCGATGGCCTGTTCGGCGGCGTGCCGGCAATCATTTGCGGCGCCGGTCCCTCGCTCGACACGACCATCACCGAGCTCGCGCGCCTGCAGGATCGTGCGGTGGTCATCGCCGCGGACACGACACTCGGACCGCTCACGAACAACGGCATTTCGCCGCATTTTGTCGTGGCCGCCGATTCCAGCGAGCTGAACGCCCGCCACCTGACGAGCGTCTCCGGCAGCAACGATGTGATGCTCGTCGCGGAGGGCAGCGTGCACCCGTCGACGCTGCGGATGTTCGACGGTCGAACGTTCACGTTCCGCGTCTCCGATCACGAACCATGGCCGTGGCTCGCCACGGCGGGCGTGACGCGCACCGAGCTGCGCACGTGGGGATCGGTCCTGACGTCGGCGTTCGATCTCGCCCGGCGACTCGGGTGCAATCCCATCGTCTTCACCGGCGCCGACCTCGCGTTCACCGGCGGGCGTCCCTATTGCCGCGGCACCATCTACGACGCCGCCTGGCAGGAGTGGATCGACAAGGGCTGCACGTGGGAACAGCTCATGGCGGACTACTTCAGCCGTCAACCCGAAGTCTGGCTCGACGACGTCCGCGGTGAACGTGTGCGGACCGCGCCACATCTCGTGTCCTTCAGGAACTGGCTCGTCGAGCAGATGACAACCGCGGGCGAACGACGCTACATCAACGCGACGGGGGGCGGCATCCTGCACGGCGGCGCGATCGAGCAGGGCACACTCGCGGGCGTGTTCGAGGGGGGCGCGCCCCTCGGCGATCTGCGCGCCCGCATCGTGGGGCAGCATGCGGCCGCGACGGCTGAGCGGCGCGATGCCGACCGGATCGATCGACTGCTGGAGGAGGCCGCTGCGGATCCCGGACGCCTGCCGCTCGATCGCTGGCGCGCGTTCACGGCATCGACGGTGACGGCCGAACAGCTGCTCGAGGTGCTGCCAGCCACCGCCACCTGACGTCCACCCGACAGCGATCGTCGGCCTGCCGACACAATCCGGGTCTGTTCTTCATGATCCGCCGGTACACTTCTGTCCGTGCCCGGTCGACAGATGTCAGCGTTCATCGTGGCGGTGATGCTGCTGCCAGCCGCATACGCGTCGGCTCAGCCGGCGACGCCGTTCGACCGCCTGCCGGCGCACGTCTTCGACGCCACGCCGCCGGCCGCACGCGTCTCGGGCGAAGCGGGGTCGATGACGGCGCGGCCCGGCACGTGCCGCGCGCTGCCAGTGGTCGACGCGCGTCAGCGCATCGTCGAGCTGGCCGTGCAGGAGTGGGCCTTCTTCGGATTTCCTGTTGTCGAGTACGACGATGACGAGGATGACGCGGCGACGCGTGGCGGGCGCATCGGCGAACCGGGCGGCGGCGGCCGTGGCGGGCCCGTTGGCGGTCGCGGCCGGGGACCGAGCCGCATCGGCACACCGGAGGCCGCGCGCACCGCGGCATCGATTGGCGGCTACTGGGCCGTCACGCCTGGCGGCGCCTGGATCCTCGAGCAGCAGAATCAGTACTGGCGCGATGCGATCTCGGGCGTCACGCGCTGGCGTTTCCCCTGGTCGGCCGCGTTCATCTCGTGGCTGATGTGCGAGGGCGGCATCGGCGCGCCGGAGCAGTTCCAGCGCGCCATCGCGCATCACACCTACATCGATCAGGCGATCCGCTCGCGGGATGGCGGTGCCGCGCGTGCCGTGTACGTGGCGCACGACGCCGGCGAAACTGCCATCGCGCCGGGCGATCTGCTGTGCACGTCGCGCCAGCCCGTCTTCCGCACGCTGGCCGATCGCCGGCGCCAGATGGGACAGGGCGCCCGCACGCACTGCGACGTCGTCGTCAAGGTCGACGAGACGAGAAATCAGATTCTGACGATTGGCGGCAACGTTCGCGGCGTTGTCGGTCTGAAGATCTTCCCCGCACGGCAGGCGCAGGGCCGCCTGCAGCCGTCGCTGCCGTCGAGCGCCCGTCAGATCTTCGCGCACCTGAGCTTGCGCGGCACGCTGTCATCGGCCGCGCTCGTGGCGTTCGATCGAAGCCCGACGCTGCGCACCATGGCGTGCGCAGGCACGCCCATGGCCGCCACGCCGCAGACGGCCGCGCTGCGGCAGTTGCTGCCGTCAGGCGCGCGATGCGCTGATTGA
>CAZVHY010000039.1:0-11648 GCA_964627115.1 uncultured Solibacteraceae bacterium | reverse complement strand
TCGATCCGCATGGCCACGAGCCACGTCCAGCCGGAGTCGTCGGTCGTGAAATAGAAGAGGTGGTTGTCGCTGAACGTCACGGGTCGGTCCGTGTCGATGGGCGAGGGTATGGAGGCGACATCCGCGCGATGACGGCCGTCGCGATCGAACACACTGAACGCTCGCGTCGTCGGCGTGACGTGCCGTTCCACCCACAGACGATGTTGTCGATCGATCCGCAGCGTATGAAACAGCGGCATCGTCGCGGGGATGCGTCCGGTGTCCGGAGGCACAGGCGCGCGGACCTCCGCAGCCATCTGCCGGATGCGCTGCTCCGCTGCTGCGCGCATGTCGTCGGGCACTGGCAGGGGATCGCCCGCGAGCGTCACCGACGCCCCATCGTCGCAACTGCCCCACGCCGTGTGCACGATCCGGCGGAAGTCGGGACCAACGCCGCTCCACGACGAGCCGTCCGGTGCGCGGACGAACGCAATGGGCGGCTGCAGAAAGGGCACGGGAACGGTGATGCCGCCGGTCACACCATCGATGCGGAACGAGGCGTCAGCGCTCGCCGCGAACGCTCCGAAGTCGCATGGCGACGTGGGAACGAGCCGCGACGCCGAGAAGTCGGGCGCCCAGCGCCGCCACGTGAGTCGCGCCCCGTCGGCGATGAGGTCGAAGAGCGCACCATCCGGCGCCACGAATCCCATCCACTGTGCCGACCAGCCCCACGGCTGATAGTCCACGTCCCGAATGAAGCGGCCGGCTTCGGACACGACGCTGAAGCGTCCCACTCTCGGATCGTTGATGACGATGCGTCCGTCGGGAAACTGGGCGAGGCCATTCGGGGCGTCGAAGAGCGGCGCGGTCGTGCTGGTGCCGCCCACGGATCGGATCGGCCGGCCGGTGTTGTCGATCCAGACGAGCTGTGGCGATCGGCCGCGTGTCAGCACCAGCAGATGCCCGTTTGGCGCCAGTTCGAGATCGACGACCTGTTCGAACGACAGCGACAGGTTCGTGTCGCCGCCCGATCGCCAGATTTCGACGAGCCGCCACCGTTCCGGCGCACTGGTCTGCTGCGCCTGCAACGACAGTGTGACGCTGAAGAGTCCGAGGCCGATGGCGCGAAGGAGGGCCACGACGTCAAGTCTAGCCAACTTCCTTTTGACGTCGTACGTGCGCCCTCGCAATACTGGAGGAATGCCCAGTGCATCACCACGGGTCGCCTTGCGCGTCCAGAATCTGAAAAAGGCCTACCAGGACGTCCAGGCCGTCAACGGCATCGACTTCGACATCATGGCGGGTGAGTGTTTCGGCCTGCTCGGCCCGAACGGCGCCGGCAAGACGACGACCATCGAGATCTGCGAGGGCCTGACCGCGGCCGACTCCGGCGTGGTCGAGGTGCTCGGCCTTCGGTGGGAGCGCGACGCGAAGGAATTGCGTCAGCGGCTCGGGATTCAGCTCCAGGAGACACAGCTTGCGGAGAAGATCACGGTCTTCGAGACGCTCGAGCTGTTCCGCAGCTTCTTCCGCCAGGGACCGTCAGCGGCCGAGGCGCTGGCGCTCGTGCAGCTCGACGAGAAGCGGAACTCGCGCGTCGGCGGGCTGTCGGGTGGACAGAAACAGCGGCTCGCACTGGCCTGCGCGCTCGTCGGCGATCCGGACCTGCTCTTTCTCGACGAGCCCACGACCGGTCTGGACCCGCAGGCGCGACGGCAGTTGTGGGACCTGATTCAGCAGTTCAAGCGAGACGGCCGGACCATCCTGCTCACGACGCACTACATGGACGAGGCGCAGCAGCTCTGCGAGCGCGTGGCGATCATGGACCACGGCCGCGTGATCGCGCACGGCACGCCGCGCGAACTGATCGCGTCCATCGGCATCGAGCACGTCGTCGAGTTCTCGATCGAGGGCACGCCGGACATTGCGCCGATCGAGGCGATGCCCGGCGTGAAGGACGTGCACGCCGCGGGCGGCGTCTTCGAGATGCACGTGACCGAGCTGCACACGTGCGTGCCGGCGCTCGTGGCCGAGCTCGAGCGCCAGGGGCGTCCGCTCACCGAACTGCGCACACATTCCGCCACGCTCGAGGACGTGTTCGTGGCCCTCACCGGAAGGCACCTGCGCGATGAGTAGTCCGTTGTCATCCCACCCGCTCGTGCAGCTCACGCTGCTGCGGCTTCGCGAGTTCATCCGCGAACCGGAGGCGGTGTTCTGGGCGCTCATCTTTCCGATCATCCTGGCCAGCGGCCTTGGCATCGCGTTCCGGGGCGAAACGGCCGACGTCGTTCGCGTGGCCGTCACCGACGAGACGCTCGCGTCGTCACTCCGGCAGGACCCGGCGCTCGACGTCGTCACGATGCGAGCCGACGACGCGGCAACGGCGCTGCGGAGCGGGCGCATCCTGATCGTGATCGAGCCGGCGGCCGACGGCGGGGTGACCTACCGCTACGACGACACCAACCCGCAGGCACGCGCGGCGCGGGCGGCTGCGAACCAGGCGCTGCAGGTGTCTGCGGGCCGCACCGATCCGGTGGCGGTCGACGATGCCATCACCCGCGAGGCGGGATCGCGCTACATCGACTTCCTGATACCCGGCCTGGTCGGCATGGGCATCATGGGCAACGCGATCTGGGGACTCGGGTTTTCGATTGTCGACGCGCGCCGCCGCAAGCTCATGAAGCGCATCGTCGCCACACCAATGCCGCGGCACCTGTACCTCGGGTCGTTTCTCGCCTGGCGCATGATGCTGCTGCCGGTCGAGATCGGTGTGCCCGTGGCGTTCGGCAGCCTCGCCTTTGGCGTGCCCGTGCGCGGCGGCCTCATCGACATCGCGATCATCTCCATCGTCGGATCCATGGCCTTCAGCGCCATCGGCCTGCTCATCGCCTCGCGCGCGAAGACGATCGAGGCCGTCTCGGGCCTGATGAACTTCGTGATGATGCCGATGTGGATTTTGTCGGGCGTCTTCTTTTCGGCCGAACGGTTTCCCGAGTCCGTTCAGCCCATCATCCAGGCGCTGCCGCTGTCGGCGCTGATCGATGCGCTGCGCGCGAGCATGCTCCAGGGCACATCGCTCCTCAGCCTCTGGCCGCAACTGCTGACGATGACCGCGTGGCTGGTCGTGTCGTTCTTCGTGGCGATGCGGCTGTTCCGGTGGAGGTAGGGAAGGATCCATTTCTGGTAACCGATCACCCATCTGAACCGCACTGAACGCCGCCGCCGACGCCGTCGGGCGGCCCGGGCCTTGCACAACCGGGCGCCCGGAGGTGCGGCGTGAAACTCATCGGCATCGTACTCATCGTGCTCGGCGTGCTCGGCTTCGTGTTTGGTGGGATCTCGTGGACGCGAAGCGAGACGGTGCTCGACGCCGGACCGATCGAGATTGAACGGGAACGGCGCGAGTCGATTCCGCTCACACCCATCGCCAGCGGCATTGCGCTCGTGGCCGGCGCCGCGCTCGTCCTGGCCAGCGGCCGTCGTCTCTGACGCGCCTTACCTGACGTCGATTCGTGCGGTGGCCGTGGCCCCGGCGGCGTCGCGGACCATGACGTCGTGACGCCCTCGGGCGAGCGGCCACCGCTCGGGTTGTCCAGACGCATCCACCGACAGCGAACGCCCGTTGACGCTCCACGAGAGCGGACGCACGCCGCCACGGGCGGCAAACGTCAGCGTCTGGAACTCAGGGCGTAACGTCGGATCGAGCATGAACACCGCGCCCGCGAGCGGGCGCACGATAGCGAGCGTCGACGAGTCGAGGTGACGCTCCGGCGCGCGCTCGTCGACGCGGCGTACCGACGCCATCACCGCCGGTGGTGGCGTGACCTGAATGCCGTGCTGCCTGGCCCAGTCGTGATACTCGTCCGGCCAGACGGTGACGAGCCCACGGTCGCTTGCGTGGTGCCACGTGCACGTCTCGTGGTCGTGCCCGCGCGGCAGCCACTCACTGGCCCGTGTCGGGCAGGCCGCGCCGGCCGTCATACCGGACAGCGCACAGACCTCGCGTCGCTCCACGTCGGCAGCCGGCGCGAGAACCGGCGTCGTGTCCGGCGAGGCCATACCGCGCGCGCGTTCGACCGCTGCCGTCATCACCGCGTGGAAGATCGGCCCGGCGCCGGTAATGCCCGACGAGCCGCGCAGCGGTGTGCGATCGAAATTGCCGACCCACACGCCCACCGTCACATCGCGCGTGTAACCGACGACCCAGTTGTCGACGTAGGACTGTGACGTGCCGGTTTTCGCGGCCACCTCGAAGGGAAACTCGAGACTGCCCCCGCGGCCGAACGCGTACGCGCGTGCGTCGGCATCCGAGAGGATGTCGGTAATCCAGAACGCCGTGCGTTCGGACACGATGCGTTCGCGCGCCGCCGGGACCCCGGCCTCGCGGCCGTCGACGCTGAGGATGCGTCGCGCCGGCTCCCACTCGCCGCCGCGCGCGAAGCTCGCGTACCCGGACACGAGCTCATCGAGCCGGACCTCGGCGTTGCCGAGCGTCAGACCCACACCGTAGTGCGCGGCGCTCTGCTCGAGCGTGGTCAGGCCGGCGCGGCGCAACAGGCGCGCGACGGTCGGCACGCCAATCTCGGACGCCAGCGCCGCAGCCGGGACGTTCTCCGATCCGGCCAACGCGAGCCGCGCGCGCATGGGACCGCGGTACCGGCCGTCGTAGTTGCGTGGGCTGTAGGCAACCCCTTCGACGGCGGTGGGAAACTGCGACGGCACATCGGCCAGCACCGAGGCCGGATGCCAGCCGCGTTCGAAGGCCGCGGCGTAGGTGAACGGCTTGAGCGCCGAGCCCGGCTGCCGCGGCGAGGTGACGCCATCAATCGTGCCGCCGTGCGCCTCGTCGAAGTAGTTGCCGGATCCTTCCCACGCGAGCCACTCGGCGGTACGGTTGTCGAGGACGACGACCGCCACGTTGTAGGCGCGATGACGATCGAGCGCGTCGCGATGGGCGCGGATGATGCCCTGGACGGTGCGCTGCAGTGGCGCGTCGAGCGTCGTGCGCACGTGCCTCGGATGCGCTCCTCTGACGTCGGCCATCACGCGCTCGACGAAGTGCGGGGCGAGAAACGCCTGCTGTTCGCGCGTCAGCGCGAGTCGTTCCACGCGCGCGATCTCGAGATCGTGCGCCGCGAGCCAGCCGCGCTCGCGCATCGTCTCGAGAATCCACTGCTGGCGCCCGGCCGCGCGTCCGGCGTCCCGCCACGGGTTGAAACGGCCGGGTTGCTGTGGAAGCGCCGCGAGGAATGCGGCCTCGGCGGCCGTGAGCGACGCGACGTTGCGGCCGAAATAGGCGCGCGCGGCACGTGACGCACCTTGAAGCTGATTGCCGTACGGCGCGAGGTTCAGATAGAGCGCGAGGATGTCGCGCTTGGCGAGGCGATGTTCGAGCCGCAGCGCGAGCAGCGCCTCGTACGCCTTGGCGCGCCAGCCGCGCGCGGGCACGCCGTCGCGACGCACGAGCAGCAGCTTCACGACCTGTTGGGAAATGGTCGACCCACCTTCATCGATGGCCCCCGAACGGACGTTCCGCCATGCGGCGCGGGCGATGGCGATGGGATCGACGCCCACGTGCCAGCGGAACCGCACGTCTTCGGCCGCGAGCGTGGCCCGCGCCAGCAGCTCCGGCACGGCGCCAGGCTCGAGCCATTCACCCCGCAAACCGTCCGTCGATCGGACTTCGTACAACGGCTCACCGTGCCGATCGGTCACCACGGTCGACGGCTGCATCGTGGTGTCGAGCAGGCCGTCGGGCAGCGGACCCACACGGATCCACGCCGCGACGGCCAGCAGCAGACCGGCTGTCAACCCGATGGCAATCCGAATCTGACGGCGCGTTGGTCGCGTCATCGCACCTCGATCGTCGCCGCGTCCGTTCGGCCCTGCACCTCAGGCGCGTACATTTCCTCGGCCGTGGTGCCGGCCGCGCGGAACGTGCCGGACGTCGTCGCGCGCACGAGGTACGAGAACTCGTGACGCCCCTCGGCGAGGCGCGTGGCGAAGAGCATGACGCGGTCGTCGTGTTTCTCGACGTGATCGAAGCCCGTCTGCTCGAACCACCAGACCTGCTGGTTGTTGTTGCGCGAGACCGAGGCCTCGCGCGCCAGGTCGATGGCCGTCGTGCGGAAGAATCCGTCGACCGCTTCGAGCCCAGCGGGCAGCGGGTCGTTCACGGCGACGTAACGACGCTCCTGCGGGACGGTGACGACGAGCGTGACGCGGATGAGATCGCCGGCCGAGAACGCCGTGGTCGGCTGCCCGGCGCCGTTCTCGACGAACGTTTCGTAGCGACGCTCGATGCGGATGCCCGCATCTGTCGCCGGCAGCGGCTGGCCAGGCACGTAGCTGACGCGCGCCGTGTAGTAGAGCGCGCCGACGCCCGCGCGCGAGATCGAGAGGTCCGCTTCGCTGCCAGCCGGCACGCGGCGGAGCAGGTCGGGCATGGCGAGCTGCACCTCACGCGCCTCGGCCGAGCGACCGCGAAACGCGGCATTGCCGATGTCGCGATTGCCGACGCGGACCGTGGCCGTGAAGTTCGGCGTCTCACTCTCGAAGCGCCGGTAGTACGCCGCAAGCGCCGCGAGCGCGGTCGCGTTCTCCTGCGTGTTGCTCCAGCGGCCGTTCGTACGCGCGCCGAGCAGCCAGCGCGCCATCTGCGCGGCAACCGGCGTGTCGTCACCGCGTTTGACGAAGCCATCGAGCACGATGGCCGTGGCCCGCACGTTCGTGTGCCAGATCCACCCGAGCGCCGCATCGTCTACTTCCTGGACGTGCGCCGCGTCACCTTCGACACGCAGCGCGTTGGTGATGCGCGTGACGACCTCGTCGTAGCGTGGACCGCGCTGGTTCGAGGCGGCCATGGCGTCGGCGAGGTAGGACAGCGCGAAGATCGGGAGACGATCGACCAGGCCGGTCAGCCGCGTGATGTTCGCGTCCTGGTTGCGTCCGTGCTCGGCGAGCACTTTCACGGCAAAGGCCTGACTCGACGCCCATACCGGTTGCCACTGCACCTGCCCCGGCACCGTCGTGCGGCGGACTTCCGCGTCCAGATAGTCGAGCGCGCGTTCGACGGCATGGCCATCGGGCGCGATGCCGACGCCCTCCGCGGTTTTCATCACGTGCAGCACCCACGCTGTCAGGTACGTCTGACCCGTGGAGCAGGCGCCGGGCCAGAGCGCGAAGCTGCCGTTGTCGCACTGGAGCGTCGAGAGCTCCGCGAGGGCGGCCGTGGCCCGGGCGCGCGAGGCCTGCGCGTCGATACCGGTCAACGCGAACGCGCCGCCGAGGTCGGCGGCCAGGGCGAGCGCGAGCGCCGACGACGCGCGCTGCTCGGCGCAGCCGTAGGGATACTCGACGAGATACCGCGCGCCTTCGCCGAGACCCGCAAGCGCCGTTGACGAGAGTCGCACGTTCAAGCCGCCCGTGTCTGGCAGGATGCCGGCCGGCAACGCGAGGCGTTCGATGCTGCGATCGTCGGTGCGACCCGACGCGGCCGTGGTTTCGGCACGCGCCGGCGCCGTGACCGGCAGCGTGGTCTCGAACGCGTCCGATTCGTTGCCAAGACGCACCGTCACGCGCACACGCGCCGTGCCCGTACCGCGCGCCGTGGCTGCGAAGCGCACGGCTTCTGTTGCGCCGGCGGCCAACTCCACATTCTGCGAGCCGTTGCCCGCGAACTGGAGGATGGCGGGATCGAGACTGCGGATCGTCACCTGCGCGCGCCCGCCACGCGTCAGCGTGTTGCTGACCGTGGCGCCGAACGTTGCCTGGTCGCCCATGGCGAGGAACCGCGGAAACGCCGCCAGGAGCGTCACCGGCTTGTTGACCTTGAACTCGGCGTTCGCCGAACCGAAGCGCGACGTCGCATCCGCGGCGACGGCCATGATGCGGTACGTCGTCAGCGACTCGGGCAGCGTGACGGTGCGCGTGGCCGTACCGTCGGCCGCCGTTTCGACCGAACCGAGCCAGAAGGCGAGGGGACGGAAGTCGCGACGCGCGTCGTTCGCGCCGTTCTCGAAACCGCCGCCGCCACCCTCGTCGCCGCCCTTCGGCGTCAGCACGCGGCGGCTCACGATGCGCTGCCGGCTGTCCTCGGTCAGCACCTGCAGCGCCTTGCGCTGATAGACCGCCTCGCGCACATTCGGCGCTTCGTAGCCCGTGAGCGAGAGCACACCGTAGTCGACCGCCCACAGCGTCACTTCACTTGCGGCCGGACGGCCGGCGGCGTCGTTGACGGTCAGTGACACGCGCGCCGTGTTGGCCGGCCGATATTCCTCGCGGTCTGCAGACACGGTGACCGCCAGTTGCTTCGACGCATCGTCGACGTACAACTCCGTGTAGCCCAGGCGGAACGCCGGCTTGCCCGGATCGCTGCCGTCGGCGCCGGGATCATCCGACGTGCGGCCGCGCACGAGCAGCACGGACACGAAGACGTTGGGGATGTCGTCCTCGGTAACCGGAATCTCGACGGTCTGCTGCGTCGACGTGAGGGCCAGGCGCTCGTAGCGACGGACGCCTTCACGTTCGATCGTGAGCAGCGCCGTCGCCGACTCCCACGGCGACTGAATCATCACGCGTGCACGTTCACCCGGCTTCCACGTGCGTCGCTCGGGCTCGAGCGTGATGCGGTTGTGGTCGTATCGCTGCCACGCGGTGTAGCCACGACCGAGCGCGTAGAAGTGTGTTTCGGTCTTCGTCGTCCTGCCGTCCGCGTCGGTGGCCGTCGCGCTCAGCACGTACGAACCGCCCTCGGGCACCGGAATCGACACGGGCACGGGCGCCTCGGCCGACGTCACCTGCCACTCGTTGACGGTGGTGCGAATCTCTTCGGTGTCCCACGTGTAGAAGCCGCCGCCCTCGGCGTGGCGCACGGAGTTCCACTGGATGCGCGTGAGCTGCAGGGTGACGGGCACACCAGGCGTGACCGTGCCATCGAGCCCGACGGCCACGACGTCCGTGTTCGTGCCGGTCGCGACGTCGGCGAAGTACGCCGGGCGCCTCAGGCCGACATACCAGGGCGCGGGGTGGACGACGATGCTCGAGCGGTTGGCGATGCGCTGGCGGGAGACGTCCTCGACATCGCCCTCGAGCGTGTAGCGCCACGCCACGTCGACATCGCGCGTGGTGACGGCCGCGACGTCGATCGTGCCCGTGGCGTCGAGCACGGCGTCCGCGCCGGCGATGCGCTCGGCGCCACGCCACGAGTCGCCGTCGTAGCCGAACGCGAACTGCGCCTCTGGGAAACGATCGAGGATGGGCGCCGGAATGGAACGATCGGGATCGCGCGTGATCGACCACCGCACGGGCCGCGCCGACAGCGTGGCGCCGAACAGGTACGCGGCGTCGATGTGACCGCTGAGCGTCGCGCCGGCAATCGGCTGGCCGGCCGTGAGCGACGCGTCGACGCGGAAGTCCGGCCGGCGATACGCCGCCACGAGGAAGTCCGCATTCACGCGCTTCAACCACTCGGCGTCCGTGCGTCGCGCGTTGGTGTTCTGCTCGGCCGCCGGTTCGGCGCCCGGCAGCGCGACCATGACGTTGTGGGAGCCGAGCGTGCTCTCCGACGGTACGGTCCACTCCCACTCGGCGCTGCTCCAGCGCGTCACCGTCACCGTGCGGCGATCGACGTCGCGTCCGCGCGTGTCGACCACACGGACGTTCACCGACGAACCTGCGGGCAGCAGCCGCAATCCGTTCGGCGTGTCGAGACGGAGAATCGCCTTGAGTTGGACCGTTTCTCCGGGACGATACACGCCGCGATCGGTGAAGACCGATCCGCGCAGGATGTCGGTCGACTCCCACAGCTGGAAGTTGTGGCCGAACTCCCACGGCATGATGCCTTCGTTCCAGTTCGACGCGAGGTAGCCGACGTCACCGTCCTTCTCCGCGGTCGCGATGAACGACAGCGAGTACCACGAGTCCGGATCGCGCAACGGCAGCGCGGGCGCCAGGGCCACGCCGTCGGCGCCGGTCGAGCCGCTCCATAGCTGTCGGTTGCTGGTATCGATGAGTGTGACGGTCGCGCCGGAGACCGGTTCGCCGTTGTCGAGCCGCGTGACGAATACGAGCGTCGACTGCGGGCTGTCCTTCACCGTGAGGCCGAGATTGGTGACCTGCACGATCGTCGACTGATCGGCGTTCTCGACGCGGACCGAGCGCTGCGATCGCGCGATCGGCTCGCCGGGCCGCACGCCGGCCCACACGAGACCGCGCCGCTCGGGAAGCACCACGCTGAGGTCGAGGCCGTGTGCCTGGATGGCGTCCGGCGTGACCGGCAGTTTGCGCGGCGTGCCGGTGCCGGGGGGAAGCTCGCGGAATCCGTTGCGCTCGAGCGCGAGAATGCGCGGCATCAGATCGGACGGCTGCAGGCGAGACAGCCACTGCGTCACTGTCGGGAAGTTGCGCGAGGAGAACGGCAACTGGAGGCCGCCGCTCATCTCCCACACGCCGTGGCCATCGCCGAAGCTCGTGAACGCGCGCTCGTGCCAGTTCTCGACGATGCCGACGAAGGGGTAGCCGAGGGTCTGACCGTCGGCGGCCTGGAGCGACCCGTCGAGCCGATACGCGTAGATGCTGGCCGGCGGCTGGCGATCGAATCCCGCGTCTTCGAGCTCTGGCGCCCAGGCCTGGTCCAACGATGACGCTGGCACCTCGGTGCGGCGTGGCACCGCGCGTTCGGTTGACGCCGTGGTGATGTCCTGCACGCTCAACGCACTCGCGAACCTCGAGACGTCGACCCGCGACGTGAAGCGCAGGCCGTTGTAGCCGGAGGGGTTGCAGCTCTGGCTGCACGAGAAGCCGTTGGCGAAGAACACGGGATCGAGCTCGGCCACTGACGTCTGCGCGCGTCCGGACGGTTGAGTGCCGGTGGCGCCCGGCAGCTGCGCGCCGAGCGTGAGCTCGATCCACGTGCCGGCGGGTGGCACGGACGTCGTTTCGAGCACCACGAGGGAGTCGGACGCCGGATATCGCAGCTCGTCCCACTCGGTGGTGACGCGCGCCTGCAGTGCGTCTTGACGCGCCGCAGCCTGCCGGGCTGCGGTGACCTTCGTGTCGAACGCCCGAAGTGCACCGGCGCCTGTCGCGTTCATGCGCGCCCGTTCGAGCACCGACGGCGCGGGGACATCGATCTCGTGCGGTCGATACCGCAGCTGGACGTGCGGCAGCACGTCGGCCGCGCGCATCGGCTGGTTGAAGTCGAGCAGCAGCACGACCGGCCGGTCGAAGCGGCCGTCGCGCCGGTACCAGCGCATCGACGTCAGGCGCGGCGTGGGCGTGGTGAACGTGAACGTGAACGGCGTGCCGAGTGTGCGTCCGGCCGCGCTCGTGGCCGACCCGTCGACGCGCACCGTGAACGTCGTGGCGTCGGGCAGCGGCGTGGCCGGATCGGGCGTGAAGAACAGGATGGTCGTGCCCGACCACCGGAACGTGCCGTTCACGGCCGGCGAAATGGTGACCCAGGGCACCGATGGATTCGAGGGAATCCGCCCGAGCGCCACCATCGGTTCCGAGAAGACGATGCGGATTTCGTTCGCATCCGACCGCTGGTTCACCTCGGCCCTCGGGGCCGCATCGACGACGCGAAGCTGGGGAGCCTGCGACGCGAGCTGAGACGACAGCAGTCCGATGCAGACCAGGGTCAACAGCCGGTGTACGTGGCGCATGGC
>CAZVHY010000038.1:0-21892 GCA_964627115.1 uncultured Solibacteraceae bacterium | reverse complement strand
TGGTCGCGCACGGCCGCGCCGCGATGATTGGGCCGATCCGGCAGGAGATCCTGAGCGGTCTCCGCGACGCCGCCGCGTTCAGCCGTCTGTGCGATCACCTGCGCGCGTTTCCCGACGAGTCCGTCGAGCGTGTCGATTACGAACGCGCGGCCGAGCACTTCAATACCTGCCGAGCCGCCGGTATTGAGGGATCGAACACGGATTTCCTGATCTGCGCGGTCGCCGAGCGCCACGCGATGTCGATTCTCACCACCGACGAGGACTTCACGCGCTACGCCGCGCTGCTGCCTGTGCGGTTGCACCGGATCCAGACAGCCTGATTCAGTGGCCGGACATATGGACATCGCAAATGAGTAGTGCTACGTTCATATGCGATGGCCAAAGAACAGCCGAACGCGAGCTCGAGGCTCGAGGTGCTGCAGGGCACGCTCGACCTGATGGTGCTGCAGACGCTCGACAGCATGGGACCGCAGCACGGCTACGGCATCGCCCGGCGCATCGAGCAGGTCAGCGAAGACATCCTGAAGCTCAACGAGGGCACGGTGTACGCCGCGCTGATGCGGCTGCAGCATCGGCGATGGATCTCGGCCAGCTGGGGCACGTCGGAGAACAACCGCAAGGCCAAGTTCTACGAAATCACGACCGCTGGCAGGCGTCAGCTGGCGCACGAAGTCGAGACGTGGGACCGGCTGGCAACGCTGATCGCGCGTCTCCGCGGAACGCAGGCCTGAGATGTGGACGCGGCTCCGCGCCGGTGTGTCGCGGTTCTCCTTCGCCCTCGCACGGGGTCGTCTCGACGAGGACACGCGACAGGAGATCGACGCGCACATCGAGCTGCTCGCCGAGCGGTATCGACGGCAGGGCATGTCGCCCACCGAGGCCCAGCGGGCCGCGCGACATCAATTCGGCAGCGCGACCCTCACGCGACAGGACATCCACGACATGAACAGCATCGGATGGATTGAACGGGGCCTTCAGGATCTGCGCTACGCGTTCCGCCAGCTCCGGGGCAACCCCACGTTCGCCGGCGTGGCTATCGCGACGCTTGGCCTGGGCATTGGCGGCGTCACCGCCGTGTTCAGCGTCGTGCAGGCCGTACTGCTCGCGCCGCTGCCGTATGCAGAACCGGGACAACTGGTTCGCTTCTACCAGCAGGAGCCGGACAATCCTGACACGCGCGACGTCGTCGCCGGGCCGCACTTCACGTTTCTCCGTGAACATGCGACGGCTTTCGAGGAGGTTGCTGCGATCGCGAACTATCGCGAGACCGGCGTGGACCTCTTCGTCGATGGCCGCGCGGAGCGTCTTCAGGTACTGCGCGTGTCGAGCGCCTACTTCAGCGTGCTGCGTTCGCGGCCGCAGCTGGGCCGCGACTTCGACCGCAACGATGAAACTGGCACGCCGAGGGTGATTCTCAGCGATGCCGTCTGGCGAACGCACTTCGGCAGCGATCCCGCCATCACCGGCCGAACGATTCAGATGAATGGCCGATCGATTGAAGTGGCCGGTGTCGCTGCGCCCGGTTTCGAAGACCCCATCGCGTCGGACGTGGCCGCGTGGATCCCGTACGCCCTCGCCGCGGACACCGATGCAGAGAACAACTCGCTGACGGCCATCGGGCGGTTGCGCAACGGCGTGACGCTCGACCAGGCGACGGCCGAACTGGTCACGCTCTCCACGCCCATGCGTGAGCGCTGGCCGGCTGCGAGCAAGAGCGCCATTGTTGCCACGCCGCTGCACGAAGAGCTCGTCGCGAGCGCCAGGGCTCCCTTGCACCTCGTCTTTGCCGCCGTCGGACTGGTCCTGCTCGTGGCGTGCGTGAACGTGGCCAACCTTGCGCTCGTGCGTGCGATCGGTCGCGTGCACGAGTTCGCCGTGCGTGCCGCGCTGGGTTCCGGCCGGCGTCGACTGATGCGCCAGCTCCTGGTCGAGAGCCTCGTCCTGGCGTCGCTCGGAAGTGTCCTCGGACTCGCGTTGGCGGCTGCGGGGATTCGCGTGCTTCAGGTCATAGGCCGCCACGCGCTGCCGCGGCTCGACGACGTCGGACTCAACGCCGAGGTCCTGCTCTTTGCCGTCGTGACGACGCTCGTGACCGCGGTGGCGTTCGGGACCGCGCCGGCGATTCGCCTTGCGCGAACATCGCCAGCGCAGGCGCTCCGCCAGCAGTCACGTTCCGCCACGGGCGGACATGGCGCGGCACGGCTGCGTGGTGCGCTGGCGGCCACGCAGGTCGCGCTGGCGCTCACACTGCTCGCGGGCGCCGGCGTTCTCCTGGCCAGCGTCCACCAACTGCAGCGAGTCGAGACCGGCTTTCGCGTCGGCGACGTGCTCACATTCGAAACGAATCTGCCGACGGCACGTTATGACGAGGCACGACGTGCCGCGTTCCAGGAAGAACTGGCCCTCCAGCTCGAGACGATCCCCGGCGTCACCGCGGCAGGCGGCATCTCACGCCTTCCGGCAACCGGCAGTTATCACCCGTGGAACACGCGCATCCTGACGGGGCCGCTGACCGGGACGCTGGTCGACGGAGGCCGCTTCGCGATGCAGCAGCGAGTCGTCAGCGGTGACGTCTTCGCCGCACTCGGGATTCCCGTGATGTCGGGAAGAACCTTCGACGCGCGCGACGACGCGAGCGCGCCGGCGAGGGCGGTCGTGAGCGCGAACTTCGCGCGTGCCGCGTTTCCCGAGCAGCCGTGGGACGCCGTACTCGGGCAGCGCGTTGCCGCCGGCGGACGTCCGGCTCTCGAGATCATCGGCGTTGTCGGCGATGTCGCCCTCGATCCGTATGGTGCGCCGACGATGACCGTGTACCACGCGCATCGCCAGTTTGCGGGCGACAGGAACTGGGCGCTCATGCAGGTGGTCGCCGCTGAACGATCGCCGGAGCAGACGCTGGGCGCGGTGCGTGACGTCGTGGCTCGCCTCGACCCGGAGCTGGTGGTGTACCGGCCGGCATCGATGGCCGAGGTCATCGGCCGCGGTACGAGTCGCGAACGCTTCGTGCTCGTGCTGATGGGCGCATTCGCCGTCGTCGCGCTGGTGCTCGCCGCGCTTGGTCTCTACGGCGTGCTGGCGTATTCGGTCCGGCAGCGCTCGACCGAAATCGGTATTCGCGTCGCACTCGGCGCGACAGCCGCCAGCGTGCGTGCGTTGGTGTTCCGTCAGGCTGCTGCGGTCGTCGTTCTCGGCGTTGCCGCAGGGCTCGTTGGGGCGCTCGGGCTCGGGCACTGGCTCGACACCCTCGCGTTCGGGATTGCGCCTTCGGATCCGCGCGTGCTCGCCGCGAGCGCCGGCGTGCTGGCGCTCGTGGCGTTCATTGCTGCGTGGGTACCGGCCGAGCGCGCCGCGCGCGTCGAACCGAGAGCGGCCATGCAGGATCCTCAGTGACTGCCGAAGCCGCTCGTTTGCCGTCAGTGCGGGCGTGTGTGGACGGCCGCGATTCAGTTCTCCGGATCGACCACGCCGAGCTTGATCGCGTACGCCGCCAGCGCCGTCCGGTTCGGCAGGTGCAGCTTCGACAGCAGGTTCGCGACGTGGGACTTGATCGTCTCGGGCGAGACGATCAGCCTCTCCGCAATCTCCCGGTTACTCAGGCCCGACGCCAACTCGCGAAGCACGTCGATTTCACGCGGAGACAGATCCGCGGCTACCGCCGGAGAGTCGGCCGCGTGCGCAATGAATCGGCGGCCTGCCGCGACTGCACGCACGGCTGCGAGCAGCAGTTCAGGGTCGGCGTCCTTGCGAACGTAGCCGAGAGCACCCGCGCGCAGCACGGCCTGCATGCGCGCCTCGTCTGTCGAGGCCGTGAGCGCGATCGCGCGGACGGCCGGATGTTCCCGCCTCAATCGCTGCATCGTCGCTACGCCGTCGATTCCGCCAGGCATCAGCAGGTCGAGCACGACCACGTCGGGACCCCAGAGCGCAATCTGTGAGAGAAGTTGCTCGCCACTGTCGGCCACGCCGACCACCGCGAGATCCGCGAACGACTCGAGGAACGCGCGGAGGCCGCGTGTCACCACGCGGTGATCGTCGACGAGGGCCACACGGATCGTCATCATTTTCTCCATCGCGCGGCGAGCGCCCACGCGCCGCTCGCGGCTGCGGCGGCCAGGCCGAACGTCACGATCGGGCCGAGGAACGGCCGCCACTCGGGCCAGATGGCGCTCCATCCTGCCAGCGCGAGCGTGGGCAATCCGATGCCGACGAACCACCGCATCGCGCGGTCGACACCTGCACCGTGGCGAGACTTCACCCGCACCTCGACCTCCACTGACGTGCTGCGGCCCGGCGCGCTGTCGAGCACGAGCCTCGCGCCGATGTCGTCGGCCCGCGTGCGCAGGTTTCGCAGTCCCATGCCCGCCGCCTCGTCCACACCGCCGAGATCGAACCCCTGGCCATCGTCTTCGATCCGCAGAACGAAACGCGGCGGCGCATCAGGTTCGGTGGTGAGGCCGGCGAACACGATGACATGCGACGGGCGCGCGTGCCTTGCGATGTTGGCGAGCGCTTCCTGACCGATGCGGAACAGCGCGTTCGTCGTCACCGCGTCCATTTGATCGGGCGTCGGCAGGCTCCCGAACTCCGCGGACACCGTGGCGCCGGTCTGGAAGCCGAGCGCGTCGCACTGCCGGCGCAGGGCCTCGACGAGACCAACGGCTTCAACCGGGCTCGTCTGCAGGCGATCGAGCAGCGCGGCCATCTCGCGCATGGCATCGCGCGTCCCGGTGCGCGCGTGTCCCAGGGCGAGACGCGCGCCTGGCATGTCGGCGTCCCACCGCGCGTCGGCGGCGGCCAGGTGCGCATGGACGGAGTAGAGCTGCTGCTTGACGGAATCGTGCAGGTCTCGGGCGAGGCGCGTGCGTTCGGCGTGTGCCGCGGCGTCGTTCGCGTGCACCAGGCGCCGGCCGCCTTCCACGACGAATGCGACGAACAGCAGGGAGGTCGTCGCGAGGAGCGCGGCGACCATCCAATAGCCAGCCGGTGCGAAGTTGAACGCCTGCACTTTCGCGAATGCGATGAAATTGAGCAGGAACATGCCGACGAGGACGATGGGCGCGGTCACGACAAGGCGCTCATGGTCGCGCGACAGGGCCAGCGCCACGAGCGATGCTGCGAGCGCGAGCAGCGCGCCGCCGAAGAGACCGCTCATCCCGATCGCGCGCCACGGCGCGAGATCCGCGTAGCCGTTGGCCGGCAAGACCAGGCCCAGGCGCTCGAGTGGGCCCGGATAACTGCCCCAGAGTGGCAGGCCGATGACGGTCACGACAACGGCGCTGATGACGAGGGCACCACGGAGGAGGCGACCGCTCTCGTTCGGCATGCCGGCAAGCCTACGCCGGACCCGCGTGGCGCACATCACCCGTCAGGACCGGCGTGGCTCACCCGTTCGGGGGATCGTTCGGCCGTGAGGTCGCCGCGTCACCGCTTGACGCGCGGCCGTGCCCTGCACAGGATGACGATGTGCGGGTGCTGGTGGTGGAAGACGATCGGAGTATCGCGGAGTTCGTGGCCGCGGGGCTCCGGCAACATGGCTACGCCGTCGACGTCGCGTCGACGGGTGTCGATGGCCTCGACATGGTGCAGGCCACGGCCTACGACGCGGCCATCGTGGACGTGATGCTGCCGCGGCTCGACGGCCTCAGCCTGGTCTCGGCCATGCGGCGCGCCGGGCTGCGCACGCCGGTGATCATGCTCAGCGCGCGGCACTCGGTCGACGATCGCGTGCGCGGTCTGCAGGCCGGCGGCGACGACTACCTGACCAAGCCGTTCGCGTTCGTTGAACTGCTCGCGCGCCTGCAGGCGATCACGCGTCGCGCGCTCCCGGGCAGCGATCCGCACGAGTTGAGCGTCGCCGACTTGAAGCTCGATCGCATCACCCGCCGCGTCGAGCGACAGGGGCGGCCGATCGATCTCCGGCCGCGTGAGTACGCCCTGCTCGAGTTCCTGGTGCAGCACGCCGGCCAGGTGGTGTCTAAGGCGATGATCATCTCGCACGTCTGGGACTACAGCTTCGACTCGGGGACCAACGCCGTCGACGTGCTCGTGCATCGGCTGCGCGAGAAGATCGATCGGGACTTCACGCCGAAGCTGCTCCACACCGTGCGCGGGGTCGGATATGTCCTCAAGGTCGCCTGATCTCGGCAGCCACCGGCTCACGCTGCGTCTCGCGTTCTGGTATGCGGCGCTTTTCGTGCTGAGCGCCGCCGTGCTGATCGGCTTCGCGTACGCACTGCTCGGCCGCGCCCTCGCGGCGCAGGATCACGACGCGCTGGCGTCGATGCTCGCGAGGTACGCGACCGAGTACGACCGCGCGGGCCTGCAGGGCCTGTTGCGCACCGCGCAACTCGACGAACACGAAGGCCGCCACGAGCGCGTCATCGTCCGCGTGGCAAGCCGGGCGAACGCCGTCGTCTATCTGGCGCAGCCGCCGGGCTGGGCGCCCGTCGACGTGTCGGTGCTCGAGCGTGCGGCCACGGCGCCGTGGATGACCGTCGACAATCCGACCGACGGCGCGTCACTCGAGGTCGGCACCGTGCGCCTCTACGACGGCGTGGTCGTGCAGGTGGCAAGGAGCACGCGGCTTCGCGACGATCTGCTCGCGCACTTCCGCGCACGCGGCATCGAACTTGGACTCGCGCTGGCCGGCCTCGCCGGATTCGGCGCCCTCGTCATGACGTGGCTCGCGCTGGCGCCGGTGCGATCGCTCGAGACCACGGTGGCGACCATCCTTGCCACGCGCCGGTTCGAGGCGCGCGTCGAGACGCGCGGCGACGGCGATCCGCTCGATCGCCTGGCCGCGCAGATCAACGAGATGCTCGCGCGCATCGAGCGGCTCATCGGCTCCATGCGCGCGACGGTCGATCATGTCGCGCACGATCTGCGCACGCCGCTCACGCGCTTCCGCAACGTCGCCGACGCCGCGCTCGTTTCCGACACGCCCGCGGACTGGCACGAGGGGCTCGTCACCGCGAGTGAGGAGGCCGACCGCCTGCGCGCCACGCTGACCGCGCTGCTCGACATTGCCGAGTCCGAGAGCGGCACGATGACGCTGCGCGTCACCGACGCGCCGCTCGCCGCAACCGTCGCCGAGGCGGTGACCCTCTACGCAGACGAGGCCGAAGATCGGCATTTGACCATTGACGTTGCGGTGCCCGGCGATTTGCACCTCGTGGCCGATCACACGCGCCTGCGCCAGGCGCTGGCCAACCTCGTCGAGAACGCCGTCAAGTACACCGACGGGCCCGGTCGCATCACGCTCGCGGCCACGCGCAGCGACGATGGACAGACGGTCACGATCGACGTGCGCGACACAGGGTCCGGCATCCTGCCAGAAGATCTGCCGCTCATCTGGGACCGGCTCTATCGCGGTGAGCAGGGGAGGACGACGCGCGGTCTTGGTCTTGGGTTGTCGCTCGTGAAGGCCATTGTCGAGGCGCACGGCGGGACCGCGGCCGTGACGTCCACGCCGGGCGAGGGCAGCACGTTCAGCGTAACGCTGCCCGTGCAGCCGCCGAACCTTTCACCGAAGTAATCCCGCAGAAAGGTCGCTGGCCGGCGCGCCGTCGTCTCTCTGATCACAGGCACTCGTGCAGCTCGCGGCCGTGCCGCCGCGCAGCCCGCAGCCGTATACAGAGTGCCCGGAGGAGACGACACATGAACCAGGAGTCCCGTTCGACGATTCGCCGCTGGTGGCCGACCCGCGTGCTTGCCGGAGGCCTGGTGACGCTCGCGCTCGGCGTCGGCTTTGCCGGTGGCCGGGCCACACTCGAGGCCACCGAGCCGACGCTTGCTCCGCCAGCCATCACGGCTGCTGCGCCGCTGCCGTCACCAGCATCCGTTCCGTCCTACAGCGCCATTGTCGACCGCGTGGCGCCGGCCGTGGCGACCATCCGCGTGGAACGCCAGGCCGAGGCGGTGATGACCGATCTGCCCGCGCCGCTGCGCGACTTCTTCGGCCCGTCGCTGCGCGGCAACCGTGGTCCGGCACCGCGTGAGCGTGGCCTGGGCTCGGGTGTCGTCATCCGCGGCGACGGCTACATCCTGACGAATCATCACGTGGTCGCCGGCGCCGAGGCGATCACGGTCGAGTTTGCCGATGGCCGATCGCTTGCGGCCACCGTCGTCGGATCCGATCCGCCCAGCGATCTCGCCGTGTTGCAGGTGAAAGCCGCGGATCTGCCGACCGTTCCGTTCGGCAACTCCGATGACGTGCGTGTTGGCGACGTCGTGCTCGCGTTCGGCAATCCCATGGGTGTCGGGCAGACCGTGACGATGGGCATCGTGAGCGCGAAGGGCCGCGCAACCGGCGTCGGCGACGGCAGCTACGAGGACTTCCTGCAGACCGACGCGCCGATCAACCGCGGCAACTCGGGCGGCGCGCTCGTCGACATGAACGGCCAACTCGTTGGCATCAACGCGCAGATCCTGTCGCCCTCGGGCGGCAACATCGGTCTCGGGTTTGCCATCCCTGCCGGCATGGCGAAGGCCGTTGCCACGCAGCTCATCGACGGTGGTGTCGTGCACCGCGGCCGGCTTGGTGTGACCGTGCAGACGCTGACGTCGGATCTGGCGGCCGGCATGGGCCTCTCTGACACGCGCGGTGCGCTCGTGAGTCAGGTGGAGCCCGACAGCCCGGCGGCGAATGCGGGGTTGAAGGCGGGCGACGTCATTCTCTCGATGGACGGGCGCGCGGTGGCCGATTCGAATGCGCTGCGCAACGTCGTGGCCGCGAGCCGGCCGGGCACGAGGATCGCGCTGGGCATCTGGCGCGAAGGCGACCGTCAGGACGTGACTGCGACGCTCGCCGAGCGCGCGAGCGCCACGAACGCGCGTCGTGGGACCGATGGCGACTCGAGTCGTCGCGACAGCAGTGGCTATGGGCTGACCGTGCAGCCGCTCACGCCGGATCTCGCGAACCAGGTGGCCGTGCCGCCCGCGACGCGTGGCGTGGTGGTGATGCAGGTCGCGCCCGACAGTCCTGCTGCGGGGGCCGGCCTGCAGCCGGGCGACGTCATCATGCGCGTCAACGGCCGCGAAGTGGCGACAGCCGCGGCATTGCGAAGCGCGCTCGACGCGGCGTCGGGCGACACGCCGTCGGTCGTGCTCGTGATGCGCGACGGCGCGACGATGTTCGTGGCGCTGCGCGCGCGACGCTGAGGAGATACCCGCGCATTACCTCGTGCGACGCCGCGCGGCGAGCGCCGCAACGGCCACGACGAGTTCCAGCGGTTCGATCGGCTTCGTCAGGTGCATGTGGAAGCCGCTGGCCAGCGAGGTGATGCGATCCTGGGCGCGGGCGTAGGCCGTGAGCGCAGCGGCGGGCGTGCTGCGGAGCGGCTCGTCCATCTCGCGGATCGTCCGGATCAGCTGAAGGCCGTCGCCGCCGGGCATGCCGACGTCCGACAGCAGCACGTCGGGCCCGATGGTCTGGAGCAGCTCCAGCGCCTGCGCCGCCGATCGTGCGGTCCACACGTCGGCGCCGGCGTCCTCCAGGATGAGTCGCAGCAGCGCCAGCGCATCGGGTTCGTCATCGACGGCCACGACGCGGATGCCGTCGAGCCTCGGGACCTGCGTGCGCGATGCGACGTCGTTGTCGGCGCGATCGGTCCGCGGCTGTTCACGCCGTTCGTGCGGCGGCGTGCCGTGGACGATCATCAGCGGCAGTTCCACCCGGAACGTCGCACCGTGTCCGACGCCGTCGCTCGCCGCCGACAGCGTGCCGCCGTGCAGTTCGGTGAGCTGCCGCGCGATCGCGAGCCCGAGTCCGAGACCGCCATGTTCGCGCGACATCGACGCGTCGCCCTGGCGGAATCGTTCGAAGATGAACGGGAGGAACTCCGGGGCGATGCCGCGCCCCGTATCGCTGACGGTGATCTCGACGTGCGAGTTGACGCGCGCGAGCCGCAGCTGCACTTTGCCGCCGCGTGCGGTGAACTTGATCGCATTCGACAGCAGGTTCCAGACGATCTGCTGCAGGCGATCCGGATCGCCCGAGACCGGCGTCGTCAACGGGTCGATGATGGTCTCGACGCGGACGCCGCGGGCCTCGGCCGCCGGCATCACGGTGGCGCAGCAGTCCTGCAGGATGCGCGGCAGCTCGACGGGCTGGACGTTCAGGCGCAGCCGTCCGGCGACGATGCGCGACACGTCCATGATGTCGTCGATGATCTGCTTGAGCCCGGTGGCGTTGCGTTCCACGGCTTCGAGCGCCGTGGCGGCGCGATCGGGCGCCAGCAGGCCGCGACGGAGCATCGACGTATAGCCCAGCACCGCGTTGAGCGGCGTGCGCAGCTCGTGCGACAGCGTGGCCAGGAACTCGTCCTTTAGGCGATTCGCCTCCGTGGCGCGCGCGTAGGACCGGGCGTTGTCGACCGCGAGCGACGCCCGCGCGGCCAGGTCGCGTCCGAGCTGCAGGTCGTCTTCCGAGTATTCGCGGCCCGATTCGGCGCTCACGAACGTGATGGCGCCGAACGGTTTGCCCTGCGCGACGAGCGGCAGGCACATGTACGACGTCAGGTGCAGCGCCTCGAGCAGCCGGCGATGGCCCTCGTCGCGTGCCGAGGCCATCACGCGATCGTGGGGAATGCGCGACATGAACGTCGGGCGTCCCGTGCGCAGCACCTCGTGGACGCTGCCTGACGAGCTCGGATCCGGCGGATAGCGCGCCTGCAGCTGCTGCGCCAGCTCGACCTTGTCCGGATCGACGTGGGCGACGGCCAGCCGAGCCAGGTGGCCGTGCTCGTCGAGGACGTCGACCGCGCACCAGTCGGCAATGGTCGGCACGGCGAGCCTGGCGACGGCCTTGAGCGTGGCTTCGTAGTCGAGCGACGAGCTCAGGACGCTGCTCGCGTCGGCGAGGAACGTCGCGCGCTGTCGCGCGTGGTCCGCCTCGATGCGGACCTGGCGTTGTTCCTGGTACAACTCAGCCGTGGTGAGCGACGCGGCCACGAGGTTGGCGATGGCCTTGCCCACCTGGATGTCGATGTCCTGATAGCTCCGCGCGTGCCGCGAGTAGAACACCATCGTGCCGCGCCGCTCGCCGCGGATCTCGAGCGGAAAGACGACGAGCGACCGGATGCCCTCGCGTGCGTACGCGTTGCGCATGTTGGCGACCGCGTCCGAGGTCGCGACGTCGTCGCAGACGAGCGGCTCGGCGAACGGGATACGGTCGGGATAGCTCGGGGTCGTGTCCGGGCCAACCACGCGATCGGCGAACGACGGCGATACGCCGACGGCATGGACGATCCGCCACGAGCCCTCGTCGTCGACCTGCCAGACGGCGTAGGCATCGGCCGAGAAGACGTCCTGCGCGAGCGCGACGGCCGCCGACACGATTTCGTCCCTGCCGGGCGATCCCGCGATGGTGGCCGACGCCGCGGCCAGCGCCATCAGGCGACGCTGCGCGGCGTGCAGCGCCCGTTCCGTGCGTCTCCGGTCCGTGATGTCGCGCGCAATTTTGGACGCGGCCACGACCGTGCCCGTGGCGTCGAGGATGGGCGACACGCTGAGCGAAATGTCCACCGGCGTGCCGTCCTTGCGCATCCGCACGGTTTCGAAGTGTTCGACACGATCGCCGCGCCTGATGCGCTCGAGGACGTCGTGTTCCTCGCCGTGTCGATCGGGCGGAATCAGGGTGAGGATCGACCGGCCGATCATCTCGTCGGCGGTGTAGCCGAACAGACGCTCCGCGCCGGTGTTCCACGACGTGACGATCCCGTGCAGGTCCTTGCTGACGATCGCGTCGTCGGACGACTCGACAATGGCCGCCAGGCGCAGCGCGGCGTCGGGTACAGGTCTGGACATACGGTCCCGCGCCCATTATGGCCCGTCCGCTGCGGACGGAGCCGGACGATCAGTCGCGCGCGTGCGACTCCGGCGACTGCACGGTGGTGAGCCCGCGGAGTGACGACTCGGGATCGGCGGCCGTGCAGGGCTGCGAACCCGGGACGCCCCAGAGGAACCCCTGTCCGAGATCGCATCCGGCGTCGGCGCAGAGAGCGGCCTCGGCTTCGGTCTCGATCCCCTCGGCGATCACCTGCACGCAATCGAGCTTGACCGCGCGTGCGAGCGCGGCGATGACGTCCACGCGCGTGGCGCCCGTGCGGATGCCGCGCACGAGCGACCGATCGAACTTCAGGAAGTGCGGCGGAACGTCGGCGAGCTCCAGCAGCCGCGCTTGTCCGGCGCCGAAGTCGTCGTACGCGAACCGCACCATGTTCAATGCGAGCCCGCGAACGATCGCGCGCATCTCCGCGACGCCTGCCACACTCGCTTCGGCGAACTCCATGACGAGCGGACGTCGCGCGCTGTTGACGGTCTGCAGCGCCTCGACCGACGGCAGGAACGTGGGATGGCCGACCTCGGCCGGGTGGACGTTGACGAACAGCGGCAGGTGCGGCGGCAGGTCGATGGCGGCGGTCAGTGCCGCCCGTCGCAGGCACTGGCTCAGTTCGACCGACAGTCCGCACGCGTCGGCCAGCCGGAACAGGGCCACCGGATCTGAGGGCAGGGAGGGATGTGCGCCACGGCCCAGCGCCTCGTAGGCCGAGACCTGCCGCGTGCGGAGATTGACGATGGGCTGGAAGACGATGGTGACGGCCGAGAGATCGAGGAGTTGCTGCAGGGCCGCGGCCGCCTGCAGCGCCCCGCTGCCAATGGTGATGGGCAGGGCCTGCGTCGCGTTGACGACTGACGGCGCCTCCTCGTTCCGGGTGCGGAAGCGGAACTCCACGGGACCGAACTGCACGACATCGCCGTCGCGGAGCCGATGTTCCGAGACGCGTACGCCGTTCACGAACGTCCCGTTGGTGCTGCCGAGATCCAGTAACCAGCACGAGCCTTCGCGCTCGACGAATGTCGCGTGCGCCTTCGAGACGGCAGCGGCGTCGACACGGTAGTCGTTGTCGTCGGAGCGACCGACGTGGAAGGGCAGCGGAGACAGGCGCATGCTGTCGGCGGGCCCGCTCGGGAGGAGAACGCGTTCGAGATAGAACACCGGATACCCGTCGCTCCCTCCTCAATCGGGCGCCGGTCGTGGAACTTGAGACGCTGGCCACCCTGCGTTCAGGTTTCCCGCAGCGCGTCCGAGGGATTGATCCTGAGGGCGCGCTGGGCGGGGACGAGGCAGGCCAGCAGACAGGCGGTGAGCATCACGGCGGCCGTTGCGGCGAGAAACCAAGCGTAGAGCGCCACGTCACGCGAATCTCTGATCGCAACGATCAGCAGTAGAAGCGCGCCTCCGGCGATGATGCCGCTACCCATGAGCATGGCAGCGCGAGACAGCACGCCGCCGAGCACGTGGCGCGGCTGCGCGCCGAGCGCTGCGCGCAGCCCGATCTCGCGCGTCTGCCGCGACACGGTGACCGACACCAGCGAGAAGAGGCTCAGCGCCGACAGGAACAGGATCAGCGCGATCACCGCGGCCCACGCTCCCGCCGCGAAGGCGAGGTGGTTCTCCCGCGACCGGAGCCACGCGTCCAGCGACTGCGCCTGTCGAACGAGCAGTCGCTGGTCGACACTCGCCGCAAGGGCCGGCAGGCGTGCCGCGAGCGCATCCGCATCGTCGTGCACGCGCATGCTGACGACCAAGGGAGACACCGTGGCTGCCGACGCCGCGTGAAAGACATACGGCGGCTCGTCGCCGTAGTCGTTGGGGTTGAGACCGAAGTCGCGCGCCACACCCACGATCTCGAACTCCGTGTCGATTGCCATCGAACCAGGAGCCGCGTCCAGGACGTCGCGCGTGCCTCGATACGGGCCGCGATACCGGAGACGGGCGCCGATAGGCAGGCTACCGGCCTCGTGCATGAACGCACGCGCGAACGCCTCGTTGACGATCGCGGTTCGAGCCGCAGGATGCCAGTCGCCCGTGTGGAAGGACCGCCCGGCGACCATCGCTCGCTCGAATGTGTCGAAGAATCCGGGACCGACCGCCAGCAGCGAGAAGTCGCCTTCATACACAGAGCCCGCGCCGGGTGAGCGCTCGACCTGTCCGAATCGTCTGCCCGCCCCGACTCCGGGGACATGGTCGGCAAACGTGACGGCCGCCACGCCGGGCTCCTGTGCAAGGCGCTCCAGGAGCGCCGTCACCACTCGGGCACGTTGCTCCTCGAACGCCGTCGCGGACTCCTCGCCGAGCGGCCGATCCAGATCGACCTGCGCGGCCGCGACATGCGCCCGGTTCGGGAAGGCGGTGCGCATGTCCAGCGTGCGCCTCGCCTCACTCGCGGTTTCCATGGCAGCCGGCATGCCCATGGCCGTCAGCGCCACCTGGACGATCATCGCGCCCGTCCACACGCGCCCGAAGCGCAGTGTGGCGCCCCGGCTCGCGAGGTGCGGCTGCAGACGCGGTCGCGTGACTTTCAACGCCGGCAGGAGTGACAGTATCGCCGCGCTGACGACCGCGAGACCGCCGGCATACACCATCGTGGAGGGCTTCAGGCCGGGCGTCATCCAGAACGGCGCGTCGGTGAACTGTTCGAGCGCCCACCTCAGCACCCGGTCGGCGGCAAGAAGACCGGCCGCGGCGGCGGGAGCGGTGAGCACGAGGGTTTCCACGAAGATTTGACCGAGGATGCGCGCGCGGCTCGCACCGAGCGCAGAACGCACCACGATCTCGCCCTCCCGTATCGCCGTCCTCGCGTACACGAGCGTACCGACGCTCAGGCAGGCGATGGCCAGCACCAGGAGCGCCGGCAGGTTTCGGATCGCGAACACGGCGACGCCGAGATCAGCTGTGTCCGGTGATTCGCCGAGGCGCAACACGCGCGGCTCGAGATGCTGGTGCGTCGCCGGCAGGGCTGCGGCCGCTCGTTCGCCGAGCACGCGCAACTCCGCAGCCGCCTGCGCGCGCGTGACGCCGGGCGCCAGCCGGCCGATCACGCCGATGGGCCCTCCCTCGAGCGCGCCGTACGAGGGGTGGAGCGACAGTGGCGTCCACGCGGCGTAATTGATCGGATACGCAAAGTTCTTCGGCATGACGCCGATCACCGTCGCTGTCGTGTCCCCCAGGTTCACGACCAATCCGATGACGTCGTGCCGGCCTTCGAGCGAACGCTGCCACACGTCGTGACCGAGTACGACCACGCGTGGGGCTCCCGGCATTTCGTCGGAATCGAGCAGCGCCCGGCCGAGAAGCGGAGGCACACGTGCCGCGCCGAACGCGCCGGCCGTGATCTCCGCCATCCAGATGGCTTCGGGGGCCTCGTTGCCGACGATGAGATTGCGGGTGGCGGAGCGGTAGGCCCCCAGGTCCTCGATCGCGCGCAGCTCTCGCCGCCATTCGAGGAAGTCGGACAGGACGCGAGGCTCGGGGGCGTTCGTCTGGACGTTCTGCGTCTCGATCACGACGAGGCGATCGCCTTCGGGCAGCGGGATCGCCGGTGCCGAAATTTTGCCTGTCAGGTCGTACCAGCCTGCACCAATCCCGATCGCAATCGCGAGTGCGAGTCCGCCCACGAACGTCAGACCCGGGTACTTGAGGAGCATGCGGCCGCCGAGCTTCACGTCGAGTGCCATGCCGCCGAGCCACGCCAGACCCCGGCCGTGGCGCAAGGCATCCTTGTGCGTCTCGACGCCGCCGAACGCGAGAAGTGCCTGGCGCCGCGCCTCGTCTGGCGAGAGCCCCTTCGTGCGCACCAGTTGCTCGGCTTCCATCGCGATGTGGAACCCGATCTCGGTGTGCATCCGCGACTCGGCGGCGCGACGCGCGAACAGCAGGCGGAGACGCGTGCGCGCAATGTCCAGCCATTTCACTGACGTGTTCTCCGCGGGATCGGACCGATGCTCATGACGTGCGCAACACCGCGTCGAGCGCCGCGGCAAAGCGCTTCCAGCTCTCGACTTCGTTGCCCAGGGCGCGTCGTCCCGCCGCTGTCAGCCGGTAGTAGCGGGCCTGCCGGTTGTTGTCGGTGACGCCCCAGTCGCTCGTGATCAGGCCGTCCTTTTCGAGGCGTTGCAGCGCGGGATACAGCGAGCCCTGGTTCATCGCGAACTCGCCGTCCGACATCTGCTGGATGCGCTGGCTGATGCCCCACCCGTGCGCGGGCGAGAGCGAGAGCGTCTTCAGCACGAGCAGGTCGAGCGACCCGCGGAAGGCTTCGATGCGCTGACGTGGGGGCATGCGGGACTCCGTCCAAGAGACGCTGGTTCTCTTGCTATCGACAGGAGACTAGGCCGCCATTCCTCTAGTTGTCAAGAGGAGTGCGTGGTCGGCGGTTTCGAGACCGACAAGGCGACACTGGATCGTCGGCGTCAGGATCGTCGAAACGGCCGGCGGACGGTGGCATCGCCACGGGGAAGAATGACGTCAAGTCGCGGAGCGAAGCCGAGGTGAGACTCTTGCCGGTCAGCGGCCCTGGCGAGTGCGAACGCAAGGATATGACTCGAGGCCGGAACGGACGCTCCGAGCGTCTGCCTTGCTGCCAACATCGTCGTCCCACGAGTGACGACGTCGTCGACAAGAACGATCCGTCGCGGCGTGTCCAGCGCGGCCTGAACTGCGAGCGAGTCGACGTGCTGATGCAGTGTTGGACGCGTTCGGCTCACAGCGCTCTTGGGGACCGCCGACTTGCGATACAGGATCGGCAGGACGGCTCCGGCCAGTCCGGTGCGTACCATCGCGCGACAGATCGTGCGCGCGGGCCATACCGAGTCCCGCTTCGTCAGTGTGGCGCGAGGAACGGGAACCAGTGCCACGTCGGGGCCAATCCAGTCAGTCCATTCGGGCGGCAGTTGTTCTGCGAGCCGCAGGACGATGCGATCGGTCCAGAGTTGACCGTTCGCGTCGACCTCGTCGACCTTGACTCGCCGGATCAGGTCGCGGACTTTTGACGCGGCAATCGATTCGGGTCTGTTAGTGTAGACCAGGCACGACGCGCAGAGGAGCGGATCAGGCAATGGCGGACAGCGGGTCGTCGAACCGTGGCGGCAGGGTGTCGAACAACTCGTCGGGCTCCGTCAGGATCGACGCGCCGTAGTTCAACATTTCCTGGGGCCACTTCAGAGATCGGTTCTCGACGACCGAGCGCATGATCCAGAGGGCGCGTCCAAGGCGAAGCGCCTCCCAGCCCTGGGACAGCGTTCCGCTGCCGTCGCTCGCTTCGACGATGACGGAGGCGTCGACAATCAGCGCCATCGTACGGTTGCGGATCGGGAAATTCTTGCGAAGAACCGCGTGGCCGTCTGCGAACTGCGACACGACGAGGTGGTCCGTCATCAGCCGTGCCTGGAGTTGCCGGTTCTTCGCGGGGAAGACCTCTGACAGAGGAGTGCCGATCACGGCAATCGTACGGCCGTCGGCGGCGACCGTTGCCTCGTGAGCGGCTGTGTCGATGCCTTCGGCGAGTCCACTGACGACGATGACATCGCGTTCGACCAGCAGTCGTGCGAGTCTGGCTGTCCTCCGAAGACCATCGGCTGACGCGCGGCGTGCGCCGACAATCGAGACCTTCGGACCCTGTGACAGCCACTCGCGGTGTCCGGCGACGAACAGGTGCGCCGGAGCGTACTTCCGCTCGTGCTCGTTCAGCGGTCCGAGTAGCTCCGACGTGGCGAACCGGGCTGGCGTCATGGTGGGAGTCCGGCAGGAACCATCCACATTGCCGGGAATGGCGCCATGTTACGGCATGCCCACGCGAGTTGCCACCCGCCGTCCGCCTTCCGTCACCGTCCCGGCGGCGCAAGCCGGATCAATCGTCCGTCCGCATTGTCGGTGAGCACCCAGAGCGCGCCGTCCGGGCCTTGTCCTCACCCAGCGCATCTGCCGGCGCGCCTCGTCGATCGATATGCCGCGGGCGACGTGCGCGGCGGCTTCCTGATCGAGGTGAAAGGACAGTTCCTCGTCCTGTCTGGCGGCGCGTCCGCTTCGTCGCACGGCCCAGCGTCGCCAGGTTGCCCGTCAACTGAGCCCGCCCGCACCCACGCCGAATCGGGAACGCACGCACACCCCTTTGGGAACGGCCCTTCGATCGACCGACGGACGGCCCGTGTTTTCAATGACTTGCGGGTTCCCTGCAAAGTGGGAGTGCGATCCCAAATGGGTGAGAGTGCCTTCCCGAACCGGTGATCGCGCGTTCCGAGACGCGTGAGACCACAAGCGATGACGGGCAGGAGCGCCGGCGCAAACGCGTGATCGTTCGACCCCGAGTGCCTGCGCGCCGGATCGCGAATACGTCGAACGCCGAACGACCTCGTGTGTGTCCACGATCGACGACGACTCGTCGTCCGCGCCGAAATGGGTCCGCGCCCGATCCCGAACGCGTCGCACCACGATCCGCAACGGGTGAGACAACGATCGGCAATGGGTAACGGCCCGCACCACAACGCATGCCGCAGCCCTGCGGCCGCGCCGCCCGCAGCCGTGCAGCCGATTCCTGATCCCCCGATCACAAACGATCACAAAACCGCCAACGACTTCGTCCGGGCCCCTGCGCGACCATACGCGCCATGGAGGGTCTTATGACCAAGACCGATCGTGTCCGTTACGAAATGCTGTTGAGAGTACGTGACTTCGGAGCGTCGCAGGGTGCGGCGTTTCCGGCGTCGTCGAAAGGTGGGAAGACCTTCGCCAGGGTGGCACAGGCGGTGGCCGATATCGAATCCCACAACACGGCGAGACTGCTCGCCGCTCACGAGGGCCGGCGCGCGAAGACCGCGGCGCGCCAGGACGTCAGGCGATGGATGCTCGCCATCGCCATGACGGCCAGGGACCTCACCCGCGCAACGCCGACACTGGAAAGGACGTTGCGTATGCCGAATGGCAAGTCCGAGACCGCACTTCTCGGCACAGCGCGGTCGTTCCTCGAAGCGGCAGCACGGATCGACACAGACCTCGTCGATCTCGGATTGCCAGCCACGTTCCTCACAGACTTCCGTGAGGCGATGGACAGGTTCGAGGAACAGATGGGGACACGACGCACGGGGCGCGGCACGGTTGCCGCGGCGCGGAAAGGCATGACTGCCGCGCTTGCCGACGGCATGAACGCCGCCCGCACCCTCGACGTCGTCGTCACCAACACCGTGGGCCTCGACCCGGTACTGTTCGCCAGATGGCAGCGCGATCGCCGCCTGGTGGACGGCAAGGCCCGCGGCGCGGCGCCGGTGATCACACCACCGGTGCAGCCGGCCGTCAGCACGGAGATCAACACGCCTCTGGCTGACGCGAGCGGGATCGGCGATGCGCCGGTCCAGCCGGCGCCGCAACCGCTCGCCCTGGCGCCTGTGCCGTCCAGCGACACGCCGCTGGACCTCGACAAAGCGTCCTGACGAGGTGCGCGCCCCCTCCTTTCGCAACCGGACCTGCAGGATCACGACGCCTGCAGGTCCGGGGTGGTCGGCACCCCTGAATTCCGCTTGATCCGCGCTGCGAGTTCCCTACAATGCCCGCATGCCCCAGGCTGGCGGCGGATTCGCGTTCGGCGCGTTCCTGCTCGACCTGCGCTTGCGGCGTCTGCTCCGCAACGGCACGGTCGTCCCGCTGCGTCCCCGTCACTTCGAGCTGCTCCACGAACTGGTCACGCACGCCGGTGACGTCGTCACGAAGGACCGGCTCATGGCCGTCGCCTGGCCCGGCGCCGTCGTCGAAGAGAACACGCTGACGCAGGCCATTTCCCAGCTTCGCGCGGCGCTCGACCCGGACGATCCGAAGCACTACGTCCACACCGTGTCGGGCCACGGCTACCGCTTCGTCGAGCACGCGAACCGCGTCGACATCCGCGTGTCCGTGGCCGACATACAGCAGATGCTCGCGCCGTATCGCGCGCTCGTCGACGGACGTGCCGCCATCGAGACGCTCGAGCTCGCGCACGTCGTTGACGCGCGCGCACTCTTCGAGGACGCACTCGTGATGTCTCCTGGCGATGCGTCGCTGCACGTGGGGCTCGCGAATGCATGCGCATTGATCGCGGAATCCACACGCGCCGACATCGAACTCGACACCGCGTCGTTGCGTCTGGCCATCACGCGTGCGCACGACGCCTGTCGACTCGCGCCGGAGTACGCCGAGGCATGGGCGACGCTCGGTTTCGCGCTGGGGTGCGCACGCATGACCGTCGACGCCATTGCGGCGGTTCGCCGTGCGACGACGATCGAGCCGAACAGCTGGCGGCACTGGCTGCGGCTGGCGTACGTGAGCTGGGGCGAGGAGCGGCTGCGCGCGGCCGAACGCGTCCTCGAGCTCCTGCCGGGGTGTCCCATCGCGTACTGGTTGATGGCGTCGGTGGACGTCGCTCGTGCCCGCATCGACGGTGCGCGGAACCAGCTGGCGATGGGCATTGCCGCGATTCCCAGGCCGTCGGATACCTCGTCGCGGTTCTCGGTCGTCGCGTTTCACATGCTCGACGGTCTGCTGCGCCAGTACAACGACGAGTATGACGACGCGGATGCCGCGTTCGCGCGCGAGCTGCAGGGCGAGTCCGCCGGGCACGTGTACGCGCGCGAGTGCAGCGCGCACACGTGGTCATGGATTGGCGCGGGTCGCCTGCGACGCGGTCTGCGCGAGCCGGCCATCGCGGCGTTCGCCGAAACGTTGACGCGGGTGCCACATCATCCGACGGCGCTCGCCGGCCTGATGATCCTGGGGGCCACGGACCATCCGGCATTCGTGTCTCTGGAGTCGGCCGCTGGCGGCCATGGCCCGACGAGCTGGCAGGTCGAAGAGGCGATCGCCCGCGCGGCGTGGCTGTCGTTCAAGGGCGATGTGCCCGGCGCGGTGCAGCTCGTCGCTGCGGCGCTCGCCTCGGCGCCTCCCGACAACGCCGGCTGGCTCGTGCCCATCAATCCGATGCTCGGCGTGCGTCACGCGCGCGCGAGCTGGTCGCCCGTGCTCGCGACCGTGCGGACTCGCGCGAGCTGAAGAGACTACGCCAGTCGACTCACGATCGTGCGTCCCACGGATCGACCACGCGGACTTCACAACCGGCGAAGTCCGTGACGTTGCGAGTCGCGACGGTGAAGCCCGCGGACCGCGCAATGGCGGCAATCTGGGCGTCGAAGTGAGAGATCGGACGCCCGGCTCTCCGGCGCGATGCCGCGATGTCGGCGTACGCACGTGCCGCCTCGCTCCCGAATGCCAGGATGCGACCACGGAAGTCGCGAGCGAACATGGCGCCGGCCGCGGCGAGCAGCGCCGTGCGGCGCCGGCCGGCTGGCAGAAGCTGGATGCCGTACAGAATCTCGGCCTCGGTGACGCTGGTCGTATAGAGATCGACCGCCCGGTGGCCGGCCACCCAGCGTACGACGTCGTCAGCGGGCCGCGGTCGCATCAACTCCGACAGGACGTTGGTGTCGAGCAGGATCATCGACGTGGCGTGGGGGGCTCCCGGATCGGGTCACGGCGAGGCAGGGTCAGGTCCGCGCCGCCAAGGGACTCGAATCGGCGCCGAACGGCATCAGCGAGATCGACGACCGGGTGCGGATCGTCGGCGACGGCCTCCCGCAGGATGGTCCGGGCCTCGTCCTCCATCGAGCGACGCCGGTGCGCCGCGCGGACGCGCAGGCGCTCCTTGGTTTCATCGTCGAGGTTGCGGATGGTGAGGCTGGCCATAGGTGAGTGCAATCAATGATTGCATTGTAGTCACTGCCGCGTCTCTTCACAACCGACCCGATTTCCGAGGCCCGCTGAACCGGAGACCTCGGCTACCATCTCCCGGCACCTCCGTGACAATCGACGTTCGGCGCACGACATTCCTGGAGACCGAGACAGCCATGGCCAATCGCAGGGAATTCATCAGGCAGATCGGGGTCGGCACCGTTGGTATCGGGTTGGCGCCCTGGCTCGCGGGATGTGGCAGGAACGATGTCGCCGCGCCCGCGCCGGGACGTGCGTTGCCGCGCAGTACGCCTGAAGCGCAGGGCGTCAGTTCCGCGGGCATCACGCGATTTCTCGACGAAG
>CAZVHY010000037.1:15183-22270 GCA_964627115.1 uncultured Solibacteraceae bacterium | reverse complement strand
ATAGAGGATGCCGTCGAGGCCGAGCGTCGAGAGCGACTGTCGGGCGCTCTGCCTGACGAGCGGCTTGGCGCGGAACGCGATGCCGAGGCCGGCCAGTTCGAGCATCGGCAGGTCGTTGGCGCCATCACCCACGGCGATCACCTGTTCCATGTCGAGGCCTTCGGCCCGCGCGATTTCCTGGAGGTGATACGCCTTGCGCGCACCATCGACGATCGGTTCGCGCACCTCGCCGGTGACGATGCCATCGCGGATGTCCAGATCGTTGGCGTGCAGGTAGTCGATGCCGAGCCGCCGCTGCAGTTCACGGCCAACGAACGTGAAACCGCCCGAGAGAATCGCCGTCTTGTAGCCGAGCGTCTTCAGCGTGCCGATCAGCCGCTCGGCGCCATCCATCAGTGGCACCGTGTCGATCACCTGCTGGAGCGCCGATTCGGGCAGTCCCTTCAGGAGCGCCACGCGCCGGCGGAAGCTGCCCTGGAAGTCGAGCTCGCCGCGCATGGCCGCTTCGGTGATGCGCTGGACCTCGTCGCCAACGCCGGCAAGTTTCGCGAGCTCGTCGATCACCTCGGTGCGGATCAGCGTCGAGTCCATGTCGAACGCCACGAGCCGACGATGGCGGCGATAGGCGGTGTCGTGCTGGAAGGCGATGTCGATGTCGTGCAGGCCGGTCAGTGCCATGAGCGATGCGCGCAGGTCGTGCTCGCTGGCCAGCGTGCCCGACGCGGCCAGCTCGACACACATCCGCGCGAGCCCGTTCGGCGGCACCAGCGGCGTCCGCTCCGACAGCCGATCGATGCGATCGATGTTGAGGCCGGCCGCAGCAATGGCGCCGCTCACGTCGGCCAGGTGCGCACCGGTCAGCGTCCGACCGAGCACACTGACCAGGTACCGGCCCTTGCGCTGCCCGGTCACCCAGGCGCCGTAGTCGTCGCCCGACGCGGTCGTGAAACGGACCTGCACGCCGAGCTCGTGCGCTTCGAGCAGCAGGTCGGTGAGAAGCGGCGACGCCTTCATCTCGTCGGTCAGCTCGACGAGCATGCCGAGCGCCAGCGCGCCGTGGATGACCGCCTGGCCGATGTCGAGTACACGCGCCCCCGATCGCGCCAGGATGGTCGTCAGCGCATGCGTGACGCCGGATCGGTCCGGCCCGGTGATGTCGATGCGGAGGACGCGTCCCATCAGCGCTCCGGTACGCCCTCGAAGAAATCCACCTCGCCCGTTTCCAATGAGTACTCCGCGCCGACGACGAGCAGATCGTCCGTGCGGATGAGCTGTTCGAGAATCTGCGAACCGTGGCGCAGTTGATTGACCGATGCGCGGATGTTGGCGCGCACGGCCAGGGTCATCAACTCGGCGGGCGGAAGCTTCGCGGCGCCCGCTTCGAGCAGCGGTTGGATCGTGGGACGGATGCGATCGACGATCGACTGCAGGTTCCGCGACTGCGCCTCGGACGGCCGGCCGAGTTCCTCGAGCGTCGCCGTGACCGCGCCGCACGTCGAGTGGCCGAGCACGACGACGAGTCGCGTGCCGAAGCGTTCGGCGGCGAACTCGATGCTGCCGATCTGCGAAGGCGCCACGATGTTGCCGGCCACGCGGATGACGAAGAGATCGCCAAGCCCCTGATCGAAGATGATTTCGCCCGGCACGCGCGAGTCCGAGCAGCCGAGGATGATCGCGAACGGATCCTGGCGGACCGCGACCTCCTGCCGGCGGAAACGGCCCACGGCCGCCTCGCTCTTGAGTGAATCCGAAACGAAACGTGCGTTCCCTTCGCGCAGGCGGTCGAGGGCATCGAGGGCGGACAGCATATAAACCAGATATTCTGTCACCGTTGAGCACCACACCGAAGCGCGCGCTCGTTGGTCGTCCCTCCGTCTGGCTGATGGCCGGTGTCGTCATCATCGCCGCCGTCGTCGTGCTCCTCCAGGCACGGGGCCCCGTCGTGCCGATGGTGACGGCCGTTCGTACCCACATCGCGCGGCACATCGTCGTCAGCGGACGCGTGCGCGTCACCACGAAGGTGCAGCTGGCGACGCAGGTCGGCGGACGGGTGGTGGCCGTCATGGCCCGCGAAGGCCAGCCGGTCGAGCCGGGCGACGTGATCGTGCAGCTCGATGACCGGGAAGCGAAGGCCTCGGTGGCCGAAGCGCGGGCGTCGGTCGCGCAGGCACGCGGACGACTCGATCAGCTGCGCGGCGTGAACGCCGTTGTCGCCGGCGAAACCTCGCGGCAGGCGGACGTCGCGCTCGAACAGGCCGAAGCCGACCTCGCGCGTGCCGAGGCGCTCGCGGCCGGCGGAGCGCTGGCCCGCGCGGATCTCGAGCAGGCCGCCCGCGCCCTCGACGTGGCGCGCGCCCGTCAGCAGGCGGCGCGCACCGAGGCTGCCGCCGCGGCCACTGGGGGTGCGGCCGTCCATGTGGCCGAGGCCAGCCTCGCGGAGGCCGAGGCGAGGCTGATCGCCGCCCAGGTCCGCCTGGACCGAACGCGGATCACGACACCGGACGCCGGCGTCATCCTCACCCGCGCGGTCGAACCCGGCGACACGGTCCAGCCCGGTACGACGCTGCTCGAGCTGGCCGCCGCGGGGATGACCGAGCTGGTCATCGAACCCGACGAGCGCAACCTGGCGTGGATTGCCGAGGGGCAGATCGCACGCGCGTCGGCCGACGCGTATCCCGATCGGGTGTTCGACGCGCGCGTGCACTTCATCGCGCCGGCCGTTGACGCACGACGCGGCAGCGTGGAGGTGCGGCTCCTGGTGCCGCAACCGCCCGACGTGCTCCGGCCAGACATGACGGTGTCGGTCGACCTCGTCGTCGCGGAGAAGGCCGGTGTCGTGGTGGTTCCGAGCGAGGCGATTCACGGCGCCACGACCGGCGCCCCGTTCGTGTGGGTCGTCGATCGCGGACGTGTCGCGCGCCGCGCCGTGACGGTCGGTCTGGCCGGCGACGGCCACAGCGAAATCGTCGGCGGCCTCGACGAGGGCGCCAGCGTCGTGCTCACCACCGCCCGTCGTCTCGACGACGGGCAGCGGGTGCGCGGACGGATCGAGACGCCGTGATGTCGTTCTCCTGGTTCGTGGCCCTGCGCTACCTGCGCGACGCGCGTGGCCAGACCGCGCTCATCCTGGCAGCCGTCTCGGTGGGCGTCACGGTCATCGTGTTCCTCTCGGCCCTGATCAACGGCCTGCAGACATCGCTCATCGCCACGACGCTCGGATCGCAGCCGCACGTCACGCTCCGGACGCCGCGCGAAGCGCCGCGCGTCGTGGTGACCGACACGCCCGATCGCGTCGTCGCGCGCCACGTCCAGCCCGCATCGCAGCGCCTGCGGTCGATCGATCAGTGGCCCCGCATCGTCGCCATTGCCGCACGCGAGCCGGCCGTCACGGCCGTCAGTCCGCTGGTCGCGGGATCGGGCGTGGCCACGCGCCTCGACGCCGTCGTGCCCATCGTCATCCGCGGCATCGATCCGGCCGCCTTCGTATCCATCATCGACCTGCCGGCGCGGCTCACCGACGGACGATTCGAGGTCGGCGCCGGACGGGTGGTCATCGGCCAGGGCCTCGCTGCGGATCTCGGCATCACGGCCGGCGACAAACTCCGCATCACATCGACCGAGGGCATCGACGACGTGGTGACGGTGTCCGGCCTGTTCACGCTCGGCAACGACGCGGTGGACACGAGTTGGGTGGTGACGTCACTCGCGCACGCGCAGGCGCTGTTCGCACTGCCGGGCGGGGCCACGGCCATCGAGATGAAGGTGGTCGACGTGTTCGACGCGGATCGCATCGCCGCGGTGCTGCGCGATCGCACCGGCCTCGAGGCCGACAGCTGGATGGCACTCAACGCGTCACTGCTCTCGGGCCTGTCGGCGCAGGCCAGCTCGAAGACGATGATCCAGTTCTTCGTGGTGCTGACGGTCGCGCTCGGCATTGCGAGCGTGTTGATCGTGTCGGTCGTGCAGAAGTCGCGCGAGATCGGCATCCTGCGCGCCGTGGGCACGCCCGCGCACCGCATCCTGCTGATCTTCCTGATTCAGGGCGCGGTGCTGGGTGTGACGGGATCGCTCATCGGGTCGGCCCTCGGCGCGGCTGCCGCGAAAGCGTTCGAGGCCATGGCCGTCAATCCCGACGGTTCGCCGAGGTTTCTCGTGCAGCTCGACTGGCTGCTGCTCGTGCAGGCCACCGCGCTGGCCACGGGCATCGGGCTCGTGGCGGCCATCATCCCGGCTCGGCGGGCCTCGCGGCTCGACCCGGCGACGGCCATTCGTGGCGGCTGACGACGCGATCCTCCAGGTCGAGGGCGTGGTCCGCGACTACGGCGGACACCGTGGTCCGGTGACACGCGCGCTGGCCGGCGTGGATCTCGCCCTGACGCGCGGCGACCTGGCCGCGCTCGTCGGCCCATCCGGCTCGGGCAAGAGCACGCTGCTCAACATCGTCGGCCTGCTCGACCGGCCGTCGGCGGGCCGTGTGGTGATCGATGGACTCGATACGACCGGCCTCGACGATCGCGCGCTCACGCGACTGCGCGGGCGCACGCTGGGTTTCATCTTCCAGTTCCATCACCTGCTGCCGGCATTCACCGCGGTCGAGAACGTGATGCTGCCGGCCTGGGGTGATGCGGGCGCGCCGGTACACCGGATGCAGGAACGCGCGACGACAATCCTGGACGCCGTGGGCCTTGGCGATCGACTGCACCACCGCGCCGACGCCTTGTCGGGTGGGCAGCAGCAGCGGGTGGCCATCGCACGGGCGCTGGTACACCAGCCGTCGCTGGTGCTGGCTGACGAACCCACGGGCAACCTCGACACGGCCTCGTCCGACGATGTCTTCGAGCTCATGCGGCGCTTCAACCGCGAGCGGCAGACAACGTTCCTCGTGGTGACGCACGATCTTCGGATCGCAGACCGCTGCGACCGCGTCATCGAGATTGTCGATGGCCGGATTCGTCGCGACGAACGGCGATGAGGCCCCGCGGCCGGTGCGCGAGCCGGTCGGCCGTATCAGCGATCGCGTGTCAGCGCGAGCGCGGCCTCGGTCACGCCTTCGGCCGTCAGGCCGTGGCGCCGGTAGAGGTCTTCGGCCACGTACGCCGACTGCCCGAACTCGCCCTGGATGCCGAGTGTCGTGATGCGGTGCTCGATGCCGGCGCGCGAGAGCGCGTGCGAAAGCTGCGCGCCCATGCCACCGACGATCTGATGATCCTCGATGGTGACGATGCGCCCCTTGGCCTTGCGCACCGCCGCACCGATCGTGTCGACGTCGACGAGATTGACGAACGGGTTGTTGATGACCGTGGCCTTCACGCCCTTTGCGGCCAGCTGTTCGCCCGCGCGAATCGCCTTGTCGAGCAGCGGCCCGCACCCGACGAGCACCACGTCGTCACCCTCGGAGAGCACCTGCGCCTTGCCCCAGGGATACGTCGCGCCCGGCACCCACGACACGGGATAGTTCTCGCGGCCGACGAAGAAGATGTACGTCTCGCCGTCCTTGCCCGCCACGCGCGCCTCGGCCTGTCGACGAATCGCGTCGTACATCAGCGCGTCGGCCTCGTCGGCGCAGCTTGGCGCGATCACGACCGTGTGCGGAATCGCGCTCGTCGCCGCGAAGTACGTCGTCGCCTGGTGTGATGCGCCGTCGGCGGCGTCCTGAAAACCGACGTGCGAGAACAGCGCGATCACCGGCGCCTGCGAGAGCGCGGCCATCGTGAGCGGCAGGTTGCCCTTGGTGACACCGAACTGTCCGAAGGTGTCGACCACCGCGACGAACCCGGCCTTCGCGATGCCGGCGCCCGTGCTCACCATGTTGGCTTCGGCGATCCCGACCTCGATGAACCGATCCGGGAACGTCTTCTGGAACGGGCTGATGCCGGTCGATCCCTGCACATCGGACGAGATCGAGAAGACGGGGAACCCGTCCTGCGCCGCGCGAATCGCCGCCTTGGCGAGGCCCGCCTGAATCTTGTCCTTCTTCACGGCCGGCGCAGCCGCGGCTGGCGCCGATGCCGCCTTGGCCTTCTTCTCGGCATCCTTCCTGGCCCAGTCGTCGCGCAGCGACTGCGCCCAGCGCGCCAGCTCGTCGGGCACCTGGCCGCCGCAGATCTCGTCGACGAACTCGACGATCTTCTCGCCGTTCGACAGCGGGAATCCGTGTCCGCCCGCCGCGTTCTCCATCGTCGCCTTCACGCCGTAGCCCTTGATGGTCTTCACCCAGAGGCACACGGGCTTCGTCGGATCGGCCTTCGCCGCGGCAATGCCGTCTTCGAGCGCCTGGTAGACGGCCTGGAGATCGTGTCCGTTCGGTACCTTGATGACGTTCCAGCCGAGCGTGGCGAGCGCGTCGAAGGTCGGCTGCATCGAGAAGGCGTCCTTCGTGATGCGGCCCGACAGCTTCGTGTCGTTGTCGGAGAGGATCAGCACGAACGGGTTGACGCGTCCGTGCGCGGCCAGCCCGGGGATGGCGGCAAAGGCTTCCTTCGCTTCACCCTCCATCGATGCGCCGTCGCTGACCACGCACACGGTGACGCGATCGCGGCCCGCGACCTTGTCGGCAATCGCCAGGCCCTGCGCCTGCGGCAACGCCGAGCTGAGCGGCCCGTTGCTCAGCAGCACGCCTTGAGGATTGAGGTGCGACTCGCCGTGTCCGGTGAGCTTGCTCGAGATGCTGCGGAAGCCCTTCAGGTCGTCGAACGTGAGGTGGTCGAAACCGAGGTTCGCGCGCAGCGCGTAGATGCCGTTCTCGGCGTGGCCGGCGTCGTTCACGAAGTTGAACGCGTCGTACCACTCGCGTCCCTTCGTCGCGAACATGATCGCGTGCAGTGCCGCGAGCGTCTCGGCGTACGCCGCCGGTCCGCCCCAGTGACAGGCCGCACCGCCGTTGACCGCGTGCACGTTCATCAGCGCCACGAGCGCGCGCGTCGCACGCGGATCGCCGACGACGACATCGTTACCCGCGCGATCGCGGATGGTGACCGCGTATTTCGGCGCGCCGGTTGGCGCAGGCGCCAGGCGGCTCTTGACGGCAAGCGGGGTCAGCGGCGGGGCATCGACTTTCTGTGCAACGGACGTATCTACACCCATGATC
>CAZVHY010000037.1:0-15083 GCA_964627115.1 uncultured Solibacteraceae bacterium | reverse complement strand
GGTCAGCGGCGGGGCATCGACTTTCTGTGCAACGGACGTATCTACACCCATGATCTGACCATGTTATACCCCGGGTCGCCGCATGCCTGCAGCCTTCTTCCCGCCTGCCGCCTGCCGCCTCCCCCGCCTCCTCCCCGCCTGCAGCCTCCCAGCCTTGTCCTTATCTATGTCCCAACCTCACCACCTCGAAGTCGCCCGCCGTCAGCGCGCGGAACGCGGGGTTGAGTCGATCGTTGTTCCAGCGGGCATCCATGGCGCCCGAGATGTACATGTCCGACCCGTTGTCGGCCACGATCAGACCGTAGCGCTGCATCGCGCGGAAGATGCGCTGGATGTCGGGCGGGAAGCCGGACAGATCTTTCGACGCTTTCAGCCGCAGGCGCGCGCCCATCGGCAGCGCGCCGGTCGTCGATCCCGCGCGGTGCGACGCGGGCCACACGTACCCGTTCGTGGCGCGCACCGTGACGCGGAAGGCGTGATGAATCTCGCCGCTCATCACCTCGTCGTATCGCACGAGCCCTGGCAGGATCGACAGGCCCGCGGCGTCAGCCGACGTCCAGCCTTCGGGACGACGGGCGAGGCTGCTGAGATCGAAGATCGCGCCGGACTCGGCTTCCCAGCGTGAAGCCGATGCGTTCCAGCGCGTGGCGTAGAGCTCGTACAGCAGCCAGCGATCGCGGTCGACGATGAGGAGATGGCGGTCGCCGCTCGTGCCGCCGCCGGGCACGGCGCCCTCGATGTAGTTCGGCTGCGTCTTCGCCTCTTCCGGAATCGGGTAGCCGTCGAGACCGCCGATGCCGCGATCGCTTTCCGATCCGTACGCCACGAACGTGACCGGCAACCGCGGTTGCGCGCCACTCACGCCGACGTAGGGAATGCCGTACGGCGGCGGGCCGAAATCCGGGTGCAGACGCCGCGTGCGTCCGATGAAGTCGATGTACGCGTCCGACTGCGGATCGACGGGCGCCGCGCTGATGTCCTGGCTCCACCAGTGACCGCCCGGCGACAACGCGCGGCCGCTGAACGGATCGTTGAGCGTGACGGGTCCTGCCGGCGTGGGTGGCGGCGGAGCGGGTGGCGCCGGCGGCGGTGGTGTCGGCGGCGACGGCGGCGGAACCGGGGCTGGCGGCGGTGTGGGATCGGGATCGGGCGCCGGCGGGTCGGGATCTGGATCGGGTGCCGGATCCGGATCGGACGGTGGTGGACCGGGGTCTGGATCTGGAGCGGGATCGGGATCCGGTGTCGGGTCGGGTGTTGGTGCGGGATCGGGTTCCGGTTCCGGGGCCGGCGATTCGGGGGCGGCGGGTGCTGGCGGCGGTGGTGTCGGCCCCACCGGCAGGGGCCTCTCGCGGCCGCACGACAGGGCGCCGCACACGGCCGCGCCTACCACGAGCATTCGAAACGACAGACGCACGGCCCGCGGTGCAGGCAAGTTCCGCGCCCAGCACCCACACGCCGCCAGCGCGCCGCGGCGCGGGCCGTCGACGCGCGGCACCGTGTCAGAACGACAGGTCGGTAAGTGCGGCGGCACGGCTGCGCGGCGGCGCGGTGGCGGGCGGCACGGCTGCACGGCGGCGCGGCAGCTGGCGGCACGGCCGGACAGCCCGAACCCGAGCGCGTCGCGCGAGAGGTGAGGGCTCGGCGTCAGTTCCGTTCCCGAGGCGTGGGGGTGGGGCCCCATGCCATTGAACAAAGATGGCAGCCTTCGCCGCCCGCGTACAATGCGTGCGACGCCATGACGACACCTGACGTGATCACCCTCGGCCGGCTCGCGCGCGACCTGACCGCCACCCTCGAATCGCGTTACACCGTGCACCATCTCTGGCAGGCGGCCGATCGGCAGGCGATGCTCGCCGAGATCGGCCCGCGCATCCGCGTCGCGGCCACGACCGGTCACATTCCCTGCCCGCCGGATCTGCTCGACGCGCTGCCGAACCTGGAACTCGTGGCCAGTTTCGGCGTGGGCTACGACGCGATTGACGTGCAGGCGCTCGCGGCTCGCGGCATCACGCTGACCAACACGCCCGACGTGCTGAACGACGCGGTGGCCGAGATCACGATCGGCATGATGATCGCGCTCGCGCGCGAATTGCTGACCGCCGATCGCTGGGTCCGCGACGGGCGCTGGCTCACAGGCAATCATCGGCTCACCGCGCAGCTCACCGGCGCGAGCGTCGGCATCCTTGGTCTCGGACGCATCGGGAAGCGCATCGCGGAGCTCTGCGCGGCCTTCCGCATGGACATCGCGTATCACGGCCGGCGCCAGCAGCCGGATCAGCCGTACCGCTACTACGCGGATCTCGAGGAGATGGCCGCCGCTGTCGACTGGCTCGTCGTCATCGCACCATCGACACCCGAGTCGGTGGGAATCGTGTCGCGACGCGTGCTCGAAGCGCTCGGCCCCAAAGGCTGCCTGGTCAACGTGGCGCGCGGCAATCTCGTGGACGAAACCGCGCTGGTCGATCTGCTCGTCTCGGGCGGCCTCGGCGGCGCGGCGCTCGACGTGTTCGTCGACGAACCGCGTGTGCCCGACGCGCTCTTCGGTCTGACGAATGTCGTGCTGCAGCCCCACCAGGGCAGCGCCACGCGCGTCACGCGGCGTGCGATGGGCGATCTGGTGGCGCAGAACATCGAGGCGTTCTTTGCCGGCCAGCCGCTCGTGACGCCGGTGAAGGGATAGGACCGAGGGGAGGACCAGTCCTTTGGGGTCCTGGAGGTCCTGTGGGTCCTTTGGGTGCGTCCTGAGGTGCTATGGGTCCTGGAGGTCCTTCAGGTCCGCCGGACTCGTGCCCAGACCGGACGACCGCGACGCCACTTCCCGAAAGCTGGCACGCGTCAGTTCGTTCCTGTGACCTGAAGGACCACCAGGACCTCGAGGACCTGCAGGACCTGGTCCTCGTCCTTCACCTCACCGCCCTCATCCGCGCCTCGATGACGCCGGCGCTCGTGACTTTCACGAGCGTCCAGCCCACGGGCTGCACGGTGTCGAACGCAATCACGTCGCGCTGGCCGAACACAGACGTTTCGAAGTACCCCGATTGCCGTCCCTGGAGCAGCGTGGCGAGTGTCGGATCAGGAAACGACTCGAGACGGACGTCCTGACTGTCGGCCGCCCGCTCCGGATCGAGCATGCCGCTCGACGCCAGCACGCGCTGATTCGCGTCGAGCAGCAGCGTGGCGCGCACGCCGGCCGCCGGCGCGTCGCCGATCAGATTGCGGACGATGTGGTCGAGCGACAGCAGCATCGCCGTCACGCCCAGTTCACGCCCGTCGTCGGCACGGATCGCCTGGGCGATCGGCACGAGCAGCCGCTGGTCCGCGCCAGTGGCGTCCAGGGACGGCTCACCCCACTGTCCGCCCGCGTGGCCCGCCGCGAGCCGGTACCACGGAGAGGAACGCGGATCGAGTGTGCGTGGCAACCCGGCATGTCCCGGCAGGTGCAGCGTCACGCCCGACGCGAGTCCGATCACGAACGAGTCGACGCCCGATCGGCGCAGGTCGACGACCGTGGCCTCGACCGCCCCGTCGGCGGGCTGTCCCAACAGCACGCGCGCGCGGTGAAACAGCTCGTTCCGATACGGGCGCAGGTGCAGGAGACGACGGATGGACGGCGTGACGGCCGCGCGACTCGTACCTGGCGCGAGAATCCATGCGCCGAAGTTGAAGCTGCGCAGGTCGGTATCGCCCGTCACCGCCACGACGTCGTCTGGACGCCGCGCGGCGTCGAAGAAGTCGTCGACCCAGTAGAACGGCGAGGGACTCTGGGACGCGTGCTGGATCGCGAGCGCGGCAGCCGACGCCATGGCGTCGATCTCGCCCTGGAGCTCGAGGAACCGCGTCTGCAGGAGGTCACCCTTCGTCGCCACGTGATCGACGAGCGCCGTCAGTTCGCGTTCGCGCGCGTCGGCAGCCGCCAGCGCACGTTCGTGCCGGTACATCAGCGCCACGGCGCCAAGCGCCATCACCGCAATGAGGGCAACGATGCCCGTGAGCGCGGCCTGACGATGCCGCGCCACGTTGCGCTGCGCCTTCTGCCAGAACGTGTCGGGCTTCGCCTCGACCGCGTCTCCGCGCAGATACCGCCGGATGTCGGTGGCAAACGCCCGGACGTCGCGATATCGCGCGGACGCGTCGGCCGACGTCGCGCGGCCGATGATGGCCTCCACCTCGCGCGGTATCCTGCCCGACGTAAACGCATGCCGCACCGGCCGCACCTCGGCCTTCGACGCCTGGGCGAGCAGGTCGACGATCGTGCGTCCCTCGTATGGCGGCTGGAGCGTGGCGATCTCGTACAACATCAGGCCGAGGGCGTACTGATCGGTTGCCGGCCCAATCTCGTCGTTTCGTCCCTGCGCCTGTTCCGGCGCCATGTAACGTGCCGTGCCGACGACGGTGCCAATGCGCGTGTGCGTGTCGGCGTCATCGAGCGCGGCCGCGTCGAGTCCTTCGATGCCCTCGCCCTGCAGGTCGGGCAGGCGAAGCACGCGACAGATGCCCCAGTCCATCACGTAGATCTCGTTGTGCCGGCCAATCATCACGTTGGCCGGCTTGAGATCGCGATGGACGACGCCCTTGTCGTGCGCGTACGCGATGGCGTCGCAGACTTTCAGGAAGTGCTCGAGCGCGGCCGTCAGCGTGTGGGCTTCGTCGGGGGATTCATCCCGTTCGTAGAACGCACGCGTGTCCTTCAGGAACGCCTCGAGCGTCTGGCCCTGCACGAACTTCATCGCGTAGGCCGGCGCGCCCTCCGGCCCGACCTCGAGGCCGTAGACCGGCACGATGTTCGGGTGATCGAGCTGCGCGGAGATCTGCACTTCGCGCAGGAAACGCGCCTGCACTTCCTGGTGCGCGGCCGCGCTGCCTGCGAGACGCTTCAACGCCACCTTGCGAACCAGTTCGAGATCGCGCGCGATGTGCACGACAGCCATCCCGCCCTTGCCGGCTTCGCCGAGAATCACGTAGCGCGGCGCCGCAGATGTCTCGGTGCGCGGCACATCGGAAGGAGCCGGCACCGACACCACCGGCGGCGGCGTGACGATGGTGGCGTCAGGAATCGATGCGTGTGACGGCGCGGCGTCGATGATCGTCGCGTCGAGAGGTGCCGGCGTTGGTGACGGTGGCGGCGGCGTGATGACCGTCGCGTCGGCGGGGGCGAGCCCGATCACCGTCGGATCGGGAGCGGTCGCCGGTGTCAGGATCACCGTCGCCTCGACACCGAGGCCTGCGTCGAGAATCACGGTGGGATCGATCGACACCGTCGGCACGCGCGCGTTCGCGAGCCGGGGCGGCAGGATGGCGGTGACCATCACCTGTTCTTCGGCCTGCGTGGCGAGTACCCACTGAAGGAAGTCGCCGGCATCGCCGGCGCGACCGTCGCTGCGCCAGCGATCGAGTGCGGCAGCGAGATCGAGGCCGATGGCGCGCGTGCCCAGACGGCGGCGCAGGGCCTGCATGTCCCAGTCAGAAACCGAGGGCACGGTCACGCGCGAAAGCCTAGCACGCGTACGGCCGCTGCTGCCGTCTTCTGTATCGTTCGCGCCACACGATCCTGCGCATGCGTGGGTACCGACACGCCAGCGTGAGAAGCGGCGGACGGCGCGGGCTCAGCGGGCCGTAAACAGATCTTCGAGAAAGAACGCCGACAGCTCCGCGCGGTTCCGCAAACGGGACTTCCGGTACAGCGCGAGCGCCTGCTGGCGAATGGTCGTCTCGCTCGTCGAGCGGGTCTCGGCGATTTCCTTGTGACTGAGTCCTTTGAGCAGCAGCCATCCGATCTCGCGCTCGGCCGGCGTGAGCTCCCATCGGTCGAACTGCCGGTCGATGGCGTCCCCCAGCCCGCGGAGCGTCTCGCGCGCCTCGGCGCGGAATTGTCGCGCCTCACGCCTGGCCGCGTCGAGATCCACGAGGAGCGACGCCGCATGGCGTCGCGCCAGCCAGAGGTGACGCCACAGCGTCACGACGCCGGCCAACGCCAGCGCCATGATGACGCCCTCGAAGAGCAGATGCGACAGATTCACACCCGCACGGGCATCTTCGATGAGGTCCACGCCGATCAGCATGGCGATGACGGCAAACAGGCCCGTACCGATCGGCCGCGGATCGAATCCCACGTCCGTTCGAGAGCCCCACGACAGCTGCCCGTTTTTCATGTCTTTCCCGCCTGTCGTACGCCTGTAGGATTCACGTCCGCCTCGTCCGTTCCTATCCTCGTACTGCCGCGCGCCGCCAGACGACCGGGAGCCGTTGTGGCACCTGCGCCGTTCCGCGGGTGCGGCGGTGATCGCTCGGCCGTCGTCGTTCGATGGACACGGGAAGGATACGTGATGACGAAGCTGAATCGAACGTGTTCGGCCGGGCTCGTGGCGGCGCTGTGGCTGACGACGCCGCCGTGCGCCGGGGGCCAGACCACGCCCGAACCGGCGCGCACGGGACAGCAGGTCTACGAGTCGACGTGTGCCACGTGCCACGGCCCCGACGGCAAGGGCGGCGTCAATCCCGCACTCGAACAGGTGATCGCGCTGCCGGACTTCTCCGACTGCAGCTTCGCGAACCGCGAGCCGGACAGCGACTGGCTGGCTGTGGCGCACGATGGCGGCCCTGCGCGCGGCTTTTCGCCGCTCATGGCGCCGTGGGGCGGGACGTTCACCGAGGACGAGCTGCGCTCCGCCGTCGGTCATCTGCGCGCGTTCTGCACTGACGATCGCTGGCCGCGCGGCGAGTTGAACCTGCCGCTGGCGCTCGTCACCGGCAAGGCCTTCCCGGAAGACGAAGCGCTCGTGAAAGTCACGTCGCGGTCGGGCAGCCTCGTCACGCAGCTCGTGTACGAACGCCGCTTCGGCGCTCTCAACCAGTGGGAAGTCATCGTGCCGATCGCGTCGGCCGGGAACGCCGGCGGGCGATCGACCGGCATCGGCGACATCGCCCTGGAATACAAGCGCGTGCTCACGCACAGCCTGGCGCGCGGCAACATCATGAGCGCGACGGCCGAAGTGATTCTGCCGACCGGCAGCGAGCAGAAAGGCCTCGGCAACGGCTTCGCGATCTTCGAGCCGTTCGTCACGTTCGGCCAGATCCTTCCACGCGACGGCTTCGTCCAGGCCCAGGCAGGCTTCGAGCTGCCGCTCGAGGACGGCCCCCGCAACGAGGCCTTCTGGCGCATCGCCGCCGGCAGGAGCCTCGAACAGGGACGTTTCGGCCGCACGTGGTCGCCGATGGTCGAGTTGCTTGGCGCTCGCGCCCTCGCGGCCGGCGCCGGCATCGAGTGGGACGTGGTGCCGCAGGTGCAGGTGACGCTGAACAGGCGGCAGCACGTCCGCGTCAACGTGGGAGTGCGCGTCCCGGTGAATGCACGCGGCCACCGCACCTGGAGCACGATCGCGTACCTGTTGTGGGACTGGTTCGACGGCGGATTCCTGGACGGCTGGTAGCCGCCCGCTGAGGTCTCGCATGCCGCTCTTCTCCGATCGCAGTCTCTGGACGATGCTGCACGGCCTCGTGCTGAGCGGCGGCGCCCTGATGGCCCTGGCCGCGGCACTGTTCGCACTGCGCGCGATGGCGGTGCCCGATCACGGAACCGTGCTCCCGAGACAGGCCAATGCCCTGGCGGGGGTGACGATCGCCGCGGCCGTGCTCCTCTGGCTGTCGGTCATCGGCGGCACGTACGTCGTCTTTCCGCTCTATCGCGCCACGCCGCCGGCCGACGCCACGTCGCTCGCCGAATATCCACGCGCGCTGCTGCTGTCGCGGCCGGAGACGAGCTGGCTGCACGCCTTCGGTATGGAGATCAAGGAGCATCTCCCGTGGATGGCCGCCATGCTGGCCACGGCCGCCGCGTTCGTCGCGACGCGCTACCGCGCAACGCTGTTGGGCGATTCATCGCTGCGGTCGTTCACGATGGTGCTGCTGGCGATTGGCTTCGCGATCGCGGCGTTCGTCGCCCTCATGGGCGTCTTCATCAACAAGGTCGCTCCGCTTCAGTAGGGAGGTGAGGCCCATGGACGAACATGCCGTGTCAGCGACGCCGACGCCGAACGGCGCGGCGCTGGCCGCTATGGTGAGCGCCGGCATCGGGAGCTTCGCGCTGGGGGCAAGCGTGCTGGCGAACGAAGCCGGTCTCTACAGCGCGCCGGCGATCTACGATCCGGCCGGCGGACTGTCCGGACGGTCGACGTTCGCCGTCATCGTCTGGATCGCGGCGTGGGCTGTGCTGCACGCGCGATGGCGGCGACGGGAGATTGCCGCCGGTCCCGCGATTGTCGCGACGCTGGTCCTCGTCGGGATGGGATTGATCGCCGCGTTTCCACTCGCCTGGAGTCTGCTGTAGTCGCGGAGACGGCCACGAACGAACAGGAGTCGGCCTACGCCGGCTGGCAGGACGTCCTCGGTGTCGTCGACCTGGGCGTGCGCGATCCCGCGCGCACGACGGGCGAGCAGTTCGCCGCGAAGCTCCACGAGCAGCCCCGTACGCGTCGTCCTCGTTGACTCGTGCGCGTGGCCGAACGCGAGTCCCTGACCGAAGTCTTCACGCTCGATCGCCGGGCTCCGGGGCGCGTGGACTGTGAAACAGTCAAACTGTGTTAACGTGATAATGTGAAAAATATCACAGTAACACTGCCCGAGGATGTGTATCGCCGTGCCCGTGTCAAGGCGGCGGAACGGGACACGTCCGTCAGCGCCCTGGTGCGCGAGTTCCTGACGCGCCTCGGTGAAGACGAGAACGATTTCGATCGCCGCAGGCGTCTTCAGGACGACGTACTGGCATCGATCGACGAGTTCCGCGCGAGCGATCGACTCACCCGAGATGAGGTCCACGCCCGCCGTGCGATTCGTTGATACGAACGTCCTGCTGTACGCCATCAGCACAGCGCCTGACGAGGCCGGAAAGGCTCGAGTCGCCCGGGAGATTCTTACGGCCGCGGACCTGGCGCTGTCGGTTCAGGTCTTACAGGAGTTCTACGTCCAGGCGACGCGACCGAGCCGTAAGGATGCGCTGAGTCCTCATCAGGCCGTCGCACTCGTGGAGGCGTGGCTGCGGTTTCCGACGCAGGACACATCGGTCGCGCTGCTGCGCGCCGGACTCGCCACAGCGTCGAAACATCGTGTCTCCTACTGGGACGCCGCCATCGTCGAAGCCGCGAGAATGCAGGGATGTGACGTGGTCCTGTCGGAAGACATGTCTGACGGCCAGCAGTTCGACGGCGTTCGCATCAGGAATCCGTTCGCGGGCGACACGGCTACGGTGTAAGGGGCGCCTCACTCGTTATACCGCACGTCCTGCCACACGCTCTCGAGCCACGGCGCCAGCCAGACGCCACCGTGCCGATTCGCGCGCGAGCGTGACGTTGCCGAGTTGCCGCGCGGCCTGACGCTGTACGTCGTCTGGCGCTTCGCCCGACGCGCGCAGATCGTCCTCCGCCATGGCGCGATGCGCGTCGAGTTCGTCCTTCAGTTCCGTGTTGAAGTGGCGGTAGCGAAGACGCGCGCGGAGGCGACGGAGGAAGCCGACCATCGTCGTCTCACTCGTGCCGTAGCGTGATGGCCGGATCGACGCGCACGGCGCGACGGGCGGGAATGAACGCGGCGACGACGGCGGCCACTCCCAGGACCAGCAGGACAGCCAGGTACGCTACGGGATCGGACGGGCTGATGCCGTGCAGCGAACTGGCGATGACACGGCCCATGGCGAGTGCGGCGATCAGACCGACGACCAGCCCGCCGACAAGCGGCCACGACATGCGCCAGGCCAACAGGCGAACGATATCGCGAGCGCGCGCGCCGAGGGCCATGCGCACGCCAATCTCGCGTATCCGTTCGTTGACGAGATACGAGAACACGCCAAACGTGCCGACACCGGCCAGCAGCAGCGCGAGCGCGCCGATATACGCGGCGGTCGTGGCACCGGCAACGGACGGCGCGAGCTGGTTCCGAAGCCCGGGCAGAAAGTCCCGGTGGACTGGAGAGGCTGCCGGCTCCAGCCTCCGGATGACATCCTGCGCGTTGGCGATGGCCACGGGATCATTTCTGACCAGCAACGCCGAGAACGCGCCGGTGCTCTGATAGTAGGTCGGCGAGATCTGGTTGAGGTTCTCTGTTTGCGCGTCGCCCACCACGGCGACGACTCGCCGTTCGAGCTCGCCATCGAGGAACACGCGGCCGACGGCCGGCTCGTCAGGCCACAGCAGGTTCGCGAGCGCCTGATTGATGACCACGTCATCGGGTGACGAGTCCGCGTCGAACATCTGACCTGCTACCACTGGAATCCGCAGTAGATCGAAGTAACCCGGCGTGACGTGATGGGTGACAGCTCGATACCCGCGCTCGTCGTCGCCACCGCCTGAACGCCCCACGGCGTAGCTCGCGCGATGCGAGACGAACGGAACGAACGTGGCACCAGCGAACGGGCCGGCGCCCGACTGCGCCACAGCCTCCACCACACGCCTGGAAAACTGCTCGCGCGCGGCTGCATCGTAGCCTTCTTGCGGAAGACCGAAGCTCACGGCCGCCACGCCATACGGATCAAACCCGAGACCGGCGCCAGCCGCGTGGCTGACGCTGCGAGCGAGGAGGCCGGTGCCAACGAGCAGCACGGCGCTGATCGACACTTGCAGTGCCAACAGTCCGGATCGGAGCCGTGTCCGATCGATGCCAGCCGAACGTGTACGGACACTGATTCTCGTTGTTCTCAACGCTGGAAGAAGGCCGGCGACAAGGCAAACGCCCACGGCCAGCGCGAACGCGAACAAGAAGGAAGACGTGTCGATCATCACGCGATCCGCGATGCGCGACGCCATGGCCGGGTCGCCCGGCTGTGAGACGATCACCCACCGAGGCAGGTATTGCGCCACGAGCACGGACAGACCTGCCGCGACGACGGAGAGCGCGAGGCCTTCGACGAGCGACTGTCGAACGAGCCGGCCCCGCGACGCGCCGAGCGCGAGCCGGACCGCGATGTCGCCACGGCGCGACAACCCGCGTACAAGCTGCAAATTGCCGACGTTCGCGCACCCCAGGACAAGCATGAGCAGGGTGGCCAGAGCCAGAAGCGAGAACATGCGCACCGTCCGTTCACCCATTGGGTGATCGGCCATTGCCGTGCTGGTCACCGAGATGTCGAGCGGCGAAACATCGCGGGCGGCGGCATACTGCGAAGCCAACGTTTTCAGTTCGACGTCCGAGCGCTGCCTGTCCGCGCCTTCTGCGAGGCGGCCGGCAAGCTGCAGGCCGGCCCCACGCGCATTCTCCAGAAGCGCCTGCACCGACGGCTCCGCTGGTGGAAGCACCGTCCTGGCCTGCAACGGAATCCACGCCTCCGGCAGCGCCATGGGTTCATCGGTCGAGCCGGCGGCTGCGATTCCGACCACCGTGAACGGCGCGTCGCCGACCAGCAATGTCGACCCGACGGCATCTGCAGCACCGCCGAACTGGCGCTGCCAGAGCCCGTGGCTGATAACCGCCACCGCCTCACTTCCTGCCTCGTCGTCGTTGGGCGTCAGGCCGCGACCGGCAACGAGCGGGAGCCGGAGCACCGAGAAGTAATTGCCGCTGACGATTCGGACCCGCGAGACTGACGGTCCCTCCAACACTCCGGGCCGCAGGCCCATCGTCCCCATGGCCGCCAGATCGATAGACGTGGCGCGGTCTCGAAGGTAGCGGTATTCGACACCGCCGATCGAATAGAACGTGGAACCAGCCACCGACTGCTGCCGTGTATGCACGCTGACGACGCGATGTGGGTCGGACACCGGCCACGGCCGGAAGAGCAGCGATTCGGCGGCCACGAAGAGGCTGGTCGTGAGCCCCATGGTGACGACGAGCACACCGAGCATCGGCAACGTGAACGACGGACTCGCGCGCAGTCCCCGCACCGCATACCGCACGTCCTGCCACACGCTCTCGAGCCACGGCGCCAGCCACACGCCACGCGCGGACTCACGCGCCAGCGTCACATTGCCGAGTTGCCGCGCGGCTCGACGCTGCACGTCGTCTGGCGCTTCGCCCGACGCGCGCAACTCGTCCTCCGCCATGGCTCGATGCGCGTCGAGTTCGTCCTTCAACTCGGCGTTGAAGTGGCGGTAGCGAAGACGCGCGCGGAGGCGGCGGAAGAAGCCCGTCATGGCTCACTCTTCCTTCAGCAACACGGTGGGATCCACTCGCGCGGCTGAGCGAGCGGGCCTCCAAGACGCGAGAACGGCTGTCGCGACGATCACGCCAACCACGATCGACCAGCTGACGGGATCGCTGGATGTCACGCCGTACTGCAGCGACGACAACGACCGGGCGAGCGCGGCGGCGAAGATCGATCCGATCGCCAGGCCGCTTACCGCCACGACAAGACCGTCTCGCAGCACCACGCGGCGAATCTGGCCGGGTGAGGCGCCGAGGGCGATACGGATGCCGAACTCACGCCGGCGACGGCTCACCGCATACGACAGCACACTGAGCAGACCGCCGGCCGCGGCGACAACGGCGACAGCAGCAAACGTAACGGCAAGTGCGGCCGACGCGCGCGGTCGCACGACCTCCCTGGCGTACCGATCCGCCGCGAATCTCGCCTGCTGCACGCGGACGGCTGGATGTGTCCACGCCAGGCGATGACGGATGGCCGCCGTGTCGCACGTCGGCTCGCATCGCAGGCTGATCATGGGCGTTGGCGCCGGCGTGTACGGCAGATAAATCTCTGGGCCATCGAGTCCCGAGTTGCCGTCAATCGACGGATAGTGCAGTTCGCGCGCAACTCCGACGACACGGTATGTCGGTGGCGGACCCGACGGGCCCGTCGATTCCTGGACCGGCTGCCTGTGGAACGTGCGGCCAACCGGATCGACGTCCTTCCATAGCGCACGCGCGAAACGCTCGCCGATCACGACGTCGCGGGATCCGTCCAACGTGGTGAATGCGCGACCCGCGACGATGGCAATCCCGTAGACGGAGAAGAACTCCGGGCTGACGACGTAGTGGTTCAACTCCATGGACGCCGCCACGGCCCCGGGCTCGTCCGCTATCCAGTTGCCGTCGTTCTGGAACCCACCCTCCGGCGGAATTCCGTACGACCAGGCCAGATGCTGTACGCCCGGAAGATGTCGCAGGTCGTCTTCAATCGATCGCGCCAATGTCGCGCGGATGGTCGTCGCGTCGTCGGCGTCTCCTTCTATCGCAGGCAGTACCAACCACGCCGTCGTCACACCAACGGTGTCGAGTCCCTTGTCGGCGTTCGCCAGGTTCACGAACGACCGCATCAGCAGCGCCGCGCCCACGAGCAGCGTGCACGCAAGCGCCACTTCCGTGACGAGGAGCGTCCGCGTCAGCACACGCGCGCCGCGGGGTTCCGTGCCGCTGCGACCGGACACACGAAGCGACTCGCCGGCGTCCACACGCGTGCTGAGCCACGCGGGCAGCAGCCCGGCGGCCATCGTGGCGATGAGGCCGGCGGCCGAAGATGCGAGGAGTCCCCGGCCGTCGACGTTCAGCGGATTCAGCGTCTGTTGCAGGATCGGTTCGGGTAGAAACGCGCGAGCGATGGAGACGAGCGCCCAGGCCACGCCGATACCGCCGGCAACGCTCAGCGTTCCCAGCGCGACACTCTCGATGAGAGCCTGACGCAACAGCCGCGCACGCGAGGCACCGAGCGCCGCGCGCATGCTGAACTCGCGGCGGCGCGTCGTCAATCGCGCGAGGAGCAGGCTGCTCACGTTGGCGCACAACACGAGGAACACGAGCGCCACGCCGCCGGCCAGCAATGGCACGGCGCGGGTCGAGTAGTCGTCCGACAGCCCGGCCACGGGCGACGCCAGCGCCAGCGCGTTCACCTGCCGCGCCCGGGCGTCGACGGCGCGCGCCGCTTCCGTGGCGATCCGCAGGGCGTCATCGCGGGGAATGCCGGCTGCGAAGCGGACGTACGGTCGCGCCGACTCTCCAGGCTGATTCAGATCGGTCGGACGCCACAAAACAGTGGTCGCTTCCGGAAACCTGAAGTCCGCGGCGAGCACGCCGACCACTGTCAGCCGCTCGCCGTCGACCGTGATCGACTCGCCGACGAGAGCCGGATCCGCACCGTACAACGTGCGCCAGACGGTTTCCGAGATGAGCACACGATCGGCTTGCCCGGCTTGTCCTTCGGCCTCGTGAAACAGGCGCCCGTGCAGCGGCCGTACGCCGCCGAGCATGTCGAACACGCCGGGCGTGACCGCAGCCATGCTCCGCTCGACGACGGTGTCACCCGCCTCGAGCAGGCCCGACCATGGCCGCGCGGACTCCACGACCTCGAAGGCAGCACTCTCACGCCATGCTTTCGCGATTGCCGCAGGGACGGCGCTGTTGCGAACGCCACGATCGTTTCCCGTCAGCACGAGCGCAAGGTGATCCGGCGCCCGAAATGGCGCCGGCCTGAAGACGAGCGCATCGACGACGGCAAACATGGCGGTCGTGATGCCGATGCCGAGCGCCAGCATCGTCGCGGCCGTCAACGTGAACCCACGGTGCACGGCTAACGTCTGCACCGCATACCGCACGTCCTGCCACACACTCTCGAGCCACGGCGCCAGCCACACGCCACGCGCGGACTCACGCGCCAGCGTCACATTGCCGAGTTGCCGCGCGGCCTCGCGGTGCGCGTCGTCGGGCGCGGCTCCCGACGCGCGAAAATCGTCCTCCGCCATCGCGCGATGGACATCGAGCTCGGCCTTCAACTCGGCGTTGAAGTGGCGGTACTTCAGTCGGGCGCGAAGACGACGAAGGAAGCCAGGCATCGTGACCTCAGTCGTGCCGAAGCGTGATCGCCGGATCGATGCGAAGGGCACGACGCAGCGGCAGAATCGTCGCCGTCCACGCCGCGAAGACGACGACGGCGGTGACGCCGACGTATGTCAGCGGATCCGACGACCCGAGTCCGTACAGGTAACTCCGCAGTGCGGGACCGGCGAGAACGGCCAGCAGCAGACCGACGAACACGCCGACGACGATCGGTGTGCTCGAGCGGCGCAGCAGCAGCGCGCGGACACCGCGGCGGCTGGAGCCAAGGGCCAGACGAATCCCGATCTCGCGCGTGCGCTCGGTCACCGCGAACGAGAACACGCCGGCAATGCCGA
>CAZVHY010000036.1:22655-23735 GCA_964627115.1 uncultured Solibacteraceae bacterium | reverse complement strand
GTCCTGCAGGACACGCTGCTCGCCATGGCCCGCGGCGTGCGCGACTTTCGCGGTGCCTCATCGATTTCGACCTGGCTCTACACGATCACGCGCCGCTTCTGCATCAAGAAACGACGACGCAGCAAGTTCGTACCCGAGGAGACGTCGCTCGACGCAGAAGACGCAGGAGAACGCGTCACCATCAGCGACCCCTCGCGTACGCCGGAAGAGGCGCTGGCCGGCAAGCAGGTGGAGGCAGCCCTCGAGCAGGCGATCCGTGCGCTCGACCCGATGTATCGCGAAACCCTCGTCCTTCGCGACGTCGAGGGCCTCAGTGCACCCGAGGTCGCCGAAATCCTGGGCATCACCGCGCAGGCCGTGAAGAGCCGACTTCATCGGGCGCGCGCGGCGGTGCGCAACCACGTGGCGCCCGTACTCGGCGTGCCCACCACCAACGCCGCGGCCGCGGCCGGCGCGTGTCCCGACGCGCTCACGATGTTCTCGAAGCACCTCGAGGACGAGCTCAGCGCGGAGGCCTGCAGCACGATGGAGCGCCACCTCGAGCGCTGCCCGCGCTGTCGTGGCGTGTGTGATTCACTCAAGCAGACGCTCGCCTTGTGCCGCACGTCCGGGCGCAGGGCCGAGATCCCTTCTTCCGTGCAGTCGGCGGTGAAGCGCGCGCTCCAGGACTTCCTCCGCGAGATCCCCTGAACCCTTTGACGAGAACTCGGCTCTCACCTGCCAAGGAGGCCACGATGGCCACAGTGCAGGTGACCGAGGAGAACTTCGAGCGAACCGTCGAGCACGGCATCGTCCTGCTCGATTTCTGGGCGTCCTGGTGCGGTCCGTGCCGGGCGTTTGCGCCCATCTTCGAGGCGGCAGCCGAACGGCACCCCGACGTCGTCTTCGGCAAGGTCGACACCGAGATCGAGCACGGACTGGCCGCCGCGTTTCAGGTGCGCGCCATCCCCACGCTCATGGTGCTGCGCGATGGCGTACTGCTCGCCCAACAACCGGGCATGGTCCCGGCTGGCGCCATCGATGAGCTGGTCCACAAGGTGCGCGCCATCGACATGAACGACGTCCGTCGTCAGCTCGACA
>CAZVHY010000036.1:17237-22555 GCA_964627115.1 uncultured Solibacteraceae bacterium | reverse complement strand
CTGGTCCACAAGGTGCGCGCCATCGACATGAACGACGTCCGTCGTCAGCTCGACACGTCCAGCCGGACGGCGCCGTCTGAACCCTTTGGACGCTGAGCGGCTCTCACAGGCAGGAGAACTGTCATGAACAAGAACGAAGGTGTCGTGGATCGGGTCGTGCGCATTGCACTCGGCGTTGGGCTGCTGTCTCTCACGGTGATCGGGCCGCAGACCTGGTGGGGGCTTGTCGGCCTGCTCCCGCTGGTGACCGGCATCGCCGGATTCTGCCCGGCGTACCGTCTCGTCGGCCTCAGCACCTGCCCGGTTCGGACGCCGAAACAGGTATGAGCGCGACGAGACGCCCGGGCCGCGGGCCACGTCAGATCGTCATCGCGTGATAGCCGCCGTCCACGATCAGTTCCTCGCCGGTAATGAACGCGCCGGCGCCATCGGCGGCGAGCAGCAGCGTGGCGCCAACGAGCTCGCGGGCCTCGCCGAAGCGTTTCATCGGCGTGTGCCCCATGATGGCGGCCACGCGATCGGGCGTGAGCACTTTCCGGTTCTGCTCGGCCGGGAAGAAGCCGGGAACGAGCACGTTGACGCGCACGCGGTGCGGCGCCCATTCGCGGGCCAGGTTGAGCGAGAGGTTGTGCACGGCGCCCTTCGTGGCCGAGTAGGTGAACACGCGCGACAGCGGCACCACGCCGGACATCGAGCCGAGATTGATGATGGAGCCGCCCTCGCCCCGCTCGACGAGATAGCGGCCGAACACCTGACAGCCGAGCATCACGCCCTTGAGATTGACGTGCACGATGCGGTCGAACTCTTCCTCGGTGATGTCGAAGAACGGCGTGGCGGAATTGACGCCTGCCCCATTGACGACGATGTCCACACGACCGCTGCGCTGAAGCACGGCGTCGCGCAAGCTCTCGAGCTCGGCCTTGCTGGTGGCCTCAGCGGCATGGAACCAGGCCCGGCCGCCCGCGCGGGCGATCCGATCGAGGCGCGCTTCGGCCTTTTCGGCATTGCGGCCGACGATGACGACTTCGGCGCCCGCGCCGGCGAGGCCCTCGGCCATCGCGCCGCAGAGCTCACCGGTGCCACCAATCACGACGGCGACTTTGCCGTCCAGACCGAACAATTGGGAAAGATAATCGGAGGTGCTCATCGAAGCAGTGTGCACCATGAACGCCTCCCCACGCGCATCGACCGGCGACCAGACGACGATGCGGCGCATCATTCACGTGGACATGGACGCGTTCTACGCGTCTGTCGAGCAGCGCGATCGGCCTGAGCTGCGCGGGAAGCCTGTGGTGGTCGGGGGCTCGCCGCAGTCGCGTGGCGTGGTGGCCGCGGCCAGCTACGAGGCGCGCGTGTTCGGCGTGCACTCCGCGATGCCCATGTCGCGCGCCGTGCGCCTCTGCCCCACCCTCGTCATCGTCCGCGCCGACTTCGCGAAGTACCGCGCCGCCTCGCAGCAGGTGTTCGAGATCTTCCGGTCCGTCACGCCGCTGGTCGAGCCGCTCTCACTCGACGAGGCGTACCTCGACGTGACGACGAACGCGTGGAACGAGCCGCTGGCGGGCACGGTGGCGAAACGGATCAAAGCCGAGATTCGAGAACGCACCGGCCTCACCGCATCGGCCGGCGTGGCGCCCAACAAGTTCCTCGCGAAGATCGCGTCCGGCTGGAAGAAACCCGATGGCCTCACGGTCATCGCGCCGGCGCGTGTCGAGACCTTCCTTCAACAGCTGCCGGTCGATGCGCTCTGGGGTGTGGGACCGGTGACGGCGCGCCGGCTGCACGAACGCGGCATCAGAACGCTCGTCGACGTGCGGGCGGCCGACGCCAGCGTGCTGCGCGAGGCGGTCGGCACGCAGATCGACTGGCTGCTGCGCCTGGCGCGCGGCGAAGACGACCGGCCAGTCCAGCCCGATCGCGCCGCCAAGTCATCGTCGAGCGAGTGTACCTACGCGGCCGACATCGACGACGTGGATCGCATGCGCGAAGAAGTTGCCACGATGGCGCGCGAGAACGCGCTGTGGCTGCAGAAGAAACAGCTGCTCGCGCGCACGGTCACCATCAAGGTGCGCTACTCGGACTTCACGACCGTCACACGCAATCACTCGACCGCGCCGACCGACAACGCCGATCAGATCGCCGCACGCGCGGTGGCGTTACTGGCAAAGACTGACGCGGCCCATCGTCCGGTGCGCCTGCTCGGCGCGGGCGTGCATGGGTTGTGCACGAGAGAGATGCCAGACGGGTGGCTGCCGTTCGAGTAGGGGCGCACGTCAGTCCCACCCCGCCAGTTCGCGCGCAACGATCGCCTGCATGCCATCCACCCACGCGTCGTCGACGTTCAGGCACGGCACGAGTCGGTAGTCGCGACCGCCGGCGTGCTGGTACTGCTCCTTGCCAAGCGAGCCGATCTCTTCGAGCGTCTCGAGACAGTCGGCGAGGAAGCCGGGACAGAACACGGCGAGCCGATCGAAACCACGACCGGCCAGCTCTTTCAGCGTCTCGTCCGTGTACGGCCGCAGCCACTCCTCCCGCCCGAACAGCGACTGATACGACATCGTCATCCGGTCCGTCGGCCAGCCGAACGCGGCGGCAAACGCGCGCGTGGTGGCTTCGCAGTGCTGCGGATAGGGATCGCCGAGCTCGGCGTAGCGCTTCGGAATGCCGTGGAAGCTGAAGACGATGTGATCGGGCGTCCAGTCGGCGAACGCGCGACGCGCCGACTCGACCAGCGCGCCGATGTACGCCGGATCGTCGGGATAGGGCGGCACGACACGCAGCGCGGGCACGACACGTTCGGGCAGCACCACGCGCATGACCTCTTCGAGGCTCGAACCGGTCGTGGCGCTGGCGTACTGCGGATACATCGGGAACGCGAGAAAGCGATCGCAGCCGCGCTCACGAAGTGAGGCGATGGCCCGGTCGGTCGATGGGTTGCCGTACCGCATCGCAACGGCCACGCACGGATGGCCGTCACCCATCGTCTCGGCCAGACGGGCTTCGAGCGCGCGCGCCTGCGCGTTGGTCGTGAGCAGGAGCGGCGACCCCTCGGGCGTCCACACCGACGCGTAGAGCTTCGCGGACCGCGCCGGCCTGGTCGTCAGCACGAACAGGTTCAGGATGACCCACCACAGGGGACGAAAGGTGTCGACGACGCGGACGTCGGAGAGGAACTGGCGGAGATATCGCCGCAGCGCCGGGGCCGTCGGCGCATCCGGCGTGCCGAGCTGGAGGAGCAGAATCCCGGTGCGGGACCGAGCGGACGAAGACATGGGCGCCAGCGTATCAGGGGTGCGTTGATGAGACGCTTTTCAAGAGACAAACCGATGACAATTCCCGGTACCGCGTCGATAGAATGGCGCGGTGCGACTCGCGTTGATCCACCGCACCCCGGGAGCTGCCCCCCCTCCTGCCGACTCGACGGCGTGGCGCACCTGTCTCAGGGAAATCCACTTCCTTCCCGGGCACCGCGTCCCCTTCGAACCGGGCGTCGTGACCGACGCAGAGGCATACGCGCTTCTGCTCGAGGTGGTCTGTGGACTGCGGTCGCCGCTCATCGGCGAGACGGAAGTGCAGGCGCAGTTCAAGGAGTTCCTGTCGTCGGCGGCCACAAGCGACGACCAGTGGCTGCGGCGCCTGGGTCAGCGCGTCCTGGGGGACGCCAAGCGCATCCGCCACAAGTACTTGCAGGGTTTCGGTGCGCACTCGTACGGGCGCCTGGCGGCCCGTCACCTCATCGGCCAGCGGATTGCCGTCATCGGCACCGGCGCGCTGGCCGCGCAGGTCGTCCAGGTGGCGCCAAAAACGAGCCTCCTCGACGTCTGGGGCCGGAGTTCCGAGCGGGCACTGCCGACACGGCCGGAAGGGTTGAACTTTTCCCTGCTGGCAGATGCCGGGTCGCAGACGAGTACGCGTAAAGAGTCGACAACGGTCGTTATTGCCGCCCCAGTTCTGGCATCAGACCTTGATTTTGTCATTGGCTGCTACCAGAACATCACGAACATAGTGGATCTTAGGTCCACAGACCAACAAACTCCAATTGTTGCGCCAGTCGACATCGTTCTCCTTGCCGACATCTTCGCCGAGGCGGCGCGGGCGGAAGGCAGTGGAGCGCCCCGGGTGCGCGCGGCGCGGGCCGACATCCGGGACCTCGCCAACGCGTTTGCCGACAGCGAAGAGTTCCGCCCCTTCGGGTGGGACGACGTATGCGCGTGAGGCTGCTCAGCAGGAGCAGTGATCTCGCGAGACTCCAGACCAGACTCGTAGAACGGGCACTGCTGGCCGCGCGTCCTGGCGTGGCCACGGAGAAGTTGACCCGTTCCTCCATTGGCGACCGCGACCGTCGCGTCGAACTCTGGCAATCGCCCGATAAAGGGCTCTTCACGAGTGACCTTTCCGAGGCGCTGGTTGCCGGCGAGGCGGATCTGGCCGTCCACTCGTGGAAGGATCTGCCCGTCTCCGGTTTCGAGGGAACCGTGGTCGCTGGCACGTTGGAGCGTGCGGATCCGCGGGACCTTCTCCTGATCCGTTCGGACGTCCTGGCAGCTCGACCCGAGCTCCTCACCGTTCTCACCTCTTCGCCACGACGCACGTACCAGCTCGGCCAGAGCCTCAGCGGGCTGTTGCCTTGGCCAATTTCTGGCATCACCCCAAAACCAGTGCGCGGAAACATCCCCACGCGCCTTGAGCGCCTGGTCGAGGGACAGGGCGATGCGCTGGTCGTGGCCAAGGCCGCACTCGACCGGTTGCTGTCGGCCTCGTCCGAGCCCGAGGCCCGCGACCGCATTCGCGGGCTGTTGGCACAACTGATCTGGATGGTGCTGCCACTACGTGCGTTTCCAACGGCACCCGCCCAGGGGGCCCTGGCGCTCGAGGCCGTGGCCACGCGCGCCGACGTTCGCGACCTCGTCGGGACGATTTCGCACGAGGCCACGCACCGCGCGGTCGAGGCCGAGCGCACGCTCCTCGCCGGTCACGGCGGTGGCTGTCACGAGGCGATTGGCGTCACCGTCCTCGTCCGCGACTACGGCGTGGTGACGAGCGTCCGGGGCCGCGATGCGGCTGGGCAGGAGTTCGATCGCTGGTCGCTCGACGCGGCAACGCCGCTGCCGCCGCCGGCGGCGTCCGATGCGGCGATCTGGCCGCGCCCCGATGAACGGGATCGGTCGACCCGTCGCCCGCTCGACGTGCCGATTCCCGACGACGACCTCGGCTGGTGGGTGGCTCGGGCCGACGCCGTGCCCGCCGCCGCGCACCCCTCGTGGTCGCGGATTGTCTGGGCGGCGGGCGTTCGCACGTGGCGAAAGCTGGCCGCGCGC
>CAZVHY010000036.1:0-17137 GCA_964627115.1 uncultured Solibacteraceae bacterium | reverse complement strand
GTCGCGGATTGTCTGGGCGGCGGGCGTTCGCACGTGGCGAAAGCTGGCCGCGCGCGGTATCTGGGTCCACGGCTGTTCGGACGGCCTGGGTGATGGTGAAGCGCCGGGCCTCGACCTGCTGGCGAACCGCACGGTCGCGTGGCGCCGCCTCACGCACACGCGCAGCCGCGCGGCCGGTGCGTTCGCGACCTACGAGGTCGACACGCCGTTGCCAGGCGATCTCGCATCGCGCACACATTTCTTCTGGACCAGCGGTAGTCTGTTGCTCGACGCCCTGAAACGGTACCCGGAGATCGCCCGCGGCTGGCACGGGTGTGGTCCCGGACACACGTCGCGTGTCGTCAACGACGCGATTGGCGACGGGTCGCGCGTGAGCATCTGGCTGGATTACGAGCAATGGCACCAACACGTGAGTCGATAGCGACGGCCGCTCCCTGGTCGCGCCTCCGTCTGCGCCGCACCGAACACCTGCGCGACATGCTCGCCGAGACGACGTTCGGCGCCGCGCAGCTCATTCAACCGATCTTCGTCGTCGAGGACATGACGGGCAGCGAACTGGTGCCCGGCCTCGGTGATACGGCACGACACGGACAGACGTCGGCACTCGAGTCGATCGCGCGCGATCTGGCGGCCGGCGTCCGCCACTTCATGTTGTTTCCGGTGCCGGCGTCCAAGGCCGCGCGTGGGCTGTCGTTCCGGCACCTGGCATCGACCGTCGAAGTCATCAAGCACGAGTTCGGCGATGCGCTGCACCTCTGGGTCGACATCTGCCTCTGTTCGTCGACGACGCACGGGCATTGCGCGCTGCTCGACGATGACGGCGGCATCGATCTCGATGCCACGCTCGACGCGCTGGGACAATCCGCGGTCGACGCGGCGTCGGCGGGAGCCGACGGCGTGGCGCCGAGCGACATGATGGACGGCCGCGTGGCGCACATGCGCGGTGCGCTCGATGCGGCCGGGCACCGCGAGGTGCCGATCATGAGCTACAGCACGAAGTTCGCGAGCCAGTTCTACGGACCGTTCCGCGGCGCCGCCGACTCGGCGCCCCAGCACGGCAACCGTCGTCACTATCAGATCGACGTGCGGTCGAGGCGCGACGCGATCGCGTCGTCGATCCGGTGCGCCGACGAGGGCGCGGATCTGCTGATGGTGAAGCCGGCGATGACATCGGCGGATCTGATCACGCCCATCAGCGAAGTGACGGGACTCGGCGTGGGCGCCTATCAGGTGAGCGGCGAGTACGCGAGCCTCGTGGCGCTGGCCGAGAAAGGCTTCTCGGATTTCGACGCGGCGCTGCTCGAGACGTGGCACGTGCTGCGGCGTGCCGGCGCGGCGTTCATCATCACGTACGGCGCACGGCGCGCCCGCGCGCTGGGGTTGCCATGACGACCATGACGAGCGCGGATCTGCACGCGCGTGCGCTTCGCACGGCGCCCGGTGGCGTCCACAGTCCGGTGCGCGCGTTCAAGAGCGTCGGCGGCACACCCGTGTTCATCGCGTCGGCGGCCGGCGCGCGGATGACCGATGTCGAGGGCCGCACGTACATCGACTTCTGCCAGAGCTTTGGTCCGCTCATCCTCGGCCATCGTCACGACGCGGTACGCGACGCCGTGCGCGCGGCCGTCGACGACGGCTGGTCGTACGGCGCGTGCGAGCCGTACTCGCTCGAGCTGGCGGAGTGGATTCTCGCGCGTGTGCCGTGGGTCGAACGCGTGCGGTTCGTCTCGTCGGGCACCGAGGCGGTGATGTCGGCCCTGCGGGTGGCGCGCGCGGCAACGGGCCGCGCACGCATTCTCAAGTTCGAAGGCTGCTATCACGGCCACGCGGACAATCTGCTCGTGCAGGCGGGCAGCGGCCTGGCCGGCCCGGTGGCGGCGAGCAGCGCGGGCCTGCCGGCCGACATGATCGCGAACACGCTCGTCGCACCGCTCGACGACGAATCGGCGATCGACGCGATCTTCGATACGCACGGTGGCGACATCGCGGCGGTGATCGTCGAGCCCGTGCCGGCCAACTACGGGCTGCTGCCGCAGCGGCGTGAGTGGCTGGCGCACCTGGCGGAGAAAGCGCGATCGTCTGGCGCGTTGTTCATTCTCGACGAGGTGATCACGGGCTTCCGCAGCGGTCTCCGTGGCGCCGCGGACGTCTACGGGCTGACGCCGGACCTGGTCTGCTACGGCAAGGTCATCGGCGGCGGGTTTCCCGTGGGTGCGTATGCGGGACGCGCGGACCTGCTGTCGCTCGTCGCGCCCGAGGGCCCCGTCTATCAGGCAGGCACACTCAGTGCGAATCCCGTGGGCATGCGCGCGGGTCTCGCGACGCTCCGCGAGATGGAACAGGCCGACGGCTGGACCACGCTCGAGGCGCGCACGTCGGCGTTCGTGTCCGATCTCGAGCGCCGGCTCGGTGCACTCGTGCCCGATCTCACCGTCGCGCGGCATGCGTCGATCTTCTGGCTGAACCGCACGGCCACGCCTCCCGTGCGGCAGCCGCAACAGATTCCGGCGGCGCACGCCGAGTGGTACCGGCGCTTCTTCCACGCCGCGCTCGCGCACGGCGTCTATCTCCCTCCCTCGGCCTACGAGGTCGGTTTCGTTTCTCTCGCGCACGACGAACGCGTGCTGGCCGACGCGGCCGACGCGCTCGAGGCCGCGGCCAGCGACGCACGGTGACATGGCCGGCACACACGCACCACGCACCCGTGTGCACTACATCGCCGCCGTGGCGTGGCTGGTGTTCACCGTGTCGCTGGCGTCGTGGTGGTGGATGGTCGGGCTGTCGCTCACCAGTCGTCACACGATGTTCCTCTGGGAGGGTGCCACGTTCATCATCGTCCTCGTCGGCGGCGGGATCGCCATCCTGATTGCGATCCGTCGCGAGGAGCGGCGCCGGCAGGCGCTCGAGATGTTCTTCATGTCGTTCACGCACGACCTGAAGACGTCGCTGGCAAGCGTGCAACTGCAGGCCGAGGGCCTGCGCGAAGATCAGCCCGACCCGGCGACGAGACGGCCGCTCGATCGGCTGCTGCAGGACATGGTGCGGCTGCAGATTCAGCTCGAGAACTCGCTGTTCGTCGCGCAGCCCGACGGCCGGCTGCTGAAGGAACGGCTCGACGTGGCGTCGGCCGTCGAACGTCATCGCGAGGACTGGCCGACATTGACCATCGACGTGCACGGCAGCGGCGTGGTGCTGGCCGACGCGCGCGCGTTCGAGACGGTGCTGCGCAACGTGCTGCAGAATGCCGTGCTGCACGGCGCGGCCACACAGGTCGACGTCCGCGTCGCGGCGGTGTCCGGCGATCTCGTACGTGTCGAGATCGAGGACAACGGCACGGGCGTGGCGCGCGAGACGCTCGCGCAGCTCGGCGAGGCGTTCGCGCGTCCGAGCGAGACGAGCGGGACCGGCATGGGGCTGCACGTGAGCCGCCGGCTGGTGTCGCGCATGGGCGGGGCGATGCGGTTCGACGTTGCCGACGCGGGCTTCGTCGTGACGATCGATCTGCCGGAGGCACGGTAGTGGCGCGCATCCTGCTGGTCGAAGACGAACCGTCACTGGGGCGAACGCTCTGCGAGCGTCTGCAGCGCGAGAAGTACGACGTGACGTGGGCGCAGACGATCGCGGCGGCGGAAGCGGCGCTCGAGTCCGGCCAGTGGGATCTCACGATCGTGGACGTGAAGCTGCCGGACGGGTCGGGGTTCGGGCTCGCACGGCAGATCAAGCGCACGTCGCTGACCCCGGTGATGTTCATGACGGCCTTGAACTCGGCCGAGAACCGCCTCGAGGGTTTCGAGATCGGTGCCGACGAGTACCTGCCGAAGCCGTTTCACCTGAAGGAGTTCATCCTGCGCGTCCGTCACGTGCTGACGACGCAGCGCGTGCCGGATGTGCTGCACGCGCGGGGACGGCAGATCGATCTGGCGGCACTGTCGGTGGTCGGTCCCGATGGCGTGCGCGTGTTCCTGCAGGTACGCGACGCGCGTGTCCTGAAGCTGTTGATCGCGTCGGCGCCGGGCGCCGTCGATCGATCGGAGATCCTCGATCGCGTGTGGGGCCGCGATCAGTACCCGACGACACGCGCTGTCGACAACGCCATCGTGCGGATCCGGCAGGCGCTGCAGGATGAGAACGGCGAGCTGATTCGATCGGTTCGCGGAATCGGCTACCAGTGGACGCTGGAGCCCGGAGAATCGTGATGGGACGTTTCGTCAAGGCACTGGCCGGTGAGTCGCAGGCCGTACCTCCCGTGTGGTTCATGCGGCAGGCCGGCCGGTATCAGCAGTCGTACCAGGCCAAGCGCCGCAAGTACAGCTTCGAACAGCTCTGCCGCGAGCCGCACCTGGCCGCGGCGGTCGCGCTCGATGCGGTCCAGGAGTTCGACTTCGACGCGGCGATCGTGTTCAGCGATCTGCTGTTCCCGCTCAACGCGCTCGGCTTTCCGCTGAAGTACGACGACGGCGGGCCGAAGCTCGGGCGTCAGCTCGACGAGTCGCTCCTCGGCCGGCTGCGCAGTGTCGATGATGCGATGGCGGCCCTGTCGTTTCAGGCCGAGGCCGTCGCCCTCACGCGCTTCGGCCTGCCCGCCGACAAGGGCCTCATCGGCTTCATCGGCGGCCCGTGGACGCTGTTCGTGTACGCGATGGAAGGCACGCACGCCGGCGCGCTCGTACGGCCCAAGATGTCGATGGACCTGTACCGCAAGTTCTCGCGGATCATGGTGCCCATCCTCGTGCGCGCCGCGCGCGAGCAACTCGACGCCGGGGCCGACGTGGTGATGGTGTTCGACACGGCCGCCGGCGAACTGTCGCCCGCCGCCTATCAGCGATACATCGCGCCCGACCTGCGAAAGCTCGCCGCTGCGAGACCCGGCCGGCTCGGCTACTACGCGCGGGGGATTCAGGCCGCGCACCTGGGCGGGCCGACGAGCGAGGGCATTGGCGCGTGGGCGGGCCTTGGCGTGGACTGGCGCTGGACGCTCACCGACGTGCTGACCGCACGCGGACGGAAGGGATTCGTCCAGGGCAATTTCGATCCCGCGCTGCTCCACCTCACGGATCGCGCGCTCGGGCGGGCGATCAACGAATTCCTCGATCCGATTGCCGCGCTTCCGGACAAGGCCAGGCGCGGCTGGATCTGCGGCCTCGGACATGGTGTACTGCCGGGTACGCCTGAGAACAGCGTGCGCGATTTCGTGCGCACCGTGCGGAGGCGCCTGCGATGACTCTTTCGGCCCTCCTCGAGAAGTACGACGTCCCGGTACCGCGGTACACGAGTTATCCGACCGTCCCGCAGTGGAGCCGATCGCCGTCGACGGCCGAGTGGCTCGAGTCGCTCGACCGCGCGGCGACCGCGCCCGAGGCGGCGCTTGCGCTCTACGTGCACCTGCCGTTCTGCGAATCGCTCTGCTCGTTCTGCGGCTGCAACAACGTCATCACGCGCGATCACCGCCGCGAGGCGCCGTACGTCGATCTCGTGCTGGCGGAACTCGACGCCTACCTGTCGAAGGTGCCATCGGTCGCCCGCCAGCCGTTCCAGCAGCTTCATCTCGGCGGCGGCACGCCCACGTTCCTGTCGGCCGAGTCGCTGACGCGACTCATCACCGGCCTGTACGACCGGCTGCCGGCACGCACGCAGGCGTTCGAGGGGTCGATCGAGGTCGATCCCCGCGTGACGAACGTCGCGCAGCTCGAGGCGCTGCGCACACTCGGCTTCCAGCGGCTCTCGCTCGGCGTGCAGGACATCGATCCGCACGTGCAGCACCTGGTGAACCGCATCCAGCCGCTCGAGATGACCGAGCAGCTGTGCGTCGAGGCGCGCCGACTCGGGTACGAGTCGATCAACATCGATCTCATCTACGGTCTGCCCGGGCAGACGACGGAGTCGATCGCGAGCCTCGCGCGCGAGATCCTGCGGCTGTCGCCCGACCGGCTCGCGGTCTACAGCTTCGCCAAGGTGCCCTGGATCAAGCCGCAGCAGCGGCGGTTCAAGGACGACCAGATTCCAGCCGGCGCCGCAAAGCGCGCGTTGTACGAAGCCGTCCGCGAGCCGCTCGTGGCCGGCGGTTATCTCGAGATCGGCCTCGATCACTTCGCCAAGCCGACCGACGCGCTCGCGCGCGTGACCGCCGAGGGCCGTCTGCACCGCAACTTCATGGGCTACACCGAGGTGAAGACCACGACGCTGCTCGGACTCGGCGTGAGCGCGATCTCGGAAACGCCCGCGTGTTACCACCAGAACGAGAAGGTGCTGCCGTCGTACGAGAAGCGCGTGCTCTCGGGCGACATCCCCACGCTGCGCGGTCACGTGCTGTCCGACGACGACCGTCATCGCCGCGTGCTCATCTTCGATCTGATGACGAAGTTCCGCGTGCCGATCGACGCCGGCGACATTGCCGCGGCCGACGCCGTGGTGAAGGAACTGGTGGCCGACGGCCTGATGACGGTCGACGAAGGTCAGGTGATCGTGCCGGAACGCGGACGTCCGTTCCTGCGCAACGTCGCGGCGGTGTTCGATGCGCACCTGGCCGCGCAGGATCTCTCGCGGCCCACCTACTCGACATCCGCATGAAGACCGCGCGCGTCGTCGGGGCGGGCCTGAGCGGGCTCGCCGTGGCCGCGTGCCTGGCCGACGAGGGGTTTCACGTCGACGTCATCGAGGCGGCGCCGGAGCCCGGGGGCCTGATTGCCACGAAGCACACGCCGCACGGTCCGGTGGAGCGCGCAGCCAACGCGTTCGTGTGGACCGACACGACGAAGGCGTGGTTCTCGCGCCTCGACATCACGCCCGAGATGCCGCTCGACAGCGCGCGCAGCCGGTACATCTATCGCGACGGCAAGCCGCGGCGCTGGCCGCTTCGTCGTGGCGAGACCGCCGGCATGCTGGCGCGGCTCGGCTGGACGTACGCCACACGCCGGCTCACACCGCGCGATGACGAGTCGGTGGCCGCGTTTGCGACGCGTGTAGCCGGACCGGCGGCGTCGCGCTGGTTCGCGTCACCAGCCATGCAGGGCGTGTACGCGACACCTGCCGATCGGCTCGCGGCCGCGGCGATCTTCGGTCCGCGCCGGCGCGCGCGGGGTCCGAGCGCATCGCCGCCCGGCGGCATGGGCGAATTCGTCGGCCGCCTGCACGACGACCTGAAGAAGCGCGGCGTGGCGTTCTCGTTCGGCGCCACGGCCGACTTCGTCGGCGGCCAGGTACCGACCGTCGTCTGCACGAGCGCACCGGCCGCCGCGACACTCCTCGCGCCGCATGCGCCTGGCCTGGCGGCCGCGCTCGGGCGCATCGAGATGACGGGTCTCGAAACGGTGACCGCGTTCTTCGAACCACGGCCGGACGATCTTCGCGGCTTCGGCGTGCTCTTCCCGCGCGACTGCGGCATCGACGCGCTTGGTGTGCTGTTCAACACGTGCATCTTCCGCGGACGCGGCAGCTCTCGATCCGAGACGTGGATCTACGCGTCCGATGACACGACGGCGGCAACGACGGCCCAGGACCGCGTGCACGCCGATCGCGAAGTGCTGACCGGACGCCGCGACGCGGCGCTGGCCATCCACCCGACGCGCCGGCCGTCGGCGCTGCCCATCTACGATCGCCACGTCCTGGCGATCGAGTCGCACCTGAACGAACTGCCGCCCTGGCTCGCGTTGTCGGGCAACTACCTCGGGCAGATCGGCGTCTCGACACTGCTGGCGCGTGCGGAAACGACGGTGGCGCAGCTCGTGGCGCGTGTGTGACCGCTGCGGTCAGACGTCGTCGTGATACAACGAGAAACCATGGTTGACGTGCTCGTCATCGGTGCGGGGCCCGTCGGGCTGGCCTGCGCCATTGCCGCCACCCGCGAGGGATTGTCGGCTCGTGTCCTCGACAAAGGCACGCTCGTGAACTCGATCGTCGGGTATCCCTCGATGATGGAGTTCTTCTCGACGCCCGAGCTGATCGAGATCGGCGGCTACCCGTTCGCGATTCCGCACTACAAACCAACACGCGAGGATGCGATCGAGTACTACCGCAACGTGGCGGCGCGCGAACAGATCGACGTGCGGCTGTACGAACGTGTCGCGGACGTGCGCGGTACGCGGAACGACTTCACGGTCGTCACGTCGAAAGGCGAACATCGCGCGCGCAATGTCGTGATCGCCATCGGCTTCTTCGACCAGCCCATGCTCCTGGGCGTGCCCGGCGAGGACCTGCCGAAGGTCACGCACTACTACAAGGAGCCCTACGCATACGTCGGCCAGCAGGTTGCGGTGATTGGCGCGCGCAACTCGGCCGCCAAGGCGGCGCTCGACTGCTACCGGCACGGCGCACTCGTCACGCTCATCGTGCGTTCGGCGTCACTCTCCGATCGCATCAAGTACTGGATCCGTCCCGACATCGAGAACCGGATCAAGGAAGGCAACATCACGGCCTTCTTCGAGACGTCGGTCGAGGAGATTCGTCCCGAGAGCCTCGTGATCCGGACGCCGGAGGGCGTGCGCGAAATCGCGAACGACTGGGTCCTGGCCATGACCGGCTACAAGCCGGACTTCCCGCTTCTCGAGAAGATTGGCGTGACGTGCGCCGACACGCCGCAGCGCACGCCAACCTACGACGAGGCGAGCTTCGAGACGAACCGGCCCGGCATCTACATGGCGGGCACGGTGTGCGGCGGTTACGACACGGGACGCTGGTTCATCGAGAACGGCCGGTTCCACGCGCAGCAGATCGCGAAGCACATCGCGCAGGGACGCGTCGAACCTGTGCGGTTCGAGGGCGTGCACTGGAAGACGGCCGAGTGACGGTGGCCCTCAGCGCTTCTCCGTCCTCACGCGCGTGAGGACGATGGGCGTGACCGGCATCTCGCCGTCGACCGGCACCTTCGAGATCGCGTCGACGACGTCCTGTCCTCCGCTGACGCGCGCGAAGACCGTGTACTGACCGGTCAGCGGTCCGCAGGCTCCAATGCAGATGAAGAACGACGTGGACCCGCTGTCGGGCGCGTCGCTGCGTGCCATCGACACGACACCTGGCTCGTTCGGCGTGTCGGTGAACTCCGGCGGCAGATTGCTGATGAACTGCTGCTGCGACGCAAGCAGGGGCTGCTGTCGATACATCGGCGATCCGGTCTGAATCACGAAGTTCTCGGCAACGCGATGGATCAACATGCCGTCGTACACGCCGCCGGCAATCATCTGCAGAAACCGCCGCACGGTCACCGGCGCCTTGTCGGGCAACAACTCCAGCTCGATCTCCCCCATCGTCGTTTCGATGACCGCGCGGTACGAGGCCAGCTCGTCGACGGTTTCGTTGACGAACGGCTCGGGCGGCGTGTCGCGAATCGTGACGGCCGTAATCGCGATCCGTTCGTTCGGCAGTCCGTCGGCGTTCGCCTCGGCCGTCGAGATCTCCCGCACGACTTCCATGCCTTCGACGATGCGCGCGAAGACGGTGAACTGACCGTCGAAGGCCGGCTGATCGCCGATGCAGATCATGAACTGCGAGCCGGCGCTATCGGGCTCGTTCATGAACGTCACCGCGGTGACCGCACCAGCCGTGTGTGTCACCTCGCGCCCTTCGGCGCGCAGCCGGCGCATGCCGCCGCTGCCGTAGTCGGCCACGCGCGCCGGATCCTTCGACAGTGGGTCGCCACCCTGGATGATGCCGTTGGCCACGACGCGATGGAAGACCGTGCCCTCGTAACTGCCGTCGCGCGCCAGCGTCATGAAGTGCGCGACGTGGTTGGGCGCCGTCTCCGGCAGGAGCTGCATCACGATCGCGCCCTTCGTCGTCTCGACCACGGCCTGCTTGCCGGCCATGTCGTCGAGCGTGAAGGGCGAGGAGAAGAACCCGGGTGCCGGCGGCTGGGCCTGCGGCCGCGCAGCGGAACCGGCCTGGAGGAAGAACAGGAGCAGCAGGACTGCGGTCGTCGGCATGGTCACCCGCATTCTAGTCCCTGTCATAATGACGGGATGACTGACATTGCCGCCCGCGGATATGCCCACCCCGAAGTCCTGGTGTCGACCGACTGGGTCGCCGCGCACCTCAATGATCCGAACGTCCGCGTCGTCGAGTCGAACGAAGACACGCTGCTCTATGCGTCCGGCCACATCCCGGGCGCCGTGCACGTCGACTGGACGACGGACCTGAACGATCCGCTGCAGCGCGACTACATCACCCGCGCCGGATTTGCCGCGCTGATGTCGAAGATTGGCGCCACGCGCGAGACGACCGTCGTCTTCTACGGCGACAAGAACAACTGGTGGGCGTGTTACGCGTTCTGGGTGTTCCAGCTCTTCGGGCACACCAACGCGAAGGTGATGGACGGCGGCCGGCTCAAGTGGGAGAAGGAGAAGCGCGAGCTCACGCGTGATGTCCCGGCGATCGCGGCTACGAAGTACGAAGCCCCGGAGCGCAACGACGCCGAGATCCGCGCGTTCCGCGACGAGGTGCTGACGCACGTGAAGGCGAAGGGCCAGCTCGTCGACGTTCGCAGCCCGGAGGAATACGCGGGCACGCGCATGCACATGCCGGACTATCCGAACGAGGGCGCATTGCGCGGCGGCCACATCCCCGGCGCGAAGAGCATTCCGTGGGCCCGCGCGATCAATCCCGAGGACGGCACGTTCAAGACCGCAGCCGAGCTCATCGAGCTGTACGCGAAGACGAACGAGCTCGACAAGGCGAAGCCCACCATCGCCTACTGCCGCATCGGCGAGCGCAGCAGCCACACGTGGTTCGCGCTGCGGTACCTGCTCGGGTTCACCGACGTGAAGAACTACGACGGGTCGTGGACCGAGTGGGGCAACTCGGTGGGCGTGCCGATCGAGAGGTAGGACATGGCTCTGCCCGCAAAGCTGCAGGACGTGCTCGATCTGTTCGCGACGTTCGACGACCCGGCGGATCGCACGGACCTGCTGCTCAGCTACGCCGACCAGTTCAAGGAAGTCCCGCCCGAGGTGGCCGCGCGCCCCTTCGCGCGGGAACACCTCGTCCCGCACTGCGAATCCGAAGCCTACGTCTGGGCGCTGAAACAGCCTGACGGCACACTCAAGCTGCACTTCGCGGTCGAGAACCCGTCGGGCATCTCGGCAAAGGCGCTTGCTGCCATCCTCGATCGCTCGCTCTCGGGCCAGCCCGCCGCCGCCGTCGCGGAAGTCACCCCCGACATCGTCGAGGCCATCTTCCGGCAGAACATCTCGATGGGCAAAGGCATGGGCCTGATGTCGATGGTGCAGGCCGTCAGAAGCCTGGCAAAGGCGGCATAGACGGGTCCAAGAGAGCCATATTAAAATTTTGTCATTATTTTTAAATATGATATTCTATATTTAAGGCTGCGGAAACAAGGGACATGAAGCGGGGCGCCACCGGACGGTTCGAGATCACGCGGGTCGGGGGCGAGGAAGTCCGCGCCTTCATCCCCGATCCGCTGCCGCCCGTGCCACCGGTCGACCTTGGCGGCGCGCGGCAACGGCGGCTGGAGCAGGCCTTACTGGCCGTGGGCCGGCTCGACAGCATCACGTCGCTCCTGCCAGACCCTCAACTCTTCCTGTACGCGTATGTGCGGCGCGAGGCCGTGTTGTCCTCGCAGATCGAGGGCACGCAGTCCTCGCTCTCTGACCTCCTGCTGTTCGAGCTGGACGAAGCCCCTGGCGTTCCCATCGACGACGTCGTGGAGGTGTCGAACTATGTGGCGGCGCTCGAGCACGGCATGGCCCGGCTTCGTGAGGGATTCCCGATCTCCGGCCGGCTGATCCGCGAGATGCACGAACGGCTGCTCGCGCGCGGACGCGGCAGCGAGAAGCAGCCCGGAGAGTTCCGGCGTTCGCAGAACTGGATCGGGGGCACGCGGCCCGGGACCGCGCACTTCGTGCCACCGCCGCCGTCGCACATCGGCGATCTCATGTCGGCGCTCGAGAAGACGATGCACGCGTCGGACGCCCCGTGGCCGGTGCTCGTCACGACAGGGCTGATCCACGTGCAGTTCGAGACCATCCATCCGTTCCTCGACGGCAACGGCCGGATCGGCCGGCTGTTGATCCCGTTGCTGCTGCACGACGCCGGCGTCCTCGAACAACCGCTGCTCTACCTCAGCCTGTACTTCAAGCAGCATCGGGACGAGTACTACCGGCACCTGGATCTCGTGCGACGGACGGGCGATTGGGAAGCGTGGGTCGACTTCTTCCTGGAGGGAGTCGAGGTCACGGCGGCCGGTGCCGTCGACACGGCGCGGCGTCTCGTTGGACTGTTCGAGCAAGACACGGCACGTGTCGCCACCAGCGGCCGGACCGCTGCGACGCTCCTGCGGGTGCTGCGGGCGATGCACGAACGTCCCGTGATCACGCTGAAGGAAGTCTCGCGGCGTACCGGCCTGTCGTTCCCGACATCGGCGAAGAGCATGACGGCCCTCATCGATCTCGGCCTGGTGCGGGAGCTCACCGGTTATCGCCGCAATCGTGTGTTCGCGTACGACCGGTATCTGTCGATTCTGGCCGAGGGCACCGAGCCGCTGTGAGCGCTCAGCAGCCCCGGCCCGGGCTTACGCGCGAACGCTGACTCAGTCCTTCCGCAACGCGTGCAGCGGTTCGATTCGGCCCGCGCGCGTGGCGGGAATCAGCGCCGCGCACACACATGCTGCGATGATGCACAGCAAGCTGGAAATGTAGGCGAGCGGATCGAAGAGGCGCACGCTCGATCCGATCAGCTCTGCCGCCGGCGTGGCGAGGAGTACCGCGCCGAGTACGCCGGTGAAGCCGGCGCCAACGAGCATCCCGATGCCGACGGGACGAGCCGTCTGCGACAACACGAGCGTGCCGATGCTTCGGCGAGTAGCCCCCAGCGCGATGCGCACGCCGATTTCCCTCGTGCGCTGCTCGACGAGGTAGGAGAGCACGCTGAACAGGCCTGACACCGTCAGGAGCAGCGCCAGCGTGCCGAGCACGAGCGTCAACCAGAACGGAATCGCCAGAAAATACGCGACCATGCGCACCATGGTCTGGAGCGTGACGACCTCTGCGATGTTCGAATCGATCGACGTCATGCGCTCGGCAAGCGCGTGACTCACACGCTCGGCATCATCACGCGCCAGTGCGACGAGCGACGTCTGCGCCGTGTCCGTGTCGATCGGCACATAGACACCAGCGCCGGCTCGCAGGAAGTCGCCGAATCCGAAGCCCGCGACATCGCGAGTGACGCCGACGACGACGGCCGAGCGCGGGAGGCTCGCCGGATCGTCCGCGTCCCCGCTTTCAGGCTCCATGCTGAGGATCTGTCCGACCGCTTCGACTCCCGGCCACAACTGTCCTGCGACCGTCTCCGAGACAACGGCCACCGCCGCAGCCGCACTCCGTTCCGTGTCGATGAAGCCGCGCCCGCGCACGACATCGATGCCGAGCACGTCGAAGTACTCCGGCGACACGAACTGGTACGTCACCGGCGTCTTGCCGGCCGGCCCTTCGGCGACGGCGTCCCTGCCGCCGAGGCTTCCGGGCCATGACGCCGCAACCGCCTGGATCCCCGGTTCGGTTCTCAGGATCTCGAGGGCGGCGCCGCGCTTCTGTTCGTCGAGGATCGCGATGGTGAGCGTGCCGGCGAGACGAACTCCGGGGTCGACGGCCGCGGCGGCCAGCGTGCTGCGCAGGAACACCGCGGCGCAGGTGAGCAGGAGTGCGGAACCGGCGACCTGCAGCGCAATGAGCGCGCGCCGGGCGCCACCGGGCCGGCCGCTGCGGGTGACGTCCCCGCGAATGGCATGAACCAGTTCCACACGGGTGGCCTGAAGCGCCGGCGCGAGCGCGACGAACAGCGTCGACGCCATCGCCCCCGTCAGGAGGAACAGCGCGACGCGCCAGTCGGCCTGCGGCACGTCGAGGCGGATGTGACCGAAATCCGGAGGAAAGGAGCCGACAACGACGTGAACCAGGGCTGTGAGCACGAGCCGCGAGACGACGAATCCGAACGCGGCGGATGCGAGTGCGAGCAGCAGGCTCTCGGTGAGCAGTTGCCGGATGATGCGCCGCCTCGACGCGCCAATCGCGAGCCGGATCCCGATCTCGCGCTGTCGCGCCACCGCGCGCGCGAACAGCAGGTTCGCGACGTTCGCGCAGCCAATCAGCAGCACGAGACCGAAGGCGAAGAAGAGCGGCGTGAAGAGGGCGACGGCCTCGAGTGGATGTGGGATGGTGCCCAGTCGCGGTTCGAGCACGAGGTTCGTGGCGGCCCGATCGGCACCACGTTCGGCCGCGCGCCGCGCGTCCCACGTCTGGAGTTGCGCGATCGCCTGGTCGCGCGACAGACCCGGCGCCAACCGTCCGACGATGCCGAGATCGATGGTGTCCGGTTCGCGCGTGCGGACATGCGGAAGCTCTGGCGCCGCCGAGAGTGGCGCCCAGAAGTCGAGCGACCCGACGGCCAGCCCACGGAATCCGTCCGGCATGACGCCGATGACATGAAACGGCACGTCGTCGACCTGCACCGTACGCCCGGGCACGCCGGGATCCGCGTTGAAGTGCCTGACCCACGCGCGATGGCTGAGGACGATGACCGGCGCTTCGCCCGGCTCGTCGTCTGCCGGCGTGAACGTACGGCCAAGGGCCGCACTGACGCCGAGGACGCGGAAGAAGTTCCCGGTCGTGAGCGTGCCTTCCATCCGTCGGCCTTCGATTGCGGCGTCGAAGTCCTGCGTCTGCGCGAAGGCGTCGACGAACACGTCCGTCTCGCGCAGGAACTCGTCGTACTGCGGGCGGGTGAAACGCTCGGGTGCGGCGTCGTCCGATCGCTCCCGGGCCACGGCGAACAGCGAGTACGGCTCGTGTACGTCGTCGACTCGGAAGACGAGGACGTTGAGAAACGTGAAGACGACCGTCACCAGTCCGAGGCCGAGCCCCACCGTCGCGACGATCGTCGCAGCCACGAGCGGCGTACGGCGGAACGAGCGCCACGCAAACCTGATGTCGCGTGCAATGTCGCCAGACCACGCCGTTCCGCGCGCATCACGACACGCTTCCTCGATGGGCTCGACTCCGCCGAACGTCCGTTGCGCGTGAAGGCGCGCGGCATCGGCGGACATGCCGCCGGCTTCCAGCCGCTCGGCCTCGCGTTCGAGATGCAGTTGCAGCTCTTCGTGCAGATCGGCTTCGCGACGATTCCGCAGGAACAGCGATCTCAGCCGTGCGCGCAGTGCGTGCCAGAAACGCATGTCAATTCCCCTGCAGGACGAGATGGACGCCGGCCGAGAGGCGCTCCCACTTCGAGACCTCGACGGCCAGTTGTTTGCGGCCGGGCTTCGTCAACGAGTAGAACCGCGCGCGCCGGTTGTTCTCCGACACGCCCCACTCGGCGGTAATCCATCCCTGGTGCTCGAGACGATGTAGCGCCGGGTAGAGCGAGCCTTGCTGGACGCGCAGGAGCTCGTTCGAGATCTGCTGGATGCGCTGCGCAATCGCCCAGCCGTGCATCGGCTCGGCGGCGATGGTCTTCATGATCAGCAGGTCGAGGGTGCCCTGCAGGACGTCGGTCTGATCGCTCATGGGTCTCTCTTGTAGATTGCCATGGGGAAGAGACGAGACGCATGTCCGGAAAGTTCACGGGGCGAACGCGGAAGGGGACGACGGGCGGACGCGAGGGGAACGCGTCGCAGTTATCGCGGAGACTCGGTCTGGCTTGGGCGATCGCTCTCGCGATTGCTGTCACCGCCCGTGAAAACGCCGCGGACGCGCGACCAGAAGCCGCGACGCCGTTCCGGCTCGGCCTTCGGTGCCTCCGGCTCCTCGATCGCAGCCGGCGCGGCAGGCGCCTCGGCACTGACTCGCGCGGCGGGCGCGGAAAGCGTGCTGACGGTGCCGGCCGACGGGAAGGGCGCAGGCTCAGCGGACGCGCGGACGCCGGTCAACCACGGGAAGTCGTGCAGCGGACAGTGTGCGTGCGGCTCGGTGCCGCGCTTGAAGTACTCGGACGCGACGGCCGACACGACCGTATCGCCACTATTGCTCACACGGCGCACGCGACGGCACGCCGCGTTGGGCAGCAGCCCCGACTCCTGACAGATCTCCACGAGGACGATGTCGGACGGCCGGTCGATCCAGCGGCCGCGCGTGCCGCGCGACGCGTCGCGCATGAACGTGCCCCAGATCGGCACGGCCAGCTCGCTGGCGTATCCGCCAGGTACGATCGTGCGCGGCCGATCGAATCCCACCCACACGCCCGCGACGAGCTCGGGCGTGAAGCCGACGAACCACGCGTCGCGATAGTCGTTCGTCGTGCCCGTCTTGCCAGCGGCCGGCAGCCGGAATCCGGTCTGCCGGACCGACGCCCCGGTGCCACGCTCGACGACGTCGGCGAGCATCGTGGCCATCTGGAATGCCGTCTGCTCGCTGATGACGCGATGGGGTTCGTCGTGCGTCTCGAACAACACGTCGCCGTTCGCGTCTTCCACGCGGCGAATCAACCTGGGCGCGTGCAGCATCCCGTTATCGGCAAACGCGCCGTACGCCGCGGTGAGCGCCAGCAGCGTTGCGTCGCCCGATCCGAGGACGAGCGACGGCACCGGTGGCGCGTCGAGCCCGAGACGACGGGCCTGGTCGACGGCAGGCTGGATGCCGATGGTCTGAAGCAGCTGCGCGGCCGCACGATTGCTCGACGTGCGCAACGCCGCACGCACCGTCATCGCTTCGGCCACATTGTGGCCATCGTCGGGCAGCCACGGACCTTCCGGCGTCGGAATCGGCTCGTCGAGATCGGTGATGAGCGTCGCAGGCGAGAAGCCGTGCTCGAGCGCTGCCGCATACACGAACGGCTTGAACGCGGAGCCCGACTGTCGCGACGCCTGCGACACGCGATCGAACTGGCTGTCGGCGAAGTCGCGTCCGCCGACCAGCGCGCGTACTTCGCCAGACGTCGGGTCGATGGCCACGAGCGCGCCCTGGAGATAGTCGGGCGCCGCGCCGGCCGCCGGTTTCGGGACGTCGGCGCGCGCGGGATGGCGGAACGTGGATCGCTGTTCGATGCGCGCGAGCCCGTCGACGAGCGCGACCTCAGCAGCCTTCTGCGCGACGGCATCGTACGTGGTGTAGACGCGCAGGCCGCTCTGCGAGACACGCTCCCAGCCGAACCGATCGACCAGTTCGCGTGTGACCGCCTGCTTGAACCACGCGCCCACGCC
>CAZVHY010000035.1:21461-23971 GCA_964627115.1 uncultured Solibacteraceae bacterium | reverse complement strand
GGTCTGCCATGAGTCTGCGACTGCGACTGATCGTCGTGTTCTTCCTGCTGTCGGTCGTCCCGGTCGGGGCCGTCACGTACTACACGTACTCGAACAACGCGCAGGCCATCCGCGATGCGGCGCGGTTCGAGGCCGAGGTGCTGGCCGGCGAGCTGAGCCAGCGGATGACCACGGTGACCACGCAGATCAGCCAGCGCGTCGAGAGCCTGATGGATCTGCAGACGGCTGCGGCGGAGGCGCCGGCGCCTCCGCCATCCGCCGCGGCTGACTCCGCGGCGTCGGCGACGGCTGCCGCGCAGGCGGCGGCCCAGCAGGCCTCGGTGGCGAGCGAGCAGGCGCAGGTGGAGCAGGCCGCGGCAGAGCGTGCGCTTGGTGCCTACGCCGCGTGGCTGAAGAACATCACGATCGACTACGGGCGTCGTGGCGGCGGTGGACGCCGTGGCGGACCGCCGCCGAATGGCGCGTTCCCGGGCGGACGCGGACCGGGAGCGCCGCCGGGGACTCCGGGCGGGCCGCAGGCTCCTGATGGTCCACCGGCCGGGCCCGACGGATCGGGACGTGGCGGTCTGCAGGGGGCCAACGGTGACGAGGCTGGTGAGGGTCGCGGCAATGGACGCGGCAACAACAACCAGGGCCGAGGCGGTGGCGACGGCGGTCGCGGGAACAACAACCAGGGCCGCGGCGGCCCTGGCCCCGGCGCGCAGGACGAGCTCGATCCGAGCCGCATCCGCATCGACCTCGGCCAGATGCGGCGCGAAATGTTTGAAGAGCTGGTTCCAGATCGCGAGGCGTTCGGCGAGATGACGCCGGACGAACAGCAGGCCATCTTCGTGAAGATCGAAGAACGCATGCGCGGCGTGCAACAGGGCATCGACGTGCTGCGCAAGGAGCTCGAGACGCGCGCGGTGGCCATCACCGAAATCCGTACGCAGGGGGAGACGCAGACCGCGGCTGGTACGGGCGCGGCGGCTTCCGCGCCCGCGACACCTGGCGCACCGGCCCGCGTGGCCACGCCCCCACCGTCGACGCCAGCGCCGCCACCGGCCGCGCCAACCCGTCCCCCGGCAACGATCACTCCGGCGCCCACAGCCACGCCCGCGTCACAAGGCACGGCCACCGCGGGCGCGACGGCGCCGGCTGTCACCCCGGCGTCGACGAGCGGCATGCAGCGCTCCACCGAGTTGTCGGGCCGCCGGCTTGCCGTGCGCGTGGAGCGCGACGGCGAGATCCTCGGCGAGGTCGGCGCCGACGTGGATCTCAATCTCCTGCTCGACGGCGTATTCGACACGACGTCGCGCAATCGCGGCGAGGTGCCGTTTGCCGTGGGGCAGGACGGCGAAGTCTTCACCCAGACCGACACCGATCGCGATCAGCTCGACGCACTCCACACGACGGCGGTGCGGTCCGACGCCGATCCCGGCACGACCATCGTCGACGACTGGATCGTCGCCACCACGGCCGGACCCGGCGGATCGGGCCTGAAGTTCGGCGTGGCGCGCCCGGTTGGCGATGCGCTGCGCGAGCTGCAGCAGACGTCGGCGCGCAACGCGGCGCTCGGCCTCGGGTTCATCGGCCTGGCGCTCATCGCGATTGTGCCGCTCTCCGGACGACTGACGCGTAATCTCGATCGGCTCGTCGAGGGCGTCAACCGCATCGCGCAGGGCGACTACGGTGCGCGCGTGCAGGTGCGATCGAACGACGAGATCGGCCGCCTCGCCCGCGCGTTCAACGTGATGGCCGCCGATGTCGAAGCGCACCATCGCAACGCGCTCGGGCAGGAACGCATCCGCCGCGAGCTGGAGCTCGGGCGCCAGATCCAGAGCGACATGCTGCCGAGCGTACCGCTGCGGCTCGGGCTCACCGAGGTGAAGGGCGTCTCGGTGCCGGCGCGCGAAGTTGGCGGCGACTTCTTCAACTACTTCCAGTTGCAGGACGGCACGATTGCGCTGCTCGTTGGCGACGTGTCTGGCAAAGGCGTGGGCGCCGCGCTGCTCATGGCCAACATCCAGGCGGCGCTGCGCACGCGGCTGTCGCTCGGGCAGGATCTCGCATCGCTCGCGCAGGAGCTCGACGTCGACATCGATCGCACGACGCCGGGGCCCGTGTACGCGACGCTCTTCGTCGGCATTCTCGATCCGGTGCAACGCCAGCTGCGGTGCGTCAACGCGGGGCACAACCCGCAGTACGTCCTGCGCGCCGACGGTCGACTCGAGCGTATGGAATCGACAGGGCGGCCCATCGGGCTGTTCTCGGGCGGCGGCTACACCGAGCAGCACATCGCGCTCGACGCCGGCGACGTGCTGTTCTTCTACACGGACGGCTGCGTGGAAGCGGAGAACGCCGCGGGCGACATGTTCGGCGCCGATCGCCTCGAAGCCGCCCTGGCCGCCTCCGCCGGCCGCGGCGCAGACGACGTCATCGTGGCCGTCGAAGCCGACGTCAGCCGCTTCCGCGCCGGCACCGAGCTCCAGGACGACGCGACGATGATGGTGGTGAGGGTGGGGTAGAGA
>CAZVHY010000035.1:0-21361 GCA_964627115.1 uncultured Solibacteraceae bacterium | reverse complement strand
CGGCACCGAGCTCCAGGACGACGCGACGATGATGGTGGTGAGGGTGGGGTAGAGAGCAAGCCAGAAGTTTGAAGACAGAAGACAGAAATGCGGAGGAAGTTCAAACTTCGAACTTCAAATTTTTCCGAACTGCTGGCTTCTGTCTTCTATCTTCTGGCTTGTCTCTGTCCACCCCTCATGATGGACCCCAGGTCGAACTGCCGCGTGTACTTCACGACGAACGTCCGTTCCGCCGGCCGCAGCGCGTCGCGGGGCCAGAGGCCGGAGACGCCGGAGACGTCCATCAGCTGGCGATCGTTGTAGACCAGGAAGAGGCCCGTGCCCGCGGTGTTCAGCCAGCCGAAGCGCAGGTTGCCGAGCCAGACGCCGGTCTGATCGCTGTACTGGATCTGCGACTGCACGAAGATTTCCGGGCTGAAGGCGTAGCGAAGCCCGAAGCGGGTGAGCGTCGTGTCGAAGTCCCCTTGCGGCAGCCGCAGGCGGTTGTGCGTGATGTTGAACTCGCCCGATAGCGACGCGCCGCGGCGCACGAGGACGCCGCCGGACATGGCGACGCGGTTGCCACTCAGGAACGTGCCGGCATCCACGCGGCCCGTGAACGAGACCGGCGCCGTCGGCGTCGTCACACCGTTGACCGCCGATGTCCACCCGCTGTACGTGCCGGCCGGCACCACGATGTCGGTGCCGGGAATGCGGAACGGAACTTTGAGTCCCTCGACCACCCAGTTGAGCGCGGGGTTGAGGTTGGTGCCGTTCTCCCACACGAAGTTGGTGTGCAGGTGCGCCACCTGGCCTTCCTTGAAGCCGGCGAGATCGTAGGTGAGGATCTGCCGCGTGTGCACGCGGATTTCGCGCAGCCACTCGCTGCGCGGCCGGAAGAACCGCTCGAGCCGGAATGCCCCTTCCTGGTAACCCGAGTACGGAATGAAGCCGGTCTCGGGATCGAAGTTCTCGCCGATGCGATCGTAGTAGCTCCTGACGTACCAGTTCAGCGTCCGGTATTCGCCGAGCAGGCTGTAGAGACTCTCGCTGTCGGTCACACCGGGACTGTCGGTGAGACCGGCGACGCCGGTGAACGTCCACTCCTCGCCCACGCCGATGCGCGCGTCCACCGCGTACGCGCGGTTGTAGTCGTTCGATCGGCCCGACGCGAGGCGCGAGGTGACGATGGCGCCGACACGCGACCTGTTCGGCAGCTCACGCGCGAGACGCGCCACCGTCCAGTCCGTGGCCGGCTGCAGGCCATCCTGGCCGCCGGTGCGCATGTGCAACAACCCGACGTCCAGTCCCGCGGCGCGCCCTGAGAGACGACCGCCCCAGGTGATGGGGACCTGCTGTCCGCCAGCGACGCCGATGCGGCGGCTGTGGAAGATCTGCGTGGAGCCGCTCGTGCGGCCTGGCAGTGATGTGAGGCCCACGGTGAACAAGCCGGCGTTCTCGAGGAAGAACGTGCGCTTCTCCGGGAAGAACAGGCTGAAGCGCGTGAGGTCGACCTGCTGGTCGTCGACGTCCACCTGCGCGAAGTCGGTGTTCACCGTCAGGTCGAGGCTCAGGCTCTGCGTGATGCCGAACTTCGCGTCGGCGCCCACTTCGAACGACCCTTGCGCGTCCGGCGCAATCGACGGAATCCGCTGCACCGCGCCGAGCGCGTAGGGCGTCACGGTCATCACGCGCCTGAGCGGTGGCTCCACACCCGACAGGACGCCGGCTTCCGTGAGCCGGTAGAACGTGAACTGGCGCGGGATCGGCGACCAGACGACCTGTTCGTTCCTGCGGCCGATGTAGCGCGTCATGTTCAGGCCCCACGCCTGCTCGCCGCCCGACGCGTAGCGCAGCGTCGAGAACGGAATGCGCATCTCGACGTACCACCCGTTCTCATCCTGCGACGTGGCCACGCTCCAGCTGCCGTCCCAGTTGGTGTCGATGACTCCCTCGCTGCGTACCTGCCCGTCGTATTCGATGGCGCCGGGGTTCGTGCCGAAGACGAAGCCGTTCTGCCGGTCGCGGAACGTGTCGAGCACGATCAGGAAGGCATCCGACTGCGTGAGCGTGGCGTCGCGCCGGCGTTCGCCCGTGATGATGCGATCGGCCTCGCGGTCGTGCAGCCCGCGCCGACATACAGCGCCTCGTTGTCGAAGATGACGCGGACGTCCGTGCGCTCCGTGGCGGGTGCGCCGGCCACCGGCTCGTGCTGCACGAAGTCGGTGAGCGGCTCGGCCTGCGTCCACACCGTCTCGTTCAATCGTCCGTCGATGACCGGGCCGGCATCGACCCGTACGGCCGCGCCCGAGCGGGGCAGCGTCGGGGCGGCCGAGGTCTGCGCCAGAGCCGGTGATCCGGCGAGCGCGAGAATGAGCGTGAGTGGTCCGAGGAGGCGGGAATTCCGGGATTGCGTGATGTGCATGGTGTCGGCGTCGTCGTGTTGACGTCACACGGTACCGTGCCGGTCGTGGTGGCCATGTCGTAGGGGCGGGCCTTGTGCCCGCCCACACCGATCCGGCGGGCCGGCACGAGGCCGGCCCCTACACACCGTCTATCTCGTAGGGGCGGGGCTTGCCCCGCCCGGGCGGCCCAAGGGCCGCCCCTACGATCGCGTGGACAGGCGTTTCTCCAGCGACTTCAGATATCCGTCGTTGATGAACGTGCCGAACGGGAAGAACGACGCGGCCGTCGTCCGGGTCCATCCGCTGGCCGTGACGCCGCGGCCCGCGAAGGCCGCGACCATCACGGCCAGGTAGACGAGGAACGCGACGCCGTGAATCATGCCGACCGGAGGCACCAGCCGCGGGTCGCCGGCGAGGTACTTCATCGGCATCGCCACGAAGAACAACGCGAGCGTCGTCAGGCCCTCGACAATCGCCACCTTGCGGAAGACGCCGAGGCTCATCATGAACCCTGCACCATTTCCAGCTGCGCGGCAGGGACAGGGGCCGGCACGCCATGGGCCTGTGCCGGTGCATGCGCGCGTTCACGGCCGAACAGGCGCCGCACGCGGTCCCGCATGCCCGAGAGGATGTCGTAGAACGTCGGGATGACGAGCAGCGTCAGCACCGTCGACGTGATCACGCCGCCGATGACCGCGCGTCCGAGCGGCGCACGGAAGTCGGCGCCCTCGCCGTACCCCAGCGCCACCGGGATCATGCCGGCAATCAGCGCGAACGTGGTCATGAGAATCGGCCGCAGTCTCGTGCGCCCGGCTTCGATGATGGCCTCGTGCCGCGTCATGCCCTTTTCTTCGGACCACTTCGCGAAGTCGATCAGCAGGATCGCGTTCTTGGCCACGATGCCCATCAGCAGGATGACGCCGATCAGGCTCATGATGTTCAGCGTGTCGCCGGTGAGCATCAGCGCGCCGACCACGCCGATGAGCGAGAGCGGCAGCGACAGCATGATGGCCAGCGGATCGAGGAACGATCCGAACTGCACGACGAGCACGAGGTACATCAGCAGCACGGCCACGCCGAGCGCCACCATGATGCGGGTGAACACCTCGATCTGATCGCGCGTCTGGCCGCCCTGCGAGATCGCGTAGCCGGCCGGCAGCCGCAGCTCGGATGCCAGGCGGGTTTCGATCTCGCCGACCACGTCGGTCAGCGGGCGGCCCTCGGTGTTGGCCTCGATGCTGATGACGCGCTGACGGTCGAGGTGATCGATACGCGACGGGCCGACCGACGAGCGGATCTCGGCGACGTGGCCGAGCGGGACCGTCGTCGGTCCGTTCGGCCCGTTGACGAGCAGCGGCAGGCTGGTCAGATCCGATGTCTGGCCGCGGCTGTCGGGCGCGAGCCGCACCGTGACGTCGCGCGTCTTGCCGGAGGGATCCACCCAGTCGCCGGCGTCGATGCCGGCGAACGCCGGACGCAGCGCCTGCGCCACGTCGGCCACGCGGATGCCAAGCGTGCCGGCCAGCGCGCGATCGAGGCGCACGTCGATTTCCGGCTTCTGGCCGCGCGTCGACAGGCCGACGTCCACCGCGCCAGGTACGCGCCGGACGATGGCCAGCGCCCGGTCCGCCAGATCGGCCAGCGTGGCCACATCGGGACCGCTCAACTGCACCTGGATCTGTTTCTGGTTGTCGAAGCCGCTCGTCTGAATCGACGCCGTCGCACCGCCCACCTCGCTGAACCGCTGACGCAGCGCACGCGCGATGTCCTCCTGGTGGTGATCGCGCTCGGCCTTCGGAATCAGGGCCACGTAGATGGTGCCCTCGTCGACCGCGCCGCTCTGGCCGCCGACCGTGGCGTAGGTGTGCGACACGCCGTCCATCGATCGGGCGATCGCCGCGATTTCCTCGAGCTTGCGCCGCGTGTAGTCGAGGTTCGATCCCGGCGGCGTCTGCACCGACACGTTGAACTCGGAGTTGTCGGACACCGGGAAGAACTCGCCGCCGAGGTACCCGAGCGCCGGCATCGCCAGCGCGCCGACGAACGTGGCCACGGCCAGCGCCATCATCGCGAGGCGGTGGCGCAGCGCCCAGCCGATGACCCTCTTGTAGCGTTCGGCCTGCGCGTTGAACCAGTCGTTGAAACGCACGAGCCCGCGCGAGAGGAACCACCGGTCCTTCGTCTCGATGTGTGGATCGGGCCAGTAGGCCGAGAGCATCGGATCGAGCGAGAACGACACGTAGAGCGACACCAGCACCGAGCAGGCAATCGTGAGCGCGAACGGCGCGAACCACTGCTGCGCGATGCCGCCCATGAACGCGATCGGGACGAAGACGACGACAATCGAGAACGTCGTGGCGGCCACGGCCAGGCCGATCTCGGCGGTGCCCTCGCGTGCGGCCGTGTAGTGGTCCTTGCCCATCTCGACGTGACGCACGATGTTCTCGCGCACGACGATCGCATCGTCGATGAGGATGCCGATCGCCAGCGACAGGCCGAGCAGCGACATCGTGTTGAGCGTGAAGCCGAAGGCCAGCACCGCCACGAACGACGCGATGACCGACACGGGCAGCGCCAGGCCGGTGATGACCGTCGACCGCCACGAGTTGAGGAAGAGGAAGACGGTGAGGACCGTCAGCACCGCGCCCTCGACGAGGGCCGACTGCACGCTGGCCACCGAATTGGCGACGCGCTCGCCCGAGTCGCGGACGACGTTCAGTTCGACGCCCGCCGGCAGCGTGGGCCGCAGCGCCTCGAGCTCGGCGAGCACCGCGCCGGCCACGGCCGTCGTGCTGTAGCCCTTCGACTTCTTGATGTCGATCCCGACCGCTTCGCGGCCGTTGAAGCTCGCGCCGGTGCGCGGTTCCTCGACGCCGACCTGGACATCGGCGACGTCGCCCAGGCGGACGACGCGGCCGTCACGCGTGGCCACGACGATCGTGCGGAACTCCTCGGCCGTCAGCACGCGGCCACCGAGACGGATCGTGCGCTCGTCGTGCAGGCCGAGCAGACGGCCGACGGGCGCGGCCAGGTTCTGGGCCGACAGCGCGCCCACCACTTCCCCGATGCCGATGTTGGCGGCGGCCAGCGCGTGAGGCCGGACGTTCACCGTCATTTCGCGCACGTCGGCGCCGACGACGTCCACCGCGCCGATGCCCGAGAGCGCCCGCAGCCGGCGGCTGATACCCGGATCGGCCAGCACGCTCAGCTGCTCCACCGACAACGTGTCCGACGAGAGCGCCACCGACACGATGGGGAAGTCGACCGGGTTGACCTTCGTCAGGATCGGCTCTTCCATCTCGACCGGCAGGTCGTTGCGGATCTCGCTGAGTTTGTCGCGGACTTCCTGCGTGGCTTCCTGCAGGTCGCGATCGAAGTCGAACTCGACGACGATGGCCGCGAAGCCGTCGAGCGCATTCGACGTCACGCGCGTGACGCCGCTGATGCCGCTGATGGCTTCTTCCATCGGCTCGACGATCTCGCGCTCGACGTTGTCGGGCGACGCGCCCGGGTACGGTGTGGCCACGACGACGATTGGCACGGCCACGTCGGGGAACTCGTCGGTCTGCAGCAGCACGAGCGAGACGAGCCCGAACACCACGAGGGCCACCATGCTCACAACCGTGAGCACGGGCCGGCGAATGGACAGATCTGAGATGAACATCTGGCGTCCCCGGTCTGACTACTGGACGATGCGGACGGGCGTGCCCGACGCGATGTTGCGCGCCGATCCCAGGATGACCGTGTCGCCGGCCTGCAGGCCTTCGGTGATCTCGATGCGATCGTTCTGCGGCTGACGGGCGCCGAGTCCCACCGGCACGAGTTCGGCGTTGCCGTCGCGCACGCGCGTGACGACGGGCCGCGTACCGGTTTCGTCGACCGCCGACGACGGGATGACGACGCCCTCGCGCGTGACGCTCTCGACGCGTCCTTCGGCGAACAGGCCTGCGATGAGGCGTCCACCGGTGTTCGGCAGCGTGACGAAGCACGAGACCTGCCGCGTGACGGGATCGGCCGTCGGGTTGATGCGATCGATCGTGCCCGTGAAGTCGCCGGGGATGCCGCGGATCGTGAACTGGACCTTGGAGCCCGGGCGCAGCTGCGGCACGTGGTCGGACGGCACGAGCGCCTCGAGCCGCATGCTCGAGGGATCGATGATCGTGAACAGTTCGCCGCCCGGTGCCACGACGTCCCCGACGCTCGCCGGCCGCGCGCTGACCACACCGGCGAACGGCGCCTTCACCGACGTGTCGTCGATCATCTGTTCGACGGTGGTGAGCCGCGCGCGTGCGGCGGCGGCCTGCGCCTCGGCGGCCGACACGGCGTTCTGGGCCTGTTCGAGATCGCGCGACGCGAGCGCGCCGCCGGTCACCAGCGCCTTCGTGCGCTCGGCCTCGCTCTGCGCCACGGCGAGCGCCGTCTCTGCCGACCGCACGGCGACCTGGGCGGACGTGCGTCCGGCCTCGAGGTCGCGCGACGAAATGCGCGCCACCGTGGCGCCGGCCCTGACGCTCTGGCCGCGATCGACCGTCAATTCCACGATCGATCCGCCGACCTGCGCGCGGATGGACGCTTCGCGCGCCGGCGTGAGCTGGCCCGACACGAGCGGGCCCGACGAGATGTGCTCGACGGTGGCCGTCGCGATGTTCTCCGGCGCCAGCAGGACGACGGTGGCATCGGTGGTGGCTGGAGGTTCAGCAGGTTCCGCCTGGCTGCAGGCGCCTGCGACGAGGGCGACGAGAAGGGTGACGGCCACGGCCGTCGAACGAAGGAGTACCGGACGCATGAGGATACCTCGGACGGGGAAGCGGTCGCGTCTCATCGCGCGCCCGCAGGAAGACTCGGCAGGAGCGCCACGCGTGCGCGCGCCACCTGGACGTCGCGCGCGGCCTGCGCGCGGTTGGCCTGGGCCATCTCGAGCGAGACGCGCGAGTCCGACAGTTCGAGCTGTGTCGACAGGCCCTCGCGATTGCGCAGCTCCGCGATTTCATAGGCGCGCTGCGCCTGCTGCACCGTGCCGGCGCTGGCCTCCCACACGGCCTCGGCCGCCTGGAGATCCTGCAGCGCGATCACGCGATCGAGTGCGGTGAGCTCGCGCGTCTGCTGCAGGCGCGCGCGGGCTTCGGTGAGATCGGCCTGCGCGCTGAGGATGCCGGCCTCGAGACGTCCGCCCGTGAAGAGCGGAATCTGCACGGTGGCGCCCGCACTCCAGTTCGCGCGGAAATCACCGGGCGCCGGGAACACACCGTTGCCGGGATACCCCACGCCGGCCAGTGACGAGTTCAGGCTGACCGAGGGCAGCCGTTCCGCGCGCGCGACGACCGCGGCCGCTTCGCGGATGTCGACGGCCGCCTGCGCCTGGCGCACGCTCAGCGGTTCGGCAGACGACGTGTCGCGCGTGGCCGCAAGCGCGTCGGCAAAGGGCAGCGGTGGGGGCAGCGCGGGATTCTCGAGATCGACGTCGAGCTGCAGCGGCGTCCCTTCCGGCAGATCGAGGATCTGTCGCAGCCGCGTGTACGCGATGTCGCGATCGGCGCGGCGCCGGATGACCGTGGGCCGCTGGTTGTCGCGTTCCACCTGCGCGCGCAGCAGCTCGAACTCGGGCTGGCGGCCCGCGTCGTAGGCCAGCCGCGTCTGATCGTAGGTGGCCGACGCCTGCGCGTACACGGACTCGGCGATGACCACGAGGCGATCGGCGAGCGCGGCGTCGTAGAAGGCGCGCGTGACGTCGAGCGTGAGCTGCGCCTGCGTCAGCGACGTGGTGATGACCGCGGTGTCGTGCCCGAGTGCGGCCTGGCGCTCCTGCGCGGCAATGCGGCCGCCGGCCCACACCGCCTGCGAGAAGGTGAAGCCGAGTTGATAGATGTTGCGCTGGCCGAACGGCAGGTTCGAGAAGTCGAGGCCGCCGCCGGTGAGCGAGCCGCAACTGGCCGCGCGTTCGATCTCGGCAACGCGGTCGGCGAGCGGACGCGTCGTGTCGAGGAAGAACGGGTCGCAGATCGGGCCCGACGACTCGAACGCCGAGCTGAACTCGGAGGCGAGCGTGCGTGTGTAGCTGCCGGTGAACGACAACTGCGGCAGCCGCTGGCTGAACGCCCGCCGGATGTCGGCGGTGGCGCGCGTTTCGCCGGCGCGGGCGATCTGCACCGACTCGCTTTGATCGGACGCGAGGCGGATGGCGTCGGCCAGCGTCAGTGGGCCGGACGGCTGGGCCTGGGCGGCGGCGCCGGTCAGGACGATCAGACTGGTGACGAACAGGGACACGACATGACGGGTCATGATGGGGGTCATCCTCGTTTGCGTGGGCGGCGTGCGGGCGCGTCGGCGCCGATGGCCCGGACGATCAGATCCACGTACCATTCCACGGCCTCGCGCTGGCTGTAGGGGTACCGCTCCGGCATCGTGTCGCGGCCCATGGCGTCGCTGAACAGGGCGCCCATCAACATGCTGGCGGCGGCCCGCTCGTTCCAGGTGCCGGCGGCGAGCCCGGTCTTCTTCAGGCGCGCGAAGTAGCTGGTCAGCTCGGACGCGATCCCGGCCGATGCCTTCAGGCCGACCGAGCAGTGGGCCGGGTGCTCCTCGTATTCGCTCATCACCTTGCGGATGAACGACCGGTGCTTGAGCAGCTCGCGGTAGTGGGCGCGGCACCAGTCGAGCAGTTCGGCCCGTGCGTCGACGGGCGCCTCGGGCAGCGGCCGCAACTCGATCCGCCCGACGAACTGTTCGAGCGCGGCATGGATGAGATCGTCCTTGCTGCGGAAGTGGCGGAAGAGCGTGACTTCGTTGACGCCCGCCTGCTGGGCGATCCGCCGCGTGGTGGCGCCGCGGCTGCCTGATTCGGCGAAGGTGGTGATGGCTGCGTCGAGCAGCGCACTTCTGACGTCCACGACGGGTACCTTACGGCCTTCCGGGGGATGAGTGCAAGTAATTACTTGCTTGCTGCGCCGCGGGCCTGCGACGGACTGGAGGCATTGGACGGTGGCCGCAGCGCGATTGTTCCCGGGTGGTACGATGCGGCCCGTGCAGCTGCGCCTTCCCTGGAGTGCCCAGACCGACCGGGCCCGCGTCGTCGAGGCCGGCGGCCGCACGTTTCCGGTCGAGATCGCGCGCCATCGCCGCGCGCGACGCTACATCCTCAGGCTGACCAGCGCGGGGGTCGTCCGTGTCACCGTGCCGCGCGGCGCGTCGATTGCCGGCGGCCTGCGGTTCGCGGCCGGTCAGGCCGGCTGGATCGCCGGCGAGTGGGCGCGACGCCGCGTGCACGCCGAATGGGCGGCGGGCACGACCGTCTGGTATCGCGGCACCCAGCACGCCATCGTCGCGCGCGCAACAGGGTTCGCGTGCGGCCCGGCCATGTTGTCATCCGCGGATGCGGCCGTCGGGATCCGGGCGGCGTTCCAGGCGCAGTGGCGCGTCGAGGCCGCGGCGGAACTGCCGGAGCGGTGCCGCCGCCTTGGGGAGCCGCACGGTCTCGCACCGGCGCGCGTGCAGATTCGTAATCAGCAGTCGCGCTGGGGATCGTGCTCGACGCGCGGCACCATCGCCCTCAACTGGCGCCTCGTGCAGATGCCCGACGACGTGGCCGACTACGTCATGCTGCACGAACTCGTGCACCTCGAACACCCGAACCACTCCACACGCTTCTGGCGCCGCGTCGCCGTCGTCTGCCCCTGGTGGCGAACGGCGGAGCGGTGGCTGCGGACGCACGGGAGGGAACTGCTCTGAACACGTCGTCGCCGCGCGGCTTTACGCCCCGCGGGCGCCGGGTTCCGCTCGTAGGGGCGGCCCTTGTGACCGCCCATCTCCGCGCGGGCCGGCACGAGGCCGGCCCCTACGTGACTTCCTCGAAGAGGGCGATGAATTCCCCCAACACCATCGCCGTGGCGCCCCAGATGATGTGGCCGTCGATGTCGAAGCAGGGGTAGTCGATCCGCGTCGCACCGCGCTGGCGGTGACGCCAGGCGATCGAACCGCGATCGAGCAGGCGGGCCACCGGGCTCTCGATGAGCGTGTCGACTTCGAGCGGGTGCAGGCGGAACGACGGACGTTCGTGCGTCACGGCCACGACGGGCGTGACGACGAAGTTGCTGACCGAGACCCAGAGCGTCGACAGCGAGCCGAGGAGCTGGACGGAAGATGGGGGAACACCAATTTCCTCGTCCGCTTCGCGCAGCGCTGCCGCATCCACCGACTCACCGGGATCGATGGCTCCGCCCGGCAGGCTGATCTGTCCGCCATGCGTCGGCAACGTCGCGCGACGCAACGTGAAAGGCACGGTCGCCCCGTGCTCGCCCGGGTAGAGCAGCACGAGCACGGCCGCGCGCCTGGCGGTCGACGGATCGTGATCGGGTGTCCAGCCCTCGGCGATCGGCTGCGGGGCGAAGCGCCGCTGTGCCGGCGCGCCGGGCAGTGGGTCGCGCAGCCGGCGCGTGAGGAACGCGGCGAGGTCGTCGAGCGATCGGGTCGTCATCGTGGGACGCGCGCATCGGGCGGCGCGAACGGTTCGACGTTTCTGTCGATCATCAGATTCGATTTCAGCCACATTTGTCGTACGTGCGGGGCCGGCGTCCGGGAACGCGCTGAAATGGCTGCAAAACGCGTGTGCGGGCCTTTACTTTTCATTGGCGCTGTACAGAATAGTCCTTGTCTTTCGACGTCCCGACCGGGACCTCGCCATCGTTCATCCGTTGCCTCGAGGAAGGTGTCACACATGGGCTCGTCGCCGCTGCAATCCGCTACCCGAAGTGTCATCGAATGGGGGATCGACCCCCTCGCCACGCTTGCGCCCCAGCCGAAGGCGACCGAGCTGTTCGGTTCGCTGACGTTCAACGATCAGGTCCAGCGGCAGCGCCTTCCCAAGGACACCTACAAGGCGCTGCGACGCACGATCACGCAGGGCGTGCCGCTCGATCGGCCGGCGGCCGACATCGTCGCTGCCGCGCTGAAGGACTGGGCCGTGGAGCACGGCGCCACGCACTACACGCACTGGTTCCAGCCGCTCACGGGCATCACGGCCGAGAAGCACGACGCGTTCATCGCGCCGACGTCCGACGGCCGCGCGGTCGCCGAGTTCAGCGGCAAGGAACTGATCCAGGGTGAACCCGACGCGTCGAGTTTCCCGTCGGGCGGCCTGCGCTCCACGTTCGAGGCGCGCGGGTACACGGCGTGGGATCCGACGAGCGCGCCCTGGCTGCTCGTCACGCAGAACGGCGCGACGCTCGTCATCCCGACCGCGTTCGTCAGCTGGACGGGTGAGGCGCTCGACAAGAAGACGCCGCTGCTGCGCTCGATCGAGGGGCTCTCGACGCAGGCCCTGCGCATCCTGAAGCTGTTCGGCTCGAAAGCCACGCGCGTCATCACGACCTGTGGTCCCGAGCAGGAGTACTTCCTGATCGACCGGAACTTCTTCCTGGCGCGGCCTGACCTCGTCAATGGTGGACGCACGCTGTTCGGTGCCAGGCCGCCGAAGGGGCAGGAGCTCGAGGACCAATACTTCGGGTCGATCCCCGATCGCGTGCTCGCGTTCATGCAGGATGTCGAGGCGCAGCTCTACAAGGTGGGCGTGCCCATCAAGACGCGTCACAACGAAGTCGCGCCGAGCCAGTACGAAATCGCGCCGGTGTTCGAGAACGCCAACGTGGCCACCGATCACCAGATGATGACCATGGAGGTGCTGCGCCGCACGGCGCCGAAGTACGGCCTGGCGTGCCTGACGCACGAGAAGCCGTTCGCCGGCGTCAACGGCAGCGGCAAGCACCTGAACTGGAGCATGAGCGACGACCTGGGCAACAACCTGCTCAACCCGGGTGACACGCCGCACGACAACGTCCAGTTCCTCGTGTTCGTCGCGGCGGTGCTGCGCGCGGTCAACAAGTTCCAGGGCCTGCTGCGCTCGTCGATCGCGCACGCGGGCAACGACCATCGGCTCGGCGCCAACGAGGCGCCGCCGGCCATCATCTCGGTGTTCCTCGGCGATCAGCTCACCGACATCGTCGAGCAGATCGAGAAGGGCGGCGCGAAGAGCACGAAGGCCGGCGGGCTGCTCGACACCGGCGTGTCGTCGCTGCCCGTGCTGCCGCGCGACGCGGGCGACCGCAACCGCACGAGCCCGTTCGCGTTCACCGGCAACAAGTTCGAGTTCCGCGCCGTGGGATCGGGCCAGAGCATCGCGTTCCCGAACATCGCGCTGAACGTGGCCGTGGCCGACTCGCTCGACTACATCGCCACCGAGCTCGAGGCCGCGACCACCGGCAAGGGCAAGAAGTCGATCGAAGAGGCCGTGGCGGAACTGCTGCCGAAGGTGATCAAGGAGAACAAGCGGATCGTCTTCAACGGCAACGGCTACTCCGAAGAGTGGCGGAAGGAAGCGGCCAAGCGTGGCCTGCTGAACCTTGCCAACTCCATCGATGCGCTGCCCGAGCTCGTCAAGCCCGATGTCGTGAAGGCCTTCGAGAAGCACAAGGTCATGAACGACCGCGAATTGCACGCGCGTCACGAGATCAACCTCGAGACCTACATCAAGACGATCAATGTCGAAGGGCAGGTCATGGTGCTGATGGCCGACCGGTACATCCTGCCGGCCGCGCTGCGATACCAGAAGGACGTCGCGCTGTCGGTGAAGGCGGTCAAGGACGCCGGCGGTTCGTCGAAGGAGGGCAAGAAGCTGCTCGACAAGGTGACGAAGCTCGTCGACGAGTTCCGCACCCGCACCGAGAAGCTGTCGAAGGCGCTCAACGGTCACGGTTCGTCGACGCTCAAGCACGCGCAGCACATGCGCGACGTGGTCGTGCCGGCCACCAATGCGCTCCGCGAGACGGGCGACCAGCTCGAGCTGCTCGTGCCGCACGCCGAGTGGCCGCTGCCGACCTACCGCGAGATGTTGTTCATCAAGTAGGGGCCGACCCCCGTGTCGGCCCACGGACCATGCGGGCGGGCACGGGGTCCCGCCCCTACGATACCCACGCGCCCCGGTCAGACTCACGGTCTGGCCGGGGCGCGTGTTTTCAGGGGCAACCTCTTTCGCGCGGGCTTGTCGATGTCGCGGCGAGGTCGTCTCCAAATCGCTGACGTCAGGACGGCAAGTATCAGGTTCCTGTCACCTGTCGCACCTGTTGTCCCCGTAGCACCTGCGATCGTTCTCCCATCCCCCGCGTCCACGCGCGCAGCAGTTCGAGCTGCGAGTCGAGCAGCCGGAACGGCACGTCCCACACCCGGCCCTCGACCGCACTCGCGGTGACCAGACCGAGCCACTCGTCGAACGACACCTCGATGCGCGCGGTGAGGAACAGGAGATCTCCCGAACGTGCGGGGGCGTCGGCGGACTGTTGCAGGACGACTGGCCGCCCGTCGGCGCGAAGCGTCACCAGCGCCGCGCCAGGTCCGGGGATCAGGTGTCCCCGGCTGTCGAGGCGCAGGTGCACGACGTCGGGCCACTGGCCCGCGCGCGACACGGCCGACACCTCGACGTCCGCATCCATCTGCCCGCCGGCCGGCGTGTAGAGGCGCATGTCGTCTTCGTTGCTGTTGATCCAGAACCGGAACAGGTCCCGGCCGCTGACACGGTCGACGCGCAACTCGGAGTTGTGCGTCGAGGTGGGCAGCGAGAAGAGCCGATCGATCCGTGCGGCCCGGTCGAGTTGCCCGGCTGACGACGGCATCCCGGCAAGCGGGATGAGCACGGTGAACAGGGCCGCGACGAGCCGCCGCAGGCGTCGCCTGCCGGCGACCGCCGGCCTACTCGTGGCCGTCTGGCAGTCGTTCGCCGGCACGGATGGCGACCTGGAGCCGGTTCTCGGGCGGCGGCAGCGGGCAGGTCCAGCGCACGTCGTACACGCAGTTCGGGTTGTACGCCATGTTGAAGTCCAGGTCGTACAGCCCGGTTGGCGTGCGGGTGAGGTTCAGATATCTGCCGCCACCGTACGTCTCCTGCCTGTTGGTCTGGTCGCCGAACGGCACGAACAGGCGATCGAGCCCGTCGGCCGCGGCCGCAAACGCCGTCAGCTCATGCGTCTGTCCGTCGAGCCTGAAGGTGAGCGTGCCGACGCGCGCCAGCCGGTCGATGGTGTTGCGCGAGGTTGCCAGCTCGATGATGACCGGCTCGGACGTGCGGTCCGCAGCGATGCTCCCCGGGACGTTGTACGCGGCGTCGATGGGGAAGTAGTTCAGGCCGGTGAAGGTCGGCCGCTGGTCTTCCGGAATGGGCGACTCGTCACTCAGGCGGAAGGCCTGATCCTTGGCGGTGCGGCTCTGCTGGACCCGTTCGGCGTGCGACGGTCCCGCGGTGACGGGGGGCGGCGGCCCTGACGTGCACGCGACCGCAAGGACCAGGGCCACGGCGGGCCCCCAGGCCCGGGTGTGACGGGAACTGGTGGAAGGCTGGACCATTTCGGCCATTTTCCCTCAGAAGCGTGGCCAAGGTCACCAGATTCCCGCCTTGAGTTGCGGCCCAACCGGCCGATAGGCCATCCGACAGGATCCGGTGTCTAAGTTCAACTGAGAAAAAAGTGTGACGACAACCGGCCGGTTGTGCGGTTACCCCGCAACGGGACCGCCGCCGCGTCGTATTTGAACGACAAAGGGGAGAGGTGATGCTCGACGTCGTACCCACGGCCGCGGACCAGGCGGCTGATGAGAGTCTGAGGTCCGAGTCCTACGACTCGGACGCACTTGTCCGCCGCCTGAACCGCATCGAGGGGCAGGTACGCGGAATCCGCCGCATGATCGAGGAGCCGCGGGCGTGCATCGAGATTCTGCAGCAGCTCGCGGCCGCCGAAGCCGCGCTGAATCGCATCAGTCTCGCGGTGTTCCGCCACCACGTCGATCACTGCATTCACGATGCCGTGACCAGGGGTGACGGCGAGCACCGGCAGCAGTTGAACGAACTGGTCGATATCTTCGACCGGTTCGGCAAGTAGGATCCGGCCCACACGACCGCTGCGAGGCCACAAGGCTGCTCTTCGGTGTCGCAGGGGCGGACCTCGTGTCCGCCCTGGGCCGACACCAGGTCGGCCCCTACACGATCAAACGCAGGGGCGGGGCTTGCCCCGCCCACGTCTGCGATCAGCTCATCTGATACAGCATCAGATAGACCAGCACGCCGGTCACCGACACGAACAGCCAGATCGGCAGCGTGATCTTCGCGATCCGCCGGTGGGCCGCGTCGTTGCGGATCCATCCGCGTCGCAGCGTGACGAGCGCCAGCGGCAGCACGAACGCCGCCAGGATGACGTGCGGGATGAGGATGCTGAAGTAGACGACCCGCCAGAGTCCGGTGCCCTGGTACGGCACCGACCCCACCTCGAAGTGATAGATCAGGTACGACACGAGGAACAGCCCGGACACGATGAACGCGCTGACCATCAGGCGCCGGTGTGTCTCGATGTTCCGGCGTTTGATCTGGATGAGTCCGGCAACGAGCAGCGTGGCGGACAGGCCGTTCAGGACCGCGTTCAGGGTGGGGAGATCGGTGACGTCCACGTGTGAACTTCCGGGGAAAGGCGCAGCGTCCGTGTGAGACGCTCGATCAGGTGCGCGCGAGGACCATCAGCATCCACAGCAGCGGCAGGTAGATGATCGACGCGAAGAACAGCGCGCGCGCGTTGGCGATCGACCGATGGCGCGCGAACTTCGCGGCCAGTCCGAGTTGCGCGAGGCCGAGGACGAGCGCGCCAATCGCGTACACCGCGGTGGTCATGCCGAGCAGGAACGGGAGCATGCCGAACGGCACGAGCGCCGCGGCCCAGAGCAGCGCCTGCCGGCCGGTGGCGGCCCCGTGTGGATCGTGCACGGAGAGCATGGGCAGGCCGGCTCGCGCGTAGTCTTCCCGGTACATCCAGGCGAGCGCCAGGAAGTGCGGCAGCTGCCAGAAGAACATGATGAAGAAGAGCGACCACGGCTCGACACCCGCCACGCTGCCGGTGACTGCGGCCCAGCCGATGAGCGGCGGCAGCGCGCCGGGCACCGCGCCGACCACGGTCGAGAACGACGTGCGGCGCTTGAGCGGCGTGTAGATGACCACGTAGCTGAGGTAGGTCGCCAGCGCCACCCACGCCGCTTCCGGCGTGGCGATGGTCCACAGCAGGCCGAACCCGACGGCGGTCAACACGCCCGAGAACAGCAGCGCCTCGCCGACGTTCATGCGGCCGTCGGCCATCGGGCGGCTGCGCGTGCGCGCCATCAGGCGATCGGTGTCGCGCTCGTAGACCTGATTGGCGGCCGACGCGCCGCTGGCCACCAGTGCCGTCCCGACGCAGGTGATCGCGAGCATGACGAGATCGATCGGCGCGGGGCTGGCCATGCAGTAGCCGCCGGCGGTCGTGGCGACCACGAGTGTGTTCAGCCGCGGCTTGGCCAGCACCGTCATGTCGCCCAGCTTCGTCGAGCGTGACGACTCGGTGCTCGCAGGTGGATACGCGACGGCGTGCGGTTTCATCGGAGCGATGTGGTGATCCGCGCCTGTCAGCGTGGAGCGTCACGATTATGTCCGACTTGGCCGTCCCGCGCCAGCGTGCGCGCCGGCCGTCACTGCTACCATCGGGAGGGGTTTCCGCGAGGAGGCACCCGCTCACCGGAGGGTTCCCGGATGTCCCAGCGTCTCGACTACAAGGCTGCGTCTCCCGCCGCGTTCGACGCGATGCGCCAGGTGGAACGGCAGGTCCACCGGAGCGGGTTGGAGCCGTTGCTCCTGGAACTGGTGAAATCGCGTGCGTCGCAGATCAACGGCTGTGCGTGGTGTCTGGACATGCACACCAAGGACGCGCGCGCCCGCGGCGAAACGGAACAGCGTCTGTATCTGCTGTCGGCCTGGCGCGACGCGCCGTGTTACAGCGCCCGTGAACGCGCGGCGCTGGCCTGGACCGAGGCCATCACGCGCGTGGCCGAGACGCAGGACGTCCCCGACGAGGTGTACGAACAGGCGCGTCGCCACTTCGATGAGAAGAGTTTGGTGGACCTGACGCTGGCGGTGATTGCCATCAACGGCTGGAACCGGCTGAACGTCGCCTTCCGGACGACCGTCGGCGACTACGTCAGTCCGCACGCCCCGGCGCGGTGACTTGACCCTTCTCGCGCCAGAGTGCTATTTTTTGAAGTTCCTTCGGCCCGTGCCGGTATCGTCTAGGGGTCAGGACGGATGGTTCTCAGCCATCAAACCGGGGTTCGAATCCCCGTACCGGTACCATCCTTCGCCAATCGCTCGCTGCGCCCCGGCCCGCCGTAGCACGCAGTGCGAAGACGGCTCGCGGCTTCGGTTGACGAGCCGAAGCCGTAGCGAGCGATCCGCGAAGGTTGCGAATTCCTCAGATCAACACACTCCTGCGGTTGGCCTCGGCGCCAACCACGGTTTCCGTTCCCGCACCGAACGTCGCGACACGGCTGAGAGTCCGGCCTGTTCCTGCGCGGCAGGGCGTTTGCGATCGACGCGGGCGTATCGAAGCGATTCGTTTACGTCCTGAAGAATTCGGAGATTCCACCGCGCTACCACACCAGACTGAGTGCCAACGTGCCGGCGCGCTGTCGTGTTCGAGCGGTACTTGAAGTCTGGATCAGGCGTCGCGTTCGCCAAACGTCATCTGCGTGGTGCCGCGACGTCAACGGCCTCGTGACGTAGACTCCGTCGGTGGTTCGCCTCGCTGTCGTCTCGTACCCCGTTCTGGACCGGGCCGACCTCGACTGGATCGAGTCGGTTCGCACCAGACACGATCCTCAGGCGCGCCGCATTGCGCCGCACTTCACGTTCGTCTTTCCGGTCGACACATCACTGAACGGCATCGAAGACGAACTTGCCTGAACGGCGCTTCGTCATGCGCCGATTCGGTTCGTCATTCGATCGGCGGTTGCCAGGCCTGATGCCCTTCACGGCGGCGCGCACGTGTTCGTCGTGCCCGACGAAGGTCGCGAGCCGATCGTGCGACTGCATCACGAACTGTATGCCGGCGTCCTGCGACCGCATCTGCGTGAGGACGTTGGCTATGTTCCCCACGTCACGATCGCGGCAGGCGACGTGGGCTGGTGCGAGGCCTACGCGAAACGGCTGAACGAACGCCTCCAGCCCCCGTGCACGGCGTGATCGAGAGCGTGACGCTCCTCGATGTCTCCGGGAGCACGATCGAGACGCTCGCGCGATTTGCGCTCGGATCGCGGCCGCTGGAGCCGGCGTGATCGCCACGGGCAGCATCCGGCGCGGCTCGCGACGCGCCCTACTGATCCACGTGTTCCAGCATCCAGACGTCGCTCGATCGTTCCGTGATCGGCAGGATGAGCGAGTCGTCGGTGAACGCGAGCCGGAGCTCCTGGAATCCCGCCGAGAGCATGCGCTGGCTGCTGTCGAAGTCGGTCACGCGGAACGCGGGGCCGACGGTGTGGCCCGATACGGGATCGAACCGGCGTCCCCAGACGTTGACGAAGCCGTCCCTGTTGGAAATGTAGTAGATCGCGCGGCCGTCGGGCGCCCACTGGGGCTTGCCGTCGAATTGCGCGCCCTCGCTGATGCGCGTCCATGCGCCACCGGACACCGAGACGACGTTGATGACCGACGTGCCATCACGCGACGCGTTGTTGGCCGCGAACGCCACCCAGTGCTGGTCCGGCGAGAAGCGCGCCGAGGTCAGGCCACGATCCCCGCCGGTGGCGACGAGGCGCATGTGCCGCTCGCCGTGCGGGGCGCCCGACAACGGCAGCAGGAACACCGATCCGCGTTGCACGTCGGCCGTTCGGCCCGTGCCAACGAGGGCCGATCCGTCCGGTGCCCAGTCGGTGGGCACCCACGTGTATGGCCCGAACGTGGCCAGCACGCGCTCTTCGCCACCCGACAGCGAACGCGTCACGAGCGTCGTCGTTGCGTCCGTCCCGCTGGCGCCGGGCAACTGACGCAGATACGCGAGCCTGGCGCCGTCCTGCGACATCCGCGGGAGATGTTCGTACCCGGCCAGCAGCACGCGGTCGCGGCTGTCGTGCATGGACCGTTCGCGGAACTCGTACCGGCCGGCGCGTGTCGCGCCGTAAACGAGCACGCCGCCGCCCGCCGAGGCGTTGGGTGACTGCTCACCGGCGCGTCCCGTGGTCAGCGGGGCGGCCCGTCCCGTCAGTCGGCGGCCGTCGTGGTCGAACGACAGCGCCCAGATCCGCGTCTTCGACGCCTGGGCACTGAACAGGAGCCGGCGCCCGTCGGGCGACAAGGCAATGCCGGCTTCCTCGCCGGCCGTGGTCGTGAGCCGATCGGGGCCGTGCGTCCACGCGAGCGTGGCTGGATCCACGGTGACGCGCCAGATGTTGCGCACACCGCGCGACTCCCCTTCGAAATACAGGTGCCGTCCGGAGGGCGCCCATCGGAATCGCGAGAGCGTGATGGACGATGCCGTCAGCACCTCGCGCACGAGGTCGGCTGGTGATTCGATGGCCGCGCCGGTGGCGGGATCGACCGTGACGAACGCCCACGCGTTGCCGGTCCGGCGTCCCCAGATCGAAATGCGTCCGTCGGGATGCCACGCGACGTGGGCCGGGTTGAATTCACCGAGGAGCTGAGGCGCGACGGCCGCCGGTGTCTCGTCGCCGATCGCAATCACGTGCGGCCTGGGCGGACCGAGTTGTCCGATGTAGGCACTCATGAACAGCACGCGCCGGCTGTCGGGCGACCACTGCGGGTCGTATCCGAACGTCGTGATCCCTCGTGACGGGCCGCCCTCGGCGGGCACGATGCGCAGGCCGCCGCCGTCGCGTTCGGATCGAAACGCGATCCAGCGCCCATCGGGCGACCAGTCCGGCTGCCAATCCGACGATGCCGATGACGTGATCTGGATCGGCAGCGCGTCGTGGTCGGCGACCGTCCGCACGTAGAGGTTCGACACGCCGGCGTGATCGGAGGCGTAGACGATGCGCTGGCCGTCGGGCGACCAGCTCGGATGTTCCTGCACGCCCTGCTCGTCGGTCACCTGCACGAGCGTGCGCCGCGGCGTGGGCGCGGCCGATGGCCTCGGCCAGAAAAAGATCACGAGCGCCGCGCAGACGGCCACCCACGCGACGTGGTGCACGATGCGCGATGAGGGCACCGGCGCACGAACGACGGCCCCGGGGACCGGCGTCGTGTGCGTGGCGTGCGGGTCTTCGTCGGTTTCCGTCACCTCGGCCACGAAGCGATAGCCGCGGGCGGGCAGCGTGGCGATGTACTCGCGCCGGTCGGTGCCGCCGTTGAGCGTCTTGCGCAGCGTCGAGATGTGACGCGAGAGATTGCCTTCTTCGACGATGGCGCCAGACCAGACGCACGCGAAGATCTCGTCCTTCTCGACGAGCCGGCCGTGCCGATCGACGAGCACGATCAGGATTTCGAGATCTTTGGGGCGAACCGGTACCGCAACTCCATCCTTGATGAGCTGGTTCTTGACGCGGTCGAGTACGTAAGGACCGAACAGCCAGTAGCGGGAGCCCGGCTGTGGCCCCGTGGGGGAGTCTGGCACCATCAGCAGCCTCCATCGCGTTGCCGCGACAGGCAGAGGCGGAGGAACAACCGTGTGTGCCGCGGATTATAGTCCCGCGTCGCACGGCCGGCAAGCCTGCCCGCGCGTCGCGGCATCCGGCTGGAAAATTCTGGAAAAGCGCCCGGCGATCTCGATTTTTCACGCCGCGACAAAGAACTCTCCAAGGGGCGGGCGGCATCATGCGTGTCGTCGAAGGACCGGTGGCCCCCGCGTCGACAGCGGTGTCATGCGGCGATCACACCGGACGTCGAGAGAGGGGAGCGCCTTGTATGTCAGCTCGTGCTGAACGATCCAGACGCCGTGGGACGGGCATCGGCTTCGTCCTGCTCGCGGTGTTCGCACTCGTGCCGGGTCTCGTTCATGCCCAGACGGCATCGATCACGGGACTGGTCACCGATCCGTCGAGTCTGCCGACGCCGGGCGTGACCGTGTCGGTCACCAATACCGGGACCGGCGTCGTGCGCACGGCCGTCACGAACACCGAGGGGTACTACACGGTGGCCCTGC
>CAZVHY010000034.1:14008-24588 GCA_964627115.1 uncultured Solibacteraceae bacterium | reverse complement strand
CGAGTCATTGCCTGCGACATGATTCAACCTCTCTTCGTCATTACACGTTTGAAACTCGAACGACGATATTGCCGTTCGAACCACGTTGCCGATTCGGCATGCCCTGTATAAAAGCAACTGGCAGGCCAACCGTGCCGAAACCCGCAACATGCGCCATATCAGCGACTTGCCGCAATCGGCTGCGGATACGACACACCGCAGTTGGAGCTGTCGCTCCATTCCGTAGAGGTGGAGCTCCAACAGCCGTGCGACAGGCTAGTGAAGCGTGCGCGCCGAACGTTTCGGCGCGGTATCAATCGGGTGACGTCAGGGTTTCAGATCGTGATGGCGCAGGAAGTCCATGAACTTCTGGTACTCCGACGCCGGCAGGTTGAACAGCGAGACGATGCGCCGGTAGTTGCCGGTGGTCTCGCTCAGGCCGCGACGCACGATCGTCTTCACCTGGGAGCGATTGAGGTCGCGCTCCATGAACGGCTGCCCCACCACCGCCCAGAAGTCCTCGCCGCTGCGCACGATGCGTTCGTAGCGCGCGTCGATGGTGTCGGCGTTGTCGTGCGGTGAGTCCTCGAGCAGCGAGCTGAAGTCCTCGGGTTCGATCAGCTCACCATCGGCCATGCCGTAGCCGGTCGACACGACGGCAATGAGTTGCCGCACGTTGCCCGGCCAGCGGTTCTTCTCGAGCAGCGCGAGTGACGCGTGCGAGAAGCGCTTCGACACGCCGTACTTGCGCGCCAGGCGGAAGAGCGTGTGGTCGGCAATCAGCCGCCAGTCGTCCTCGCGCTCGCGCAGCGGCGGAAGTTCCACGAGGAAGTGGCGCAGGCGGAAGAACAGGTCGTACCGGAACTGGTTGATCATGACCAGTTCGTTGAGATCGCGGTTGGTGGCCGACACCACGCGCACGTCGGCGCGCCTCGATCCGGACGCCGCGCCCACGGGCCGGAACTCGCCGGTGGCCAGCGCACGCAGCAGCAGCGCCTGGGCAGCGGTCGGCAGGTCGCCAATCTCGTCGAGGAAAATCACGCCGCCGTCGGCCTCCTCGAACGCGCCACGCCGATCGGCGGTGGCGCCCGTGAAGCTGCCCTTGAGGTGGCCGAACAGCTCGCTGACGGTGAGATTGCCTTCCTGATACTGCGGACAGTTGACCGTGACGTACGGCTTGGTGCGCGGACAGCCCAGCAGGTAGAGCGCGTGGGCGAAGTGTTCCTTCCCGACGCCGCTTTCGCCGGTGATGAGCACCGGCTCCCGGTATCGCGCGATTTTCTCGACCTGGCGGATGGCCTTCAGGAAGCTGGCCGACTGACCGACCATTTCGAGGACGCGGTCGGGACCGTGCCGTTCGACGGACAACTGACGGAGGCGGACGGCGGGTTCGCTGAGAAAGGACACGGTATCTCCTGCAACCGGCCTGCTGCGGGGGTACGTCGCGTGGAGCGACGCCCTCGCCATGTTCGGCCCCTCACGCGGTCGATCCCGGCGCGCCGCGGAGGGGTGGGTCATAGCGGCGGATACGTGATGCCTTTGACGTCGACTTCGGTCTTCAGCTGCCGGATGGACGAACACGGAAAGATGAAGCCGTGTGCGTCGACCGCGCGCGAGGTGCGCGGCTCGAGATCGGGCACGAAGTAGAGAATCCGCGCCATCGACTCTCCCCGATCGTCGAGCGCGTCGATCTTCAGCGTGGCGTGGATCGGCACTTCATTGTTGTTCGCCACGCTGCCGACCACGCGGCAGCAGCAGAGACCGGGATTGCCGATGGTGGGCTCGAGAGTCAGTGATCCGACCGTGACATTGCTGAGCGACGGACCCGCCGGCAGCCCGCGGCAGGCCGCAGCGGAGAGCACGAGTGCCACCAGCACGGGAGCGAGACTCAGGAGTCTGATACGCATAGGAGAGGCCGAAGGGTAGCACATATTTTCGACGCAGAATGCAACGAGTCACAACGAACGAAACTGTCTGCACGATCCCGAATTCGTAACGCTTCTTTGGTGCGCGACACCATGCAAACGTGACAGTTTGGCCGCATTTTTTTCTGGTAGAATCGCGCCCCCGGATGACTCTGCCACGACGTGACGTCCGCACCTCGCGGCGATCGATGCACTGCTCCGGCAGCAGACTGGCGACGGCGACAGGAGACTCTCCCCGATGACACGCATGCCCGGGCGCTCTCTCTTCCTCTTTCTTACAGTTCCAACGGTCGCGTTCATCACAGCCGCGACGCCGGTGCGCGCACAGCAGCCCGCGCCGGCGCCAGGCGATGCGGCGCCGGTCATGACGTTTCCCGCCGCCGGCATCACACTCGACGATGCCGTCGCGACCACGCTGCGTCACGATCCGGCCGTCCAGCAGAGCCAGGTGGAGATCCGGCGCCGGCAGGGGCTCGAGCAGCAGTTCCGCGGCATCTTCGACACGAACCTGTTCCTGACCGCGCAGTACACGCACCGCACGCAGGAGATGAGCGAGAGCTCACAGGACACCGAACGCCGCAAGCGCGACGACCTCGACGAGGTCATCGCCAACCGCGAGAAGAACCTCGAGGAAGTGAGCCGGCTGTCGAGCCTGCTCGACTCCATCCGCAACAACCCCTCGGACGGCGGTGCCATCGACGAAGTGGCGCGCTTCAGCCCGGCCACCGCGGCCACGCTGCGCGTGCTCGAACGGCTGATCGCCCAGGCGTCGCCCGCGCAACGCCAGGAGTTCGTGAACATCCGGACGGACTTCGTCTCGGCCGCCCTGCTCGAGTTCGACAACGAACTGGCGTCGGCCCAGAGCGACTACGACCGGCTCCGGCAGGATCGCGCCAACCTCGGCGACGCGCCGATCGATGAAGTGTTCATCGACGCCACCGGCAGCCTGACCGTGTCGAAGCTCTACCGCTCGGGCATCACGTTCGCGCCGTTCTTCGACGCGACGTTCAACGGCACGAACTTCAAGGGCAAGCCGCGCGCGGCAGAGTTCGGCGGCAAGGGCATCTCCGACGTGCTGCAGTTCCGCGCGGGCGTGAACTTCACGCTGCCGCTGCTGCGTGGCCGCGGCGCACGGTCGGTGGCCGCCGCCGAACGTGCGGCCGGCCTCGAAGTGGAGGCCGGCGAGCTCATCCTCGGTCATCAGCAGGCCGCGAGCGTGCTGCGAACCGTGCAGGCGTACTGGAACGTGCGCGCCGCCATGGAAGCGGCCGCCATCGCACGCCAGTCGGTCGAGTTCCAGACGACGCTGACGGAGTTGACGAACCAGATCATCGGTGTGGGCGACCTGCCGCAGGTCGAGCTCGCGCGGGCACGCGCGTCAGAGGCCCGGGCGCGCGCGCAGGCCGAAGATGCCGACCGCCGCTATCACGAAGCCCGCGTCGCGCTCGCCGACGCGATGGGCGTGGCCGTCACGGGCGATCCCGCGACATTGCCGTCGGCCGCCGACACGTTCCCGCAGTCGAGCGCCGGCGGTCCGGTCGGCGCCCTCATCGATCAGGCGGTGGGACGCCGCGCCGATCTGCAGGCGGCCGCACGCGCCATCGAAGCGGGCAACACGCTGGTCGACGCGGCCCGCGACGACCTCCGGCCTCGCCTCGACCTCCAGGTCGGCACCTGGTTCACCGCACTCGGCGAGGGCTCGGGCCCGAAGGCGCTCGATCGGTGGGTCGGCCCGAGCGCCGGCATCGGCTTCCAATACGAGAAGCCGCTCGGCAACAACCAGGCGCAGGGCCTGCTCGTCCAGCGCGAAGCCGACGCCGCACTGCGCCAGATCGCCCAGCGCGACCTCGACCGCCGCATCCGTCTGGCCGTCGTCGAATCGGCGGGCACGATCGAACAGGTGGCGGCGCGCGTGGCGCAGGCCGAAGCCGCCGTCGGGTTCTACGAGACGACGGTCAATGCCGAGATGCAGCGGTTCCGCGGCGGCGATGTCACGCTGCTCGACACGGTCATCACGCGGCAGCAGCAGATCGACGCCCAACTCGCGCTCATCCTCGCGCGCCAGGAACTGGCGCAGCGGCTGGCGCAACTGCAGTTCCACACCGGCGCGCTCGTGAGCGTGCCGGCAGCCGGGGCGAGGGACTAGTGGCCGGCGCCATCTCCCCTCTCGTGGCCTGGCGCGCCGCGATCGCGGCACTCTGCATCGGTATCGCCGCGCCCGTCTCCGCCCAGGTCGTCCAGCTCACCGAAGCCGAAGCGCTCGCGACAGCGGCCGCCGGCGAACCAGCGCGCATCACACAGCCGGCGATCAGCCTCTCGGATGCGGTGACGCTCGCGGTGCGTCACAACCCGGCCGTTCAGCAGAGCGCCGAGGCGCTCCGCTCGGCCACCGGCCGGCTGCAGCAGGCGCAGGGCGTCTTCGATCCGACGCTGCGGTTCCTGCCCACGGCGACGTTCGATCTCAAGGAAATGGCGCCGTTCCTCAAGGCGCGTGAGATGAGCAAGCGCGAGACGATCCGGATCATCGCCAACAACTTCACGATCCTGACGCAGGCGCTGCGCGAGATGATCACGGTGACGTCAACGACGCCGCCGCGATGCCCGTCGGGCCTGCAGTTGTCGAACGGTCAGCTCGACCTGACCGGCGCCAACGTCGACCTGTCGGGACGTGACGCGGTCGAGCAGGCGCTGCTCGGCGTCAACACGTCGCTGCAGTCGGTCGTGGTCGAACTGGCCGATGGACTCGACATCAACATCGCAGACATCTGCCGCACGGAGCCGCGCGAACTGATTTCGCCGGAGCTGCTCATCGGCACGCAGCGCCGCATCGATCAGTCGGGCGGCCTGGGCCTCGAGGGCATCCTGCAGAGTGTGGCGCAGATTCCGCGGGAAATGCGGATTCTGCAGGAGGAGATCACGCGGACCGTGGCGCAGCGCGCGCGGCTCGCGCTCGACCGGCTCGGACCGGTGGCCGAAGACGAGCTGAAGCGCAACATCACGCTCGACCTCAGCCTGTCGAAGCTCTTCCGCAGCGGCTTCCAGGTGAGCGGCGACTACCAGGTGCAGAGCCAGGAGCAGAACTTCGTCGACAAGCCGCTCGATCCGACGTTCGGCGGCTTCGACACGCCGCCGCAGTTCTTCTCGAGCGCCACGGGCACCCTCACCATCCCGCTCGGCCGCGGACGCGGGTCAGCGGCCACAGCCGCCTCCGAACGTGCCGCCGCAGAGATCGTGGCGGGCGAGCGCGAGCAGTTCCGTCACGACGTGTCGGAGGAAGTGTTCCGCACGGTGCTCGCATACCTGAATCTGGTGGCCGCACAGCAGACCGTCAGCGAAATCGAAGCGTCGGTCGGACGTCAGCAGCAGATTCTCACGCTGTCGGAAGCACGCGTGAACGCGGGCGAGCTCGCGCAGGCCGACCTGGCGCGCGTGCGGGCCAGCGCCGCGGGTGTCGACGGGTCGCTCGCGCAGGCGCGGGCGGCGCTCGTGTCGGCGCGGGTCGCGCTGGCCGAACAGATGGGCGTGCGCGTCGAAGACCTGGTCGACGCGCCGCTGGCCGCGCAGAACTTCGCGTCGACGTCGGCCACCGACGCCGACGTGAACGCGCTCATCGCGCGCGCCCTCACGTCGCGCCGCGACCTGCGCGCGGCCACGTCCCGGCGCGAGGCCGCCGCGGCACTGGCCGCCGGCGCACGCGCCAACGCGCGGCCGCGTCTCGACCTCACGCTCACCGGCGGCTACTTCAACATCGAAGACAGCCCGTTCTTCAAATTCCTGCCAGACGAGCGGCTGCCGATTATCTCCGCAACGTCGGCCGTCCCGACGACGCCGGTCACCGGCACGGCCGTGCCGCCGCTCGATCCGGTGCGGTACTACTCGCCGGTCGGGTACGGCCGCGCGATCAAGAACCGGCACACGCCGTTTGCGACCGTGGCGGTTACGTTCGAGCTGCCCTTCGGCAACAACGCCGCGCGCGGTCGCGCGGCGCAGGCCGAGGCCACGCTGACCTCCAGCGCCATCAGCTCCGAGGATCTCCGCCGCGTCATCGGCGAGAACATCGTCGAGCTGACCGAGTCGCTGCGCCGGGCGGCGGCCTCGCTCACCGAGTGGGAGAACGCGGTGGCCCGCGGCGGCGAAACGCTGGCCGGACGCGTGAAGATGTTCCAGGCCGGTGATGCCACGCTGATCGATGCGCTGCTCACCGAAGAAGGGTTGACCGGCGACCACCTGCAGCTCGTCCGGCAGCGCCAGGCCTACCTGAGCGCGCTGGCGCGTCTGCAGTTCGAGCTCGGTGATCTGGTGGCAATCGACGACGCGAATGGATCGGGCGGCACGTTGCGTTTCGACCCGGCAGCGTTTGCAGGACAGTAAACGGAAGGCTGGGAGGAGGCGGGAAGGCAGGCAGGTGCGCCGCCCGCAGCCCGGTCGTCTGTAGTCCGTAGTCGACAACCGTAGCCTTGTAGCCCGATTCGAGGAGCCCTTTTCCATGGCCGACGACTCCCTGTTCCGCAAGGCGGCGCTCGACAAGCTGGCGTCACCTGAACGGCTCGATGTGCTCATGCAGGTGACCTCGCCGAAGGGCTGGATCGCGCTGCTGACGATTGCCGGCCTGCTCGTCGGCGTCATTTCCTGGAGCGTCTACGGCAGCATGCCGGATCGCATCGAGGGCCAGGGCATGCTCACCGGCGAAGGCGGTCTGCGCCAGATCCGGGCGTCGGGCGACGGCCGGCTGACGCGGCTTGCCCTTGCGGTCAACCAGAACGTCGCCCCCGATCAGGTCGTCGGCGAGATTTCGGCTGTGAACATGGACCAGACGGTCATCATGGCGCAGACCGACTACGACACGCAGCTGCAGGCGCACCAGACGGCCCTGGCCGCCGAGAACATGCAGATCAGCAATCTGCAGATCCAGCGCGATCGTGCGCAGGCCAACGTGGCGAAGGCCGACGCCAACCTCGCGCAGCGCCGCGAAAACCTGACAGCCGGCATCGGCACGGCCAATCAGGTGCGGGCCGCCGAGGCCGAGGTCGACGGCTACACGAAGGAACGCGACACCTACGATCAGCAGATTCGCAACGTGCGCGAACAGGGCCGCATGCGGCTGATCAGCCTGCAGTCGATTCAGCAGCGTGTCAGCAGCACCAGGGCCACCGTGCAGGCCGGCGCCGAGATCCGCAGCACGGTCACCGGCAAGGTCGTGTCGATTGCCAAGCAGGTGGGCGATCTGGTGACCAACGGCGAGCTGATTGCCGAGGTCGAATCGGGCAACGAAGAGGCGAACACGCTCGAGATCGTCGCCTTCGTCTCCTCGCAGACCGGCCAGCGTGTGCAGCCCGGGCACCCGGCGCAGATTACCGTCAACGGCGTGCCGCGCGAGGAATTCGGGTTCCTGCGCGGCGAGGTGAAGTCTGTCTCGCAGTATCCGGAGAGCCCGGCCGTGATTGCGCGCGTCATGGGCGATCAGCGCATCTCCGAGGCCAGCTACCGCGTCATCATTGCCCCCACGCCCGACACGTCGACGCCAACCGGCTACGCCTGGTCGACCGGCAAGGGCCCCAACATGCAGATCTCGGGCGGCACCGGCATCTCGGTGGCGGTCGAAGTCGACAAGCGCGCGCCCATCAGCATGGTGCTGCCGATCATCCGCGGCGCCATCGGCGGATAGACGGATAGATACCCGTGGCCGAACCCGCAACCCCAGCCGCCGAAGAACCGGCCAAGACATACAAGAAGGCGCCGCGCCGGCGCGTCAACACGCCGACCATCCTCCAGATGGAGGCCGTCGAGTGTGGCGCGGCTGCGCTGGCGATGGTCCTGGCCTACTTCGGCCGATGGGTCCCGCTCGAGGAACTGCGCCAGGAGTGCGGCGTCTCGCGCGACGGCAGCAAGGCCAACAACGTCCTGCGCGCCGCGCGCAAGTACGGCCTCGAAGCCAAGGGCTTCAAGTACAGCGAGCTCGAGAAGCTCTACGAGCTGCAGTTCCCTGCCATCCTCTTCTGGAACTTCAACCACTTCGTCGTACTCGACGGGTTCAAGGGTGACAAGGTCATCCTGAACGATCCGGCCCAGGGGCCGCGCGAGATCACGATGACCGAGCTCGACGGCTCGTACTCGGGCGTCGTGCTCACGTTCAAGACGGGGCCGGAGTTCAAGAAGGGCGGCGCGTCGCCGAAGATGCTGCCGGCGCTGCGGCGGCGGCTCGTCGGTTCGGAGGCCGCGCTCCTCTACACGATCCTGTGCGGCCTGCTGCTGGTCGTTCCCGGCCTGATCATCCCGACGTTCACGCGCGTCTTCATCGACGATTACCTGCTCGGCGGTCAGGCGTGGCTCGTCAAGCCGCTGCTCTGGGCCATGGCGGCCACCGTCGTCGTCCACGGCTTCCTGACGTGGCTGCAGAAACACACGCTGCTGCGTCTCGAGACGAAACTCTCGCTCACGACGTCGAGCCGGTTCTTCACGCACATCCTGCAACTGCCGGCCGCGTACTTCGGCCAGCGGTTCTCGGGCGAAATCGGCAGCCGCGTGATGATCAACGACCGCGTGGCGCAGATGGTGTCCGGGCGCCTGGCGGGCATGGTCATCGACAGCATGATGACGGTGTTCTACGCGGGACTGATGTTCCTGTACGACGTCACGCTGACGATCACGGTCATCCTGATCGCGCTCCTCAACGTCGGCGCCATCAAGCTCGCCGCGCGCGCGCGCACCGACGGCAGCCGGCGCCTGATGCAGGACAAGGGCAAGCTGACCGGCGTCTCGATGAACGGCCTGCAGATGATCGAGACGATCAAGGCCACGGGCTCCGAGGCCGAGTTCTTCTCGCGCTGGGCCGGCTACTACGCCAAGACGATCAACAACGAGCAGTTCCTCCAGGTGCTCGCGCAGATCTCGACCGCCGTGCCGCCGCTCGTGCAGACGATGTCGACGGCCGCCGTCCTCGTGCTCGGCGGCCTGAAGGTCATGGACGGCCAGCTGACCATCGGCATGCTCGTCGCCTATCAGACGCTGCTCTCGAGCTTCACGCGGCCGCTCAATGCGTTCGTGCAGTTCGGCGCCGACATGCAGGAACTGCAGGCCGACATGAACCGCCTCGACGACGTGCTGCGGTACCCGGCCGATCCGCAGTACAAGCAGACGCGCGAGGCGCTGAAGTTCGATCCGAAGGTGGTCAAGCTCTCGGGCCACGTGGAACTGCGCGACATCACGTTCGGCTACAGCCCGCTCGAGCCGCCGCTGGTCGAGAACTTCAACCTCGTCGTGCAGCCGGGCAAACGCGTCGCGTTCGTCGGTGCGAGCGGCAGCGGCAAGTCCACGGCCGCCAAGCTCATTTCCGGCCTGTTCCAGCCCTGGAGCGGCGACATCCTGTTCGACGGCGTGCCGCGCACACAGGTGCCGCGCGACCTGATCGCCAACTCGATGGCCGTCGTCGACCAGGAAGTGTTCCTGTTCGGCGGCACGGTCAACGAGAACGTCTCCATGTGGGACACGACGGTACAGCCACAGCGCATCAGCCGCGCGGCGAAGGACGCGGCCATCGACGACGTGATCGAGTCGCGCGAGGGCGGCTACCAGTCGCGCGTGCAGGAAGGCGGCGGCAACTTCAGCGGCGGCCAGTGCCAGCGGCTCGAGATCACGCGCTCGCTGGTCGGCGAGCCGACCATCCTCATCCTCGACGAGGCCACGAGCGCGCTCGACCCGGCCACCGAACAGCACATCGACGAGAGCCTGCGCCGGCGCGGCTGCACCTGCATCATCATCGCCCACCGCCTCAGTACGGTCCGCGACGCCGACGAGATCATCGTCATGGAACGCGGCAAGATCGTGCAGCGCGGCACACACGAAGAGATGAAGGACATCGAGGGGCCGTACCAGCGGCTCATGGGGCACTGACATGCACGAGATGTCTTCGAACCCCGCTCCCCTTCCCGCCGGCACGACGTTCGCGCTGAAGGTCGTCACGACGAGCGACGCCTCGCGATCGGGCCAGCAGATTGCCGTCGACACGGCGCTCGTCATCGGCCGCGATCCGCAGGTTGAACTGGTGCTGGCCGACGCGAGCGTCTCGCGGCGGCACGCGCGTGTCGAACCGGGCGCCGGCGGACTGAAGCTCGTCGACCTGAACAGCGGCAACGGCGTCTGGATGGGCGCCGAGCGTGTGACCGAAGTCGTGCTCCGCGCCGGCGACGAGTTCCGCATCGGCTCGACGACGTTCTCGTGTGTGGCGCTGCTGCCACCGGCGGAAACCATCGCCATGGCCATGCCCGCCAGCGCCATCACCCTGCGCATCGTCGAAGGTGGTGACGCCGAACACGCCGGGCGGACGTTCGTCGTCGACGGCGCCGCCACGATCGGGCGCGGCGACGACTGCCAGGTGCGGCTCGCCGAACGCGACATCTCGCGTCGTCACGCGAGCATCGAGCTGACGCCGGAAGGCATCCGGCTCACGGACCTCGGCAGCACGGGCGGCACGTGGGTGGGCGACGACGAGATACAGACGGTCGTTATCAGGCCGGGCGATCGTTTCCGGATCGGCGGACGCCTGGTGATCGAGTGCGTGCCGGTGCCCGGCGCCGCCCCGGCTGTCGTCGCGCCACCGGACGAAGCGGACGATTCCACGAGATTCGTGTCGCCGGCCGATGTCGCGGCAGCGATGGCGCACGCGGAACCCGCCGCGCC
>CAZVHY010000034.1:10555-13908 GCA_964627115.1 uncultured Solibacteraceae bacterium | reverse complement strand
TCGTGTCGCCGGCCGATGTCGCGGCAGCGATGGCGCACGCGGAACCCGCCGCGCCGGTAGCCGTGCCGCCCGCAGCCCCGCCGCCTGCAGCCGCGCCGCCGCCTCCCCCCGCCTCGCCGCCCGCAGCTGCGCAGCCGAGCAGCCCGAAGCCCGCGGCCACGCAGACGAGCAAGTCGAAGATCCCCGTGATCGCCCCCACCGCCGACGTGGGCAACGAGGACTTCAGCGCAACGGTCGTCATCCCGATTCCGAAGGAGTTGCTGGCCGCCGCGTCTGCGCCGGGTGGCGCCAGCCGGTTCGAGGACGAAGGCGACGCCATCGAAGCCAGCGGCCACAAGCCGTTCCTGCTCGACGATCCCAACGCGGTCTGGTACGTCGTCGAGGGCGGCGTGCTGATCTTCACCGTGGCCATCGAGAACGGTCAGCCCGCCGGCACGCGCACGCACTTCCTCGGCGTGCTGCCAGGCCAGGCCATCTTCGGGTTCGATCTCCAGCGCTACGGCGTCGGTTCCGGCTTCCTGGCCGTTGGCAAACAGGGAACGACGGTCCGGAAGATCCCGCTCGCGCGGATGCAGCAGATCGCGTCGACGCCGGCACGCGCAGGCGCCGTGGCCGCGCTCGTGGACACGTGGGTGCAGGGACTGACGAAGGCGCTCGTGGCCGATCAGGCCCGCCCCAAGGACGCACCGAAGCCGCTAACCGCGAAACAGAAGGTCGATCTCGACAGCAGCATCCGTGCGACCGCGTCCGGTGACGTGCTGTGGGTCGAGATGGAGAGCGGCAGCGTGCTCTTCAACGACATGGCCACGCCGGTGTTCACGCATCGGACGGTGCCGTTCCCGATCACGTCCGACAGCTGGATTCAGCCGGTGTCAGACGAGTTCGGTCCGCTGTCGGTCGAAGCGCTGCGCACGGCCGACCTCGCGGGCAAACCCGCGCTCTGGCGCGGGCTCGACGCGTTCCACAGCGTGCTCTGCGAGTGCGAGTTCATCGCGAAGAAGCTGTCGACGGTCGATGAATACCTGCGCCTGCAGGACAAGGCCGCACACTCGGACGCCGCGCGCGCATCCGCACTCGACGCGATCGGATCGGTGCTCAGCACGGAAGGTTCGACGCCGCGCGAGTTCAAGGTCCACGGCGACGAGGCGGCCATCCTCGAGGCGTGCAAGCTCGTCGGCGAGTACCTGGGCGTCGACGTCCGCGAGCATCCCGGCAAGCAGGACGGCATGTCGTTCGAGCAGCAGGTGCTCGCCATCGCCGCGGCATCGAGCTTCCGGACGCGCGTGGTCGCGCTGCGCGACGACTGGTGGAAGACCGACAACGGCCCGCTGCTCGCGCAGTGGGCGGAGACGAACGACCCGGTCGCGCTCATCCCGAAGGGGCCGCGCGCGTACGAGTGCCTCGATCCGAAGACCGGCAAACGTGTGGCCGTCACCGCGAAGATGGCCGAGGAGTTCTCGGGCTTCGCGTACACGGTCTACCGGCCGTTCCCCGAAGGCGAGCTCAGTGTGTCGAAGCTCGTGCGCTTCGGTGCGCAGGGCATCCGCGGCGACCTGATGTGGGTGGTCTGGATGGCGCTCATCGTCGGCCTGTTCGGCACGGTGACGCCGTTCATCACGGGACAGGTCTTCGACTCGGCGATCCCGCAGGCGGATCGATCGGCGCTGATGCTGCTCGGCGTCGCGCTGCTGTCGGCCGCGGTCGCAACCTCGGCCTTCAAGCTCACGCAGGGCATCGCCACCATCCGCCTGCAGCGCAAGATGGCGGCGCCGATCCAGTCGGCCGTCTGGGATCGCATCCTGAACCTGCCGGTGAACTTCTTCCGGAAGTTCTCGGCCGGCGATCTGGCCGATCGCGCCGAAGGCGTGTCGGCCATCCAGGACCTGGTGTCGGGCGCGGGCATCGCGGCCATCCTCGGGTCGATCAGCGGGCTGTTCTACGTGGCGCAGATGTTCGCGTACCACTCGAGCCTGGCGACGCTGGCCGTCATGCTGACGGTGCTCTACGTGGGCGTGAACACGGGCGCCAACTACCTGCAGCTGCGCTACCAGCGGCTCGAGTTCCAGTTCCGCGGACGTATCACGGGCCTCGTGTTGAACCTGCTGACGGGCGTCACCAAGCTGCGCGTCTGCGGCGCCGAGCAGCACGCGTTCCGCGTGTGGGCGGAACAGTTCGCGCAGCAGCGCAAGCTCACGTTCAAGGTCGGCACCATCCGCAACGCGGCGCTGGTGTTCGGCTCGGTGTTCCCGGTGATCTCGTCGATCGCGATCTTCTACACGCTGCTGAGCATCCAGCAGAGCGGGGACGGCAGCGAGGCCAGCCTGACGACCGGCGAGTTCATCGCGTTCAACACGGCCTACGGCCTGTTCATCGCCGCCATGCAGGCGCTCGGCGACGCGTCGCTGAGCCTGCTGCGCGTCGTACCGATCTACGAGCGCTTCAAGCCGATTCTCGAGACGAAGCCGGAGGTCGATCAGAGCAAGGCGTTCCCGGGCAAGCTCGAGGGCACGATCGAGCTCTCGCGCGTGTCGTTCCGCTACAGCTCGGACGGACCGTGGATCATCCGGGACGTGTCGTTCAAGATCAACCCCGGTGAGTTCGTCGCGTTCGTCGGATCGTCGGGCGGCGGCAAGTCCACGCTCATGCGCCTGATGCTCGGGTTCGAGGCGCCGACCTCGGGCACCGTGCTCTACGACGGTCAGGACCTGAACGCACTCGACATCCGCATGGTGCGCCAGCAGCTCGGCGTCGTGCTCCAGGCCAGCCGCGTCATGCCGACGGAGATCTTCCGCAACATCGTCGGCGTCACCTCGCGGACGCAGGAAGAAGCCTGGGAGGCGGCCGACAAGGCCGGCCTGGCCGAAGACATCCGCGCCATGCCGATGGGCATGCACACATACGTGTCCGAGGGCGGCGGCACGCTCTCGGGCGGCCAGCGCCAGCGCCTGATGATCGCGCGCGCCATCGTGAACAAGCCGAAAATCCTGTTCCTCGACGAAGCCACGAGCGCACTCGACAACCGCGCGCAGGCCATCGTCACCGAGAGCATGGACAAGATGGATTCGACGCGCATCGTGATCGCGCACCGCCTCAGCACGATCGTGAACGCCAACCGCATCTTCTTCCTGCACGGCGGACAGGTGGCCGAGTCGGGGACGTATCAGGAACTGATGGAGAAAGACGGCATGTTCGCCGCGCTGGCGAAGAGACAGATGTAGTGGACGGGCCGGGCAAGCCCGGCCCCTACAAGCTGACATCCGTAGGGGCGGCCCTTGGGCCGCCCCGGAACCAGGGTCGACCCCAGACGACACCATGGATGAATCGAGACGCTCCCGCCGTCTGAAACTGCTCGC